>CAYWKZ010000145.1:0-7374 GCA_964459115.1 uncultured Leptolinea sp. | reverse complement strand
CCCAACAGTTCCGGATGTTCCGCTGCAATTGCGTCAAGCAGGCATTTCCCGTCACCCTGAACAGCCTGAAAAGTCAGCATGTAAGTTCTTTCGGTGAATGTCGTTATCTGTGTGACCCGGGCTGCGTACCAGTTATTAGAATCATTGCCCCAGCGCATCCGGAAGAAACCCTGTATAAACTTTTTGGAACCGGATTCAAGTCGTTCATTCATGGTATTAAAATCCATAAAGCGCAGATATCTTTGCTGATCCACGGGCACAACTTCCGCTTCGCAGAATTTTTCCACGCTTTCCATGATCGAGATCTCTCGTTCGTAGACCGGCAGACTGGTCGAAGTATAGATGCGTGAAGACCTGTTGCTGTCCGGGAAAATCAGGACCGCTATCTCGAAGGTAGAGAACAGGGCGCTGCCGTAATTCAGCATCTCCCTGGCGGTTTTAACCTCCTGTTCCGAGTCAAATGTGCTCAGGTGCACCGCAAGCATCACCCGGCCTTTTTTTCTGGCCAGAAGCTGCATGCTGAGTCTGTAGTACACATCATTTGTGACATATTCTACTGTTTGTACCGTTCCCTGGGCAATTGCATCCAATATGAGTTTTCTTACCATCAGATACTGGAAGCTTCTCTGGTTGGCAAATACCTGTTCCAGACCATCTATTGAACCGATGCCAAGCTCATGAATGCGTTTTTGATAACTATCGGTAGCAAATATGTAATTAAATTCTTCCTGACCGCATTCCAGCAGCGCAATAGAATTGTCAAAGCTGTTGAAAATATTTTCCGTCCCGGCAACGTTATTTTTCCGCTCGGAGAATTCTTTCAGAGGGTTGGGACTCATAAAATTCAGCTGGCCGATTTTATCCCAGTAAACTTTATCCTCCGGGGTTTCCACAGCATCCGGCTGTTTCGCAATAAAATCTGAAAACTCTGCCCGGGAAAGCGGTTTTGAATAATAAAAACCCTGCTGCGCCTCACAGCCCATTGTCAGCAGGAACTCCCTGTGCTCTTTCGTCTCAACACCTTCCGTCAGGGTATGGATCCCAAGTGTCTTGGCCATAAACAACATAGATGCCAGCAATTGCCTGCCCTTGTTGGAAAGATTCCGCAGGAAAAGCATATCAAATTTGATCACATCAAAGCTGTAATTCTGCAGAACATTCAGAGATGAGTAACCGCTGCCAAAATCATCCAACCAGACAGAATAATGAGCTTCCTGAAACTGTCGGAAAATCCTGTTAAAGTTCTCCGCATCCTCAATCATCAGGCTTTCGGTTATTTCCAGATTGATCGCCTCATGCGGAACCTGATATTTTTCCAGGGTTTCGTTTACCTTCGCAAACAGCGTCTCGTTTTTAAAATCATGACGGGAAAGGTTTATGGAAAAAAAATAGAGCGGGGTACCGCGGTCCTGCATTTCTCTGTACATGGCACAGGCCTGACGCAGGATCTCCATATCGAGTTCGAAGATAAGGTCGTTCCGCTCCAGAATCGGAATAAAATCATCCGGATTCAGCATTTCTGCGCCGGATCCGAACCATCTGGCCAGCGCTTCCACGCATAACACTTTCCCCGTAAAAGACCGATAAATCGGCTGAAAATACGCCTGAATCAGGCCATTTTCAATTGCCTCATGAAAGTGGTTCACAAGATAAACTTCGTCTGTGTGGGCCATGGTTCCTGCTCTCTACCCGGATGGATCTGATAATTTCTTTTTCTTAATTATACGCTTATAATTCGGTTTGTTTATCTCTTTTTTTGTATTTGTTCAGAACCCGAGGTGACGCACATGGCGCCAGTCTCCGTGTACTCCGTACTGAATCATTACAAATATTCTTTCAATTTCCATAGCAGATACAATGGCAGGCTGATTTCATGCGTTTTCCCTTTTTGGTTTTCGCCAAGATTTTTCGTAGAAACACGAAAACCGATCGGTGGTTCATATTTTTTCAGATAATTAGCAAAGCTCTTTGCCCTTGTATTATCCGCAGATTTTGTTTCCAGCGGAATGATTCGCCCGTCTGATTCAAACAAAAAATCGATTTCCGAAGTATTTCCGCTATGCCAATAATATGGAGAAATATTTTGATACAACAACTCCTGCATGCAATAATTCTCCGCCATAGCGCCTTTAAACGCTTTGTATGATTCCGGTTCCGTGAGAATCGTCTTATAAGAAACGCCGGCTTTTTTCCGCAGCAACCCGATATCTGCCATATACACCTTGAAAGACGTGGCATCCGAACAGGCGCTCAACGGGATTTCAGCATGATCAACTTTTTCTAACAAATAAGCAAGTCCGGCATCGACCAACCAGTTCAATGCATCTTCCAGATCGCGGGAACGGCCGCCTTCTTTTACATGTGAAAACACAAATTTGTTGTTTTCTTTTGCAAGCTGTTTCGGAAGGGAATCCCACACCCAGCCGATTTTCAATATGTCTTTTTGTTCGGCATGATTGGAGAAATCATCTTTATAATCGCGCAGGATCATTTCCTGCTGCTCATCGACCGCATCAAAATCTTCCGTATCGATCCATTTCTGTACCACGCCCGGCATTCCGCCAATAATGAAATACAGCTTCAAATAACGGAGCATCGGTTCCGTGACATATGAAGGTATTTCCTGAAATAAACCGTATTCCGACAGCATCGTGAGAAATCGTTCACCACCGACAGCCCGGACAAATTCATAAAAAGACATCGGACGCATCTGAATTCGTTCGATTTTTCCTACAGGAAAGGAAATGCCGTTCCGCTTTATTTCAACTCCGAGAAGCGAACCCGCACACAAAATAAAGCTCTCTTTTTCATATTCAGCAAAATATTTTAAGGCAGTGATCGCTCTCGGACAGGCTTGTATTTCGTCGAATATCAATAATGTATGTTCCGATTCGATCGGTTTCCCAATCGTCAAAAATCCAAGCTCTCGCAGGATCCGCTCCGGGTCATAATCACGTTCAAACACATCACCAAAGGATTCATTCTTTTCAAAGTTGACCTTTACTACCTGGTCAAAGCACGCTTCGCCGAATTCCTCCATCAAATAGGTTTTTCCGCACTGCCGGACTCCTGTAATAAGAAGAGGTTTCCTGTGTTTTTTGTCTTTCCACAAGATCAGCTTTTGCCTGACATCTCTTTCCATAGTGCAGCTTCCTTCGATATATTGCCAATTTTGGCAATAATTCCTATGATTTTTTGCCATAAATGGCAATTATTCATATGATTAATTGCCATTTTATTTGAAAACTAACAAATTGTCAAGATGCCAATAATCTACTATATGAGCTCATTTTATTATTTGTTTTGCAATTCAGATAGAATGCTCCGCAAGGCGCGGGAGTAAAGACCCCTTGCTATTATATTATTCTTCCCGCGCCGGATATTGTGGGGCTTGCAGCCCCACACCCCGCTTGCCTTACGGCCCATATTATGACTCACTCGCATTAGCGATGCTCACCTGTTTTTATGTTGAATCGCTGCTTTATGCGTCTCTTTCTTTCATCGGAACCTCAGCCGCATCTGATACCAGGGCACACCGCCGTGGACCGACACGCTGAGTCCCTCATTGACGAAACCGAACTTCGCATACCAGCCAATCTTTTCCTCTTTGCAGGTGAGCACCACTCCGTCCCGGCCCTGTTCACGGGCATCCGCGATTGCCCGGCGGATCAACCCACCGGCATGACCCTTCTTCCGTTCAGCGGGAATGGTATTGACGCCAAAGATCATCTGCCAGGCGCCGTTTTCATTATGCATCTCCGCCTTCGCGAACATCTCATCGGTCAGGTCCGGCTCATCAGTACAGAAACCGTCAACGAAACTGATCAGGCGCACCCCGTCGAACATCAGCCAGAAATGATTCGGATAGACCCGCAGCCGGTTCGCCAACTCCTCCCGGGGTGCCGCTTCCGCCGGCGGGAAACACTCCGATTCCACAGCGGTCACCACGTCCAGATCTTCGATCGAGGCAGTCCGTATATAGATCTGTTTCCCCTCTTTCAGAAAATTGTCGGCTTTTGTCAAAACCTCTTTTCGGCTGTCAGTCGGCAGCAACACCAGCGCTTCATCATACGTGCAGAGCCGCACATCCCGGATCTCATCTGTCGAAGGTGGATCAATGATCTGGCCGGAATATTCCGCGATAAAGTAGATCACATCTTTCATCGTTCCGGGTTTCTTCGTTACCTCATAGGTCTCCGTTTCCCGAAAACCGGGAATGATCACGGGACGCAGACCGGTCTCCTCCCAAATTTCCCGAAGCGCAGTCTGATGTTCTGTCTCGCTTCCTTCCACATGTCCTTTCGGAAAGCAAAACTTTCCGCTACGCTGTTCCACCAGCACATAACGGATCAAGCCCTCACCATCCCTTGTAAACACCACCGCACCACAGGACTTTTCTTTCTCCATATGTCCTCCCTTCCGCGATCCTAAAACAGCCGGGACCCAAGATCGTCAAAACTCCCATGCGGAAACGCACGGATATCCGTCCAAATCAAATAATACAGCTTTCAGCATTTGTCTGTATTCTTTTTTCCAAATCATTTTTGCCCGCAAGGAATATGGGTCTCGGTCCGGTTGATCGGGAAGGAATGAACCCTCTCCCCGCAGTGGACCGTCAGCTTCAGATCCGGAACGGTACGGCTGAGTGTCAACGATATCTCACCGTTTTCACAGCGGAAGGCCGCTTCCAGAGCCGGTTCACCTTTGAGATCGGGGATCACGACCCGATCGGAACCGCCATCGCCCGGCTCATACAGATGTAATTCCAACCCTTCGCAGTAGTCATAATCCGGCCGGTCTTTCCTTGCGCCCAGCGGCAGCAGGCTGTTCTCCCGGACGTAAAGCGGCAGGGAGAAGTAGTCATAATCATCACTGTACCAGCGTTCGCCTTCCCGTTTTTCCTCTGAGAACAGGTGTATCCAACGGCCTTTCGGCAGGTAATACTCCGCGTGTCCCTCCTCATTGAAGACCGGAGCCACCAGCAGCTTTCCGCCCAGCATATACTGCATATCCAGATAATTCACCGCCGGGTCATGCGGGAATTCCAGCACCATCGGGCGCATTTCCGGAACACCGGTCTGATGGGAGTTCACCGCTTCACCATAAAGATAAGGCATCAGGCGGCATTTCCATTCCGTGAAGAAGCGCAGCACATCACAGGCCTCCTCATCAAACAGCCAGGGCACCCGGTAGCTCTTGGACCCGTGCAGCCGGCTGTGGGTAGAGAGCAGACCGAAAGCACACCAGCGCTTGTAAACATCCGGTGTCGCGGTCTCTTCAAAGCCGGAAATGTCATGGCTCCAGAAGGAAAAACCGGAAAGCATCAGGGAAAGCCCGCCGCGCAGGGTCTCCGCCATGGAAGCGTAACTGGCGGAGCAGTCACCGCCCCAGTGAACCGGGAACTTCTGTGATCCGGCAGAAGCGGAACGGGCAAAGAGCATGGCTTCTCCAATGCCGCGCTTCTCTTCCAGCACCTCAAAACAGGCCTGATTGTAAAGATAGGTATAGCGGTTGTGCATGAACAGCGGATCCGACCCATCATAATATTTCACATCGATCGGGATCCGTTCGGCAAAATCGGTCTTGAAGCTGTCGATGCCGGTATCCACCAGCTTGCGCAGTTTGTCCTGATACCACTTTTTCGCCGCCGGATTGGTGAAGTCGACAATAGCCAGCCCTGCCTGCCAGATATCTACCTGCTTGATACCCCTGCCATCCGCACGCTGCAGGAAGTAACCGTTTTTCAGTCCTTCTTCAAAGAACTCGCTGCCCTGTCCCACATAGGGATTGAACCAGGCACAGGTATGCAGTCCGCGCTTGTGGCAATCCGCGATCAGCTTTTCCGGGTCGGAGATGACAGCCCGGTCCCATTCGAAATCAGTCAGATGAAATTCCCGCATCCAGAAGCAATCGAAGTGGAACACGTGCAGCGGGATGTTCCGCTCAGCCATGCCGTTGATGAAGGACATGATGGTGTTTTCATCATAGCTGGTGGTGAAGGAAGTGGTGAGCCAGAGCCCGAAGGACCAGGCCGGCGGCAGCGCCGGTTTGCCGGTCAGGCCGGTGTAGCGTTTCAAGACATCCTTCGGTTCCGGCCCGTAGATGAAATAATAGCGCAGCTCCTCGCCCGGGACAGAAAAACCGATATATTCCACTTTCTCACTGGCAGTCTCAAACTCCACCGGGCCGCTGCTGTCGACGAAAACGCCATACCCTTTGTTCGTCATGTAAAACGGGATGGACTTGTATGCCACCTGCGAGGCAGTCCCGCCATCCTCATTCCAGGTCTGGACCACCTGACCGTTCTTCACGAATGAAGTGAAACGTTCCCCAAACCCATAGACACACTCCCCCGGTTTGAGCGACAGTTCGCTGAGCATATAGGGCTTGTAGTCCCCGGAAAGATAATTGTCGGCACAGAACATGGTGGAAGGCTGCCGGTCCCAGCGCATATAGCCGAGATTGCGGAATCCGCAGGAGGTGATCACTTTGCCGTTCGCCTCGAAGGTCATCAGCCAGTCATCGTGCATTTTCACCCGCAGCGTAACCTCACCGGTGGTGAGCACTGCTTCTTTTTCATCGATATTGACCTGATAAGGCACGGCCGATTCCGTTACGTCAAAACGCGGTTCGCGGGCATCATAACCCTGGAAATGGCGCACCCGGACTTTGATCACGTTCTCAGCCGCTGCCGTAAATTCCACGGTGAGCGCCGGCTGGTCAATGGTGGCGGCCCGTCCGGTGATCTTGTTGGCGGGCGCCAGGACCCGCATCCCGCCCGGGATCTCTTCGGCGGTATATGCCTGTGCCGCATAAAGCGGGTTGGAACGCTCACTGCGGAGCCAGTAACCCTCTGTAAATTTCATGAAATCCTCCGGATCTTTCGTTATTAATTTTTTGTGCTTCTTTGAATATTATACAATATAAAGCTTGCAGAAAAACACTGAGAGCAAAAAGAAACGCGGCAGGAAAGGCCCTAAAACCGAGAGGTCTGTTTTCCATGCCAAACAGGGGATTCCCTTTTATCTCCCGGTGAGTCATCAGGACCGGACCAGAAATTGCGATATGTTTCATGGCCGATTCATTTCATGTTATAATATGAAAATTCCGGAAAGGAAGCCTTAAACGACGAAGATCCTGAAAAAGCTTTTGAGATCTGTCACAACATGAAAGGCGTACTGGCAAACCTGTCACTGAACCTGTGCTGACACAGGTCATGGAAATGACAGAGCTTCTGCGCTCCCGTAATGTCTGTGATTAAACGTCCTTTATAAACAAAATAGATGAGCAGCTCCGGCTGCTGAACAAATTGCTTGAAGTTTAAGGAAACGCTGATTTAATCGGCTTGAGTCAAAGTGACCTGTTTTCGTTGAC
>CAYWKZ010000144.1:0-7402 GCA_964459115.1 uncultured Leptolinea sp. | reverse complement strand
TTTCTTATTTCCCTTACGGTTTCACAAACGGGTTGACGTAGGCATTTTCCTTGTGGAAGCAGCGCTCGTAGCCCCGGCAGAGTTCGTCACTGCCCAGCCAGGCCATACAGATGTCGTAGGTGTGGAACAACAGATATTCCTTCGTCCCGTCCTCGTTCAGCGCATAAGCGCCGATCTCATCCTCCGGCAGAGCCACAAACCATTCCGGTTCCGGAGAATGATCCACGCCGTCATCCCACAATAAATAGATGACAATTTCACCGGATGGCATAAAGCGGGCTTCTTTGATCGACAGAATGTATTTGTTCGTTATTTGCTCGATATCCGCTCCTTTATCACCATCATATATCGTGTCATACCCGTAGACCTCTTTCGGAAGTCCGGTGACATCAATCTGATAGACAGATCCATCCGCGCTTTCTTCATTTACGACCTTGAATTGAACGGTTTCCAGCGAAAACTCTTTTGTATCCTTTGAGATTTCCAGTTTGATGTTTGCTGCTTCTGACAAGACCTTGTCATCCTGAAAAATCCGGATCGTCAAATCATACGTATCCTCTTTGATGTCGGAAGGCGTATTATAGCTTCCATCAGATTTGACATTGATGAATTTAACTGCCTTCGGCTCGGTCACGGAAAGTGTGACCTCATACGGCAGCACATTGCCGGAATCTTCTTCAAAATAGGTCTCCAGTGTATATTCCCCTTTCGGCAAGGTTTCCAGATATTCCGGATAGAGTATGATGATCACGCTGCCCTCCGCGTAATCGTAATCCCGATGCAATACCGGAATATATTCGATTCCGCCGAACTTCAGCTTGATGCCGCCATTGGGTTTATTCAGAGCTTTCTCAAAACGCGAATAGGCTGTATCGTTCCCGCTGCTTTCAACACGTGAAATTCGGAATTTGATCGGCTGATTACTCCCAAGCACATAAGCGTGGTCTCCACCGACTGTCTCATGGTCATCAGGATCAACCGGAACCTCCATATATGCTGACGCGAAGACCGCACGGATTTCAACATTTTCCAAGCCGATGGTAAAGGTAGTTTCCGCCTTTGTTTTGTCAGCCGGTGTCACACCGCCGGATACCACCTGCCATTCTTTGAACTGATAACCATCGTTGGATTTCGCGTTCAGTGTGACTGTCGTGTCTTTACTGCCGGATTCCACAGATGCTTCGGCATTTCCGTTTCCGTTTGAAGTAACGGTCACGTGATACAGGATTTCATTTGCTCCAAACGCAGCCGTGTAAGCTGTATCCTTGGTGACAACGCTTACTTCCGGCGTCCAGCCGCTGAAGGTGAAGGTATATCCATCCGCAGATGCTTTTTCCGGAACAGAACCATCATAAACGGGCGTTGTTCCGTACGGAACATTTTCATCCGTTTCCAGAACTTTTCCGTCCCAGTTCATCCAGGTCACGGTAAAGGTTTTTGAAGTATTTCCGAAAACCGCCGTGTAGGTGATATCACCGGTAACCGCTTTTACTTCCTGATCCCAGCCGTTGAAGAAATAGGTTTCCCCTTCGCTCTCCGACTTCACCGGAGTCTCACCGTTATAGGACGGTATGGTTTCTTCCGGGACTTCCAAATCGGTTTCCAGTACAGTTCCGTCCCAATTCCTCCAGGTCACGGTAAAGGTTTTCGGTTGGATAACAACTGTTTGAGAACCGGTGACCGTCTCATAATTTGCAGCAGTGATCTGATACCAGACAGGATAGGTGCCCGGAATGCCGTATTTCGGACATTCTGTCAAATTACAGTTTCCTTCAGCCGTTCCGTAATAAATGACAGCGCCCTCAGCCGGATCGGTCACAGCAACAGTAATGCCATGCACTTCATCGTCGTGAATTCCGGTATATCCCTCAGCGCTGAAGGTTATACCCTTCCCAGCAATCATTACCTCTATAGAATTCGGTGTGGTATCGTTATGATTTGCATCACCTTCGACCCGATACCAGACAGTATATGAACCGGCATTGGTTCCGATCGGAATTGTATTCGTCCAACTACCATCGGACGCATCGTTTGTCCCAAGTGCATACTGCATGGTACCGACGGACGAAGCATTCCCGGCAGTGATCAAAGCCTGCGGCTCTCCATTGTACACCAGGCCGGATATGACAGCCGGAACCGTGATATCGGAATCGGCGATATCAGCCTTGTTGACAGTAACAGTTACGTCTTTGGTTGTCGCTTTATAATCAGTAGTTTCGGCAGCTGTGATGGTAACTGTAGCGGAACCAACCTGTAAACCGGTAACATTGCCATCGGCAGATACCTCTGCAAATTCAGAGCCGGCGCTTACGGCATAGCTCAGCGCACCGTCACCTACGGTCAGGGAGGCGCCAATAAGCTTTGTTTCACCATACGCAAGAGTAATATCGGAAGCGCTGATCGTCTGTGTGTTTTTGTCCCGAACTTCGACATTCACCGTAATTGCGTAATCACTGTAATTCGTGGCCCCGCTTACCGGAACCTGAATGGAAGCGGTTTTTCCAATGAGGTTTGAATCGCTCTTAATTTGGTAATTCAATGTTTCACCGGAAACTGAGGGTGTTCCCTCAAGAATCGCGTCAGCATCCGTGACGATGACTGTCCCGACAGTACCGTTTGCAGCAATCAGTTCGGTCAGATCAATACTGCCGGAAGATCCATATTTCGCAGAACCGTAAGCCGTTGTATTTGTCCATTCGATCTTGTTGATCGTTACCGTGACTTCGGTGGGCTGCGCTGTCAGCTTGTAGTTCGCACCATCATCCCCGCCTAGTTTCACACCGCTGACGGTAACAGCCTTACCGGTTCCGGCATCCGCGGTTTCAATAGTTCCGGTGGCACCGCTTAGATCCACGGTGACGGTATCACCGCTGATAATATCCTCAGCAGCTACTGTGCCGCCGGTCAAAGAAACGCTTGTATTCCCGGCTTCATAATCCCGATCAGTTGCCGTAATACCGCTCACAGTGATTTCTTTCTGCGTGATATCAGCCGTTGTCGTTGTCTGTTGACCTTCTGCTGCCAGAACGTAGTTCGCAGCGGCAGTCCCGCTGAGGGCAAGGCCGCTGAGATTGACTGTCTTCCCGGTACCGGCGGTTTTATTTTCAAAAGCGCCGGATACGGTCACGGACAAATCGTCATTCCCGACCTTACCCGTCAATGTGGCAGCGCTCAGATCCAAAGCAGCAGTTTTAGTGCCGTCATATACTTTGTTTTGAGCCGTAATGCCGCTGACGGTGATTTCTTTCGGATTCACGGTCAGTGTTATCTCCGCTGCGCCCTTTGTAGTATCCGAGCTGTATTCCGCTTTGATGGTAACAGCAGTATCACTTACTGCCTTGATCATTACTGTACTTTCCGCATTGCCGGATGTAACCTCAGCTTTAGATGTATCGCTGCTGATCCATTGCCAGGCTCCATTGCTTCCGGCATCCGTAACAGCGGCGGTCAGTGTGAAAGCTTCGTCGCCGTAGGTTCTGGTCAGGGAAGCATGCCCGCTGATGGTTACCCCCGCATCGGTTTTGTCCACCAGTGTCACGACCACGTTCACCGTGGAATCTTCGTAATTGGTGGAACTGATCTTCACCGGCAGGGTGATGGTATCGTTCAAGGCACCACCGGAGAGCGTGGCGGTCACAACGCCATTTTCATCCACAGCAAAACCGGAAACCGTAACGCTGCCTGTTTTGCTCGCTTCTCCGTCTGTAGAATATGCCAGCTCACCGGCATTATCGGGCATTCCGGCGCTCACAATGGAGATACTCAGAGAAGTAGCATTGTAAATTTCATTCTTTGGGATAGCTGCCAGTGTCGGAGCAGCAGCTTTCGCGATGCTGAAAGATTGCGTTGTCTCTGCAGGCAGCTTGTAATTACCGGCTTTATCACCGGTCAGTCCGGAGGCCGTAGCAGCGTAATCCGCACCGGCATCGGTCTGCCCGCCGCTGACTGTAACGGTAACGGCATCTCCGTTGACCGTTCCGGTGAGAGTGGCTGTCGGGCTCTGTTCGGATCCATTGAAAGTCAGAGCGGTATCGCTCCAGTTCAGTCCGGCTTCCTTTTGCTCAACTGTTAACGTGCCGGGTTTGAATTCGATCTCATAATTATCTGAGGTCAACCCGGCAGGAGTGATTGCATAACTGCCCACATTACCATATTGGCTGTAATCATAAGTATAAGCAAGTGTACCGGACAGAACACTTTCACTTTCGCTGTTCACAAAGCCTTCATAGCTCACTCCGTCATTTGCCGGTGCGTCACCATAGGTGATCGTCTTCGGATTGGCGGTGACGGTCAACGGAGCTTTTCCAATGGAAACAGAAATGCTCTGTGCAGCCACATCATTATAGTTATCTCCGCCAGCAACCTTGTAATAAACCGTATATTCCTGCACATTTGTGCCCGTCGGGACCGCTGTGTTCCAGGTTGAACCATCAAGGCTGTACTGCATTTCTCCGCCGGTGGTACTGCCTGCTGTAACAAGATCCTGCGCTGTACCGGAATATATCAGGTCTTCGATAGCCACCGGGGCAATAACCTCCGGATCAGCTTTTGTAACGGTCAATGTGCCGGAAACATAGGTGATAGCATAGCTCTGTGCAGTTGTTTCCGCATCAATGATAATCACGGCAGCGGAAGGTGTGATCGAACCGGAAGTAGTTGCCGCAGCGGTATCGGTTGCGGTTAAAGTAACCCCACTTAAATTATCAATTGATACGATCGCCGGATTGTAACTGCTGATAACTTCCACATTAGATACATCTTCATCAATATATCCATTCAATGGAACTGTTTGCGGTTTTGCTGTAATCGTAATTGGACGAGGGGTAACTTTCCCATTCGTGGTGATCACTTCATATGGTTCCAGAGCATAATTTTTTGCATCGTCACCGCCAAGTGTAAGCTCGAAGTATTTCACGGTTTTATTTTCCCCGCCATCTGGAGTTTCAAATTCAGCAGTGCCGCTAATTGACAGGTCTTCACCTTCTATCATACCGGGGAAGGAAACCCCGGATGTATTTATTGTCGCAGTTTTCGTCCCGTCATAAACTTTTTCCTCGACCGCCAATCCTTCTACTCTGAGCTCTTTTTTCGTGATCGTTCCGGTTACGGTTAAAGTTTTGGCAGCATCAGACAATACATAGTTCCCCGCACTCTCCCCGGTAATGCCGAGACCGCTGAAAGTCACCACTTTATTATCACCGGCATTTTTGTCGGTAAAAACAGCAGAATAATCAGCAGAATCTGTAGACAAGCTCAAAAAATCACCATCCACAATGCCTTCAAAAACAGGATTAATGTTGTCACTCAATGTCGCGGATGCATTTCCGTCATACTCTTTTGGTTCAGCCTTCAAACCGCTGATTGCAGTGATCGTTTTTGGAATTATCGTCACCGTCGCGGAACCCGTCGCCGGGGCATAGCCATCTGCCATGACTTTGTAATAGACGGTCAGAGGATCGGCATTCACATTTGTGACTGTCGGCATCTCATTACTGAAAGTTTCGCCATCGCCGCTATATTCGATTGTATATAATGCCGGATCAGCCGGTTCAGACACGGTTACATTGATGCCGTGAGGCTGTCCGTCATAGACAGGAGCGATACTGAATGCCGAAGCAATGACAGATTTTACCGTCACGCTGCCATTATTTACAGCAAAATTGACTTCATCCTCATCAGTTATACCGGTAAATTCGGGATCTGAAACGGTTATTTCCGTTCTTCCACCGGAAGCATTATCGGAAACTGTAAAGTTCATTGAAAGGATTACCCCATTGGAGCTGTTTATTGTATTATTGCTCCACCACATCAGATGAACTTTTCCCTGTGTAAAGCTTTCACTATCTTTGTCATCACTCCAACCGGTAATATTACCATCGGAGAAACCGGTATACGTAAGAACATCCTTATCATAATTTATCCAAAACTCAATGCCTGAAACGCCCGGATTACCCGAAAAACTGACATCAAGATTAATCTCTTGACTTAGCAAAGCATCAATCTCGGAAATTGACATGGATGAAACATCTTGTGCCCTAACCATTTCTGTATTGGATACAAAAAACATCAGCACAAATACGATCAATAGCAGGTCAAAATTTCTTTTTCTCATTTTTCTCCCCCCTCAGCCTAATTAATGAATCTCAACAGATCGATCTAGAATATATCGCTGCAAACGAACAAGATCTTTTACTGATATTTTTTCATCTCCATTTGTATCGGGATTGCCAAAAATTTCAACAGACCTGTTCAGGATGTATCGCTGCAGACGTACAAGATCTTTTACAGTGACTTTTCCATCTCCATTTAAATCTCCGGGCAAATAGCTGTAAATCGTAATCTTTCCATTTTGAATTACACAGGTGAAATCGTTTTCCTGACCATCTGTAATATCAGGATCAGTTACGGTAACGATCGCATCCCCTTCATCAGCACCTTCTTTCACGGAAAACTGTAATTGTACAATCTCTCCGACGAACTCTGTATCACTATTCCCCTGCCATAATAATCCTAAACCGGCACCTTCTCTTATCCACCCTTCCAGACCGGAATCGAGATAACCTGAATAGGAGAGTTTGGTTTCATCATAAGAAACGATGAAATTAATCGCACGAACACCCGGATTGTTTTCGATGCTCACGCCAACGGTAACTTCTTCACCGGCACGGGCGCGTTCGGAGGAAACGATCAATTTCACCCTGTGATCGTTTTCATCCACGGCATAGGTATAGGTGAAGGTTTTATTTGCTGTGATCGCGGTGGTCGTGTCGGGCTCTGTATCCCAGCTGCCTACCGTATAGGTCTCATTCGGCATGCCGCCTGCTGCCGGAATATCACCTGCCGCCAGCGTCAGGGTATCGCCTTCATAACCGTTCAGCGTTACCGTCTTGTCCGCGGTCGTTCCGTCATTCCAGGAACCGTTGGCCACCTTGAACGTCACTGTGCGGGAAATCACATTTTTCGCTGCATAGGTATAGGTATAGGTGGTATTTCCCAATATCGCATTATCCGTATTCGGAGTGTTATCCCAGCTGCCGGATTTATAATTTGCAGCCGGATTGCTGCCTGCACCCGGGATATCTCCGGCGGTCAGTTTCAGCGTATCTCCCTCATAACCGTTCAACGTCACCGTCTTGTCGGCAGATGTCCCGTCGCTCCAGCCGCCGTTGACTACTTTAAATGTCACCGTACTGGAGATGGCATTCTTCTGGGCGTAGGTATAGGTGTACGTGGTGTCTGCGGTGATCGCCGTTTCCGTGCTCGGCGTAACACCCCACTCTCCGGCTTTGTAATTCAAACTCGGATAAGCTCCTACATCCGGGATCTGATATACCTCCAATTTCAGAGTGCCCCACCCGCTCAGTGTTACCGTCTTATCCGCAATCGTCCCATCATTCCAGGA
>CAYWKZ010000143.1:0-7508 GCA_964459115.1 uncultured Leptolinea sp. | reverse complement strand
TGAAGATGCTGACGATGCCCAGCACATCCGCGCCGGCTTCGCGCAGGACATTGACGACCTCCAGCACGCTGCCGCCGGTGGAGATCAGGTCTTCCACGACCACCACCTTTTGACCGGGCTCGAGTTTGCCCTCGATCTGGTTCTGACGGCCGTGATCCTTGCTGCCGGAGCGCACATAACCCATGGGCAGCTTCAGCAGATGCCCGGTGATGGCGGCATGGGCGATGCCGGCGGTAGAGGTGCCCATCAGGACTTCGGTGTCCGGGTAGTATGTGCGGATGAGTTCGGCAAGCCCGTTTTCCACATCATCCCGGACAGCGGGGGCGGTCAGGGTCAGGCGGTTGTCACAGTAGATGGGGCTTTTGATGCCGCTGGCCCAGGTGAAGGGCTCTTCCGGTCTCAGGAACACGGCGCCGATGGACAGCAGGTCTTTTGCGATTCGTTCTTCCATGATCATTCTCTCCTTATGTAAAATGACAAATTTCCTATTTCTTATTTCTTATTTTACGAAGTCGGCAACGCATTTCCGGTAGGCGGCGACCGGGTCTTCCGCGCCGGTGATGGGTCGTCCGACAACGATGTAGTCGGAGCCGATCTCACGGGCACGGGCAGGTGTGGTGACGCGCTGCTGGTCGCCGGAGGCTCCTTCAGCAAAGCGGATGCCGGGGGTGACCGTCAGGAAATTGTCACCACAGACTTTGTGGACGCGGCTGGCTTCCAGCGGAGAGCAGACCACGCCGTCCAACCCGGCTTGCCGGGCGTTGAGAGCATAATGGTCCACGACCTCGCCCAGCGGTTTTTCGATCAGCAGCTCCTTTTCCATTTTTTCCTGGTTGATGGACGTGAGCTGGGTGACGGCGATCAGCAGCGGACGGCTGCCATCGGGGCGGGTGAGCCCCTGGACTGCGGCTTTCATCATCTCGATCCCGCCGGCCGCGTGCAGGTTGCAGATGTCCACATCCAGCCGGGAGAGCACAGCCATGGCTTTGCCGACCGTGTTGGGAATGTCATGGAGCTTCAGGTCCAGAAAGATCTTATGCCCGCGGGCTTTGATCTCACGGACGATCTGGGGGCCTTCCGCATAAAACAGTTCCATGCCGATCTTCACGAAGGGTTTTTCTTCGGTGAATTTGTCCAGAAACGCGAAAGTCTTTTCAGCTGTCGCGAAGTCACAGGCAATAATTACGTCTTTTCCCATTTTTTCCTCCAATTTGTAAAGAGTAAGGAGTAAGGAGTAAGGAGAAAAGAATGTTTGATTTTATTCCTACATCCTATATCCTACATCCTAAATCCTAAAACCTATATCCAGCCTGTCCATGACCGCGGGTAGCTCTTCGATGATCTTTTTACAGATGAAGGGGTCGGCCAGGTTTGCGGCACCGATCTCGACCGCGGCAGCACCCGCCATCATCATTTCGATCACGTCTTCAGCCGAAGAGATGCCGCCCATGCCGATCACGGGGATGGAGACGGCGTGGGACACCTGCCAGACCATGCGCAGGGCGATCGGGAAGATGGCCGGGCCGGAGAGACCGCCGGTGACGTTGGCCAGGATCGGCTTCCCCGTCCTGATGTCGATGCGCATAGCCATCAAGGTGTTGATGAGGCTAAGTCCGTCCGCTCCCGCGTCCTCACAAGCCCGGGCGATGGCGGTGATGTCGGTGACATTGGGGGAGAGCTTCATGATGACCGGCTTGGTGGTCACGGCTTTGACCGCCCGGGTCACCGCCGCTGCCATTTCCGGATCGGTGCCGAAGCTCATGCCGCCGCCGTGGACGTTCGGGCAGCTGATGTTGACCTCCAGCCAGCCGACCTGACCTTCACGGTCCAGTTTTTCACAGACCGCGGTATATTCCTCAATGGAAAAACCGCTGACGTTGGCCATCATCGGTTTGTGAAAACATTTTTTGAGTTTTGGCAGCTCTTCGGCGATGACGGCCTCGAGCCCGGGGTTCTGCAGTCCGACGGAATTGATCATGCCGGCAGGGGCTTCCGCGATGCGGGGCGTTTCATTGCCGAAGCGGGGATGCAGGGTGGTTCCCTTACAGGAGAAGGTGCCGAGGATGTTGATGTCATAAAGTTCGGCAAATTCATAGCCGTAGCCGAAGGTCCCGGAAGCGGGGATGATCGGGTTGTCGATTTCAATGCCGCACAGGTTCACGCCCAGTTTTCCCAACAGATCTCCTCCTTTCGAAGGACAGGCCCTTCTTTGCAGATACGTTTGTATCCCGTGACGGTGCGGCAGGAGCAGCCCATGCAGGCGCCGAACCCGCAGCCCATCCGTTTTTCAAAACTCATTTGTCCGCTTGTTACGGATGTTTTGTGCACAGCCTTCAGCATCGGTTCCGGTCCGCAGGCATAAAAGTAGGAATAATACAGACCTTTCATGGCGTCAGTGACGAAGCCCTTGATGCCCGCCGAGCCGTCCACGGTGGTGATGAAGGTCTCGGCGCCAAGCATGCGGAATTCATCGGCATAAAAGATCTCGCGTGCGGTGTTGAAGCCCAGGATGGCCGTGACTTTGCAGCCCTTCTGCAGCAGCTCATCCGCCAGCCCAAAGAGAGGCGGGATGCCGACACCGCCGCCGATCAACAGAGGATGTTCACCGGAAGGTTCAAGGTCATAGCCGTTGCCGAGCCCGGTCAGCACATCGAGCTGTTCGCCTTTTGTCATCCGGCTCAGCTGTTCCGTGCCCTTGCCGACGGTCTTGTAAATGAGCGTCAGCATGCTGCCGGAGCGGTCGCAGACGGAAATTGGCCGGCGCAGGAATTTCCCTTCCAGTTTGATGTTCACGAACTGACCGGGCGCAGTGATGGCGGAGGTGTTCCCGCCCAGCCGCAGCCGATAGACCGACTCGGTCAGTGGTTTGTTTTCGATGATGGTAAAGATTTGTTGTTCCATAATTGGTTGCTGGTTACTGGTTGCTGGTTACTGGTTACTGGTTATTGGTTTCTGGTTATTGGTTGCTGGTTGCTGGTTATTGGTTGCCGGGTAACCCTATTTTCTAACACCTAAAACCTAAAACCTAAAACCTAACACCTCATTCCTTATATGCTATCTCTCCGTTCGCGACGGTCATCACGCATTTTCCCTGCACCTGCCAGCCGGCGAAAGGCGTGGAGCGGCCTTTGGAAAAGAAAGTTTCGGGATCAATGGCATAAGTCTTGTTCAGGTCAAAAACGGTGAAGTCCGCGCTCTTTCCTTCAGACAGCGTCGCCGGCAGGCCGAAGCGTCTGCGGGGATTGGCGCTCATCAGGTCGATGAGCTGTTTGAGCGTCAGTTCTCCTTTCAGGACCAGATGCGTGTAAAGCAGCGGAAAGGCGGTTTCAAGGCCGACAATGCCCATCAGGCTGCCTTTGAGCCCCCGGCTTTTTTCTTCAGCCGAGTGCGGGGCGTGGTCGGTGGCGATCATGTCGATGGTGCCGTCGCGCAGTCCATCGAGCAGAGCCCGGCGGTCTTCTTCGGACCGGATGGGCGGGTTCATCTTGAAGCGTCCGTCTTCCTGCAGCCGGGAATCATCGAGCAGCAGGTAATGCGGTCCGGTCTCGCAGCTCACGTCCAGACCTTCCGCTTTTGCACGGCGGATGAGCGCGACACTTTCTTTTGTGGAAATGTGGCAGACATGGTAGGCGCAGCCGGTTTCACGGACCAGCTCCAGGTCCCGGGCGATCTGTCCCCATTCGGATTCGGAGCAGATCCCCTTGTGACCGTGAGCGGCTGCGTAAGCGCCGTCATGGATATAGCCGCCGTGAAGCAGGCTGTTGTCCTCACAGTGGGCCGCGATGATCTTGCCGAGCGCTTTGGCTTTGCGCATGGCTGCCTTCATCATTTCGTCCCGCTGAACCCCGTGCCCGTCGTCGGAAAAGGCGATCACCATAGGTGCGAGCGCTTCCATGTCGGAGAGCGTTTCGCCCTTTTCTTCTTTTGTGATGGTTCCGTAAGGATAGACCGGGATCACAGCAGTATTCTCGATGGCATCATATTGGACCATGAGGTTCTCGATCGTGTCCGGTGCGGGTTTCAGGTTGGGCATGGTGCAGACCGCGGTATATCCGCCATGGGCTGCTGCGCGTGTCCCGGAGGCAATCGTTTCTTTATAAGAAAAACCCGGCTCGCGAAAGTGAACATGCACATCAGCAAAGCCGGGAAAAATAGTGAGACCGTCACCGGGTATCGTTGTTGGGTCGGAATCAAAAACAGCTGTCCCAAAACGTAAAATTTTGCCGGTAACTGCGGCGTTCTCATTCCGGATCTCTCCGTCATGATAAACATTGGCGTTGGTGAACTGTATTTGCAACCGGTTCTCCTTTCTTTGTAAAAAAACACTCCCACGTCGGGGAGCGCAGTGCATCAAAAGCGGGCGGCAATGCCCGGTTCCGGTTTCTGTTCCGTCCCCGGCGAACTTTGGAATTTGTTTCTAACCGATAAAAGTATATTGAAAAGGCTGGTATTTGTCAATGGAGAAGGTGACAAAAAATAAAGAGTAAGGAATAAAGAGTAAGGAGTAAATGGAAAAGGTTTCAGGTGTTAGGTTTTAGGTTTTAGGAATCTGGTTGGCGGTGATTTTTTAAGTCCATATTTAGGACCGTGTTTGGTATTTATAGCTTGTTTATCCTGAGTTATAATGAATAAAAATCTTGCCAAAATCGTTTTTGAAGGACGGAGATGCAGTTATGCGTGTTTTTGATACCAGTGTACAGGAATTGAAATATAAAATTCTGCGGGAAATTGTGCGTAAAGCCTGGAATGATGAACTTTTGGAAGGGATCCTGGATATTCCCCAGATCATCATCCCCGGGAAAAAACCGACCATGCGCTGCTGCGTTTATAAGGAGCGGGCGATTGTGAGTGAGCGTGTCAAGATCGCGGCCAACCGCAACAACAGTTCCAGGCGAACTATCACCGCGCTCGAGATCGCCTGTGACGAATGTCCTTCAGACGGCTATTATGTTTCCGAATCCTGCCGCGGCTGTCTTTCCCATCACTGTGTGGATGTCTGTAAACGTAAGGCGATCTCCTTCCAGCACGGACGGGGCGCCTACATTGACCGGACCATGTGTGTGAATTGTGGACAATGTGCACAGGTATGTCCGTTTTCAGCGATCGTCAATCGCAAACGTCCCTGCCAAAACGCCTGTAAGGTGAATGCGGTTTCTTCTGCGAAGGAAGGCTATGTTAAGATCGATTACGACAAATGCACCGGCTGCGGGGCATGTGCCTACCAATGTCCTTTTGGGGCGATCGTAGACCGTTCCAATGTTCTTGAGGTACTGCAGCTGATGAAGGACCGTGAATCCGGCCGGGAACGGAAGCTTGTTGCGGTGGTAGCGCCGGCGATCGCCAGTCAGTTCACTTATGCCAAGCTGGGCCAGGTCTATGCCGGTCTGCGGAAGCTGGGCTTTGACATGATCGTGGAAGCGGCTCATGGCGCGGACATGGTTGCGCAGGAGGAAACCCGCGAACTGGTGGAAAAAGGATTCCTTATCAGTTCCTGCTGTCCGGCTTTTGTGCGTCTTGTCCGCAACAATTATCCGGATCTGGCACCGAACATTTCCTCAAGCCTTTCTCCCATGGCTACGATCGCCAAATTCGTGAAGGAACAGTACCCCGGGAGCAAGGTTGTGTTTTTCGGTCCCTGTACCGCAAAGAAAGAAGAAATTCAGTTGGAAACGGTGAGGCCTTATGTGGACAGTTCCCTGACCTTTGAGGAGCTGCAGGCATTGTTTGACGGGCGGGAAATCGAAATCACTGATTTGGAAGAGAGCAAACCGGATGACGTCTCTTCTTACTATGGACGGATCTTTGCCCGCTGCGGCGGTCTGGCCAGCGCAGTGGAAGAATCGCTGAAGGAACAGGGAATCAAGGATTTCGAATTGAAAGCGGTCAGCTGTGACGGCATGGAAGAGTGCAAACTGGCGCTCGTGCGGAAGAGTCACGGACGGCTGGATGCGAATTTCATCGAAGGGATGGCCTGTGTCGGTGGTTGTATCGGTGGGGCAGGCTGCCTGACCCATGCCGCACAGAGCCGCAATCTGGTTGACAAGTACGGACAGGCTGCCGGAAATCTGACCATTGAGGAGAGCATAAAACAGGATCGATAGTGCAAGTACCATGCCCTTTGTGTATTAATTTATGTGCTTTTCGTCCTTTTTTTGTCAGGGCAAAATGCACTAATAAATGATTTGCGTCTCGGTGACAGTTATTGTATAATACAGGGAAAGGAGTGGAACATGAAACGACTTATTTTTGCAATTCTGTGTATCTGCCTGTTGGCAGTTGCTTCCGTTGCTTCGGCACAAGAGGCCGCCGGTTATAAGGTGACCTATCTCGGCAATGACTGCCTGGCTTCTGTTCCGACAGATGAACAGGCCTACAAGGCCGGAGAAACCGTGATCGTGAAGTTCGATCCGGTCACCTACATGAACGGTTTGATTTTCTATGGCTGGGACTGGAACAATGACGGCGTTGCCGATTTCGGTTATTCCTATAACAGTTTTGCCATGCCCGCAAAGGACGTCGAGATGAAGGCGATCTGCATCACCCCGTATTCCGGTCCTTCTGCTCCGGCTCCGTACCCGCATCATCCCGGTCCGCAGCCGTGGGGACCGCAGCCGTGGGAACCGGCTCCTCATTTCGGCCCGTATCCTCCGTCTTTCGGTGGAAATCCGGGTGGTGGACAGCCGCCTCGTCAGTAAAAATTTTACATGAGTTTTGAATAGAAAACGGTATGGCTTTTCATACCGTTTTTTACATTTTTTCGTTTTTATCTTTTACTTTTACGTCTTACTCGCATCAGCGATGTTCACCTTTTATCATCAGCAGCGGCAGCTCTGAAATCAACACCACCAACAAGATCATGATCAGCGCATAGGCATAGATCTCTTCGTACTCGTTGAAATAGATGCTGGTATTGATGGCTTTACCGAGAGAATTTTTTGTCTGCACCAGGTACTCGGTGGAAACGACCATCTTCAGTCCCATTCCCACCGCGCTGATATAGGCCTGCTTCAGGTAGCCTGCCATCAGCGGCAGATGAACGTTCCACAGTACCTGCAGGCTAAAGGCGCTGTTGAGCCGATAAACATCGATCAGTTCCCGGTCGATGTGCCGACATCCCTCACTGACAGCCTCGCTGATGAGCGGGATCAGGAGCAGTGAGGTGGCGATCAGCGGCACCCGTTCATATCGGGTGAGCACCATGATGATGACGACCAGAACGACCATCGGGATGGAACGAAGCATCACCATCAGGGGGCGGAAAAGCTCACGAATGAAGTCACTGTATCCTTCCGCAAGTCCGATGAGGAGGCCGATTACGGAGGCGGCTGCCATGGCGGAAAGCAGATGACGCAAGGTCGTCCAAATCAACAGCCATGTTTTTGGCGTGCCGAGCAAACGAAAAAACGCCCTCAGGATCTCGGGAACGTCCGGAAAAACCAGCCGGTCTCCTTTCATCCAACCGGCTGCCTGGATCAGGCAGCCGATCAGAATGATTCCAAGGACAAATG
>CAYWKZ010000142.1:0-7647 GCA_964459115.1 uncultured Leptolinea sp. | reverse complement strand
CTGACAACCGGTACCGGATCCGGTAAAAGCCTCTCCTATATCATCCCAATCGTAGACTACATTCTCAAACACCCTGAACAAAAAGGCAGTATCAAAGCCATCATCGTTTACCCAATGAACGCTCTTGCCAACAGTCAGCTGGGTGAATTGGATAAATTCCTGAAATACGGGCTGGGCGGCAAAGAAGTTGTTACTTATCGCCGCTATACCGGCCAGGAAAGTCCTGAAGAGCGAAATGAGATCAGTAAAAACCCTCCGGATATTATACTGACGAACTATGTTATGCTTGAACTGCTCCTAACCCGGACAAAAAATGATAAGAAGATCCTGAAGGCAGCTCAGGGACTCAAATTCCTGGTACTGGATGAACTGCACACCTACCGCGGCCGTCAGGGTGCAGATATCGGCATGTTAGTCCGCCGTGCACGAGAGATTCTCAACGCCCGCAATCTGCAATGCATCGGCACCTCCGCCACCATGTCCAGCGACGGAACGATCATCGACCAGAAGCGCCAGATCGTTGAAGTTGCCAACACCATATTTGGGACCGAATTCAAACAGGAAAATATCATCGGTGAGACATTGCGCCGGGTTACAGAGTCCTTCAATTTTGAAACATCGGAAGGTCTTTCAGCGCTCAGACAGGCTGTTCTCAGTCAAGACACACCAACCTCTTTTGAAGATTTCATCACAAATCCTCTTGCTGCATGGATAGAAGATACCATTGGAATTACAAAAGATAAAACATCCGGCACTTATGTTCGCGCTTATGCCAGGCCGTTGAGCGGGAAAAACGGGATCGCCAAGGATCTGGCTCAGATCACGGACATTCCTGAAAATACCTGTGAAGAAGCGCTGCAGCGGATGCTGATCGCAGGTTATAACGTTGAAAATCCGGCTACCGGGATCAAAGCCTTCGTTTTCCGGCTCCATCAGTTTATTTCCAGAGGTGATACTGTTTATGCCTCGCTGGAAAGTGAAGCGGAACGTTATATCACTACAAACGGACAGCATTACGTTCCGAACAGCAATCAGCAGAAAGTTTTGTTCCCGATGGCATTCTGCCGAGAATGCGGACAGCCTTTTTATACCGTAAAAAAAGATCCGGAAAAAGGCAGAGAAAACTATTACATTCCCAAAGCACTTGGCGATGGTCCGGACGGGTTCATCTACTACAATGAATCAGACCCATGGCCGGAAGATTATGATGAAATTGTAAGACGAATACCGGATGACTGGGTTGACGGGGATGGGAGAATAAAACGAAGTTACCGAGACTACGTACCGCGAATCATCGACATATCACCGGCCGGAGAAGTGGGTGGAAACGGTATTCATGCGGCGTACTTCCCGTCACTTTTCCACTTCTGCCCTCACTGCGGAACAGTTTATTCACGTCCGCGAACGAATTACCCTGCGCTTGCTACGCTCAGTGCCGGCGGCAGATCAACGGATACGACCTTGCTGTCTTACTCCCTTTTGACGCAGCTGAAAGATGATCCGGACCTGGACTCCAGCGCTCAGAAGCTGCTCAGCTTCACGGATAACCGGCAGGATGCCAGTCTCCAGGCAGGACATTTCAATGATTTCATGGATACAGTCGTCCTGCGGATTGCGATTTTCAACGCGATAAGAGAATTTCCCGAAGGCCTTCGGGATGAAAAAATTGCAGAAGAAGTCTATAAAGCTCTGGATATGGAATTTGCCCAATTTGCGAAAAGTCCGGATGAAAAGTTCTCTTCGAAAAACGAAACGATCAGTACACTGAAATCAGTGCTGCGTTATCGAATCTATACGGATTTGCGCCGGGGCTGGCGCCTGACTTCTCCGAATCTTGAACAATGCGGCTTGCTGCGTGTCGAATATCTGGATCTGAAAGAGATTGCCGCGGATGAGGAAACCTGGCAGAATCGTCATATTGCCCTTGCCGTTGCCAGTCCGGAAATAAGGGAAGAACTGTTGAAGGTTCTGCTGGATTTCATGAGACGAGAACTGGCAATCAACGCCGATTGTTTGACCCGAAACGGATTTGACAGGATCCGATTGAAGAGTGATCAAAAATTGATCTACCCGTGGGCATTGGAGGATGATGCGAAAACAGCCAGATTATCCTGCATGTTTTTCCCTCATCGGAAGCCGGAAAGTCAAAGATCCCAGGAAGGAAATAAATATATCGGTCCCCGCAGTAATTACGCCAACTATCTGAACAAGGTGCTGGATATTACCATGGACGACCGGGAAGAAGTTATTCAGGATATTTTCAATGTAATCGCAAAGCTCGGATTGGCTGAAAGAGTTGGGAATGATGACGATCCCGGATACCGGATCAAAGCAAGTTCTCTGATTTGGCTGGCGGCTGACGGTTCGGAAGCCTTCAGCGATCCGCTGCGCAGAAAAAACATTCGGGGCGAAAGTGGACATACGAATAAGTTTTTCGTTGATTTTTATCAACAAACGGATCTGCATAAACTCTTGAAGCTTCGCGCGCATGAACATACCGCACAGGTCTCACCGGATGAACGACAGAAACGGGAAGCCGATTTCCGCTCCGGAGAGCTGCCGCTGCTCTTCTGTTCCCCGACAATGGAAGTTGGTGTTGATATTTCACAGCTCAATGCGGTCAACATGCGGAATGTCCCGCCAACACCGGCAAATTACGCTCAGCGTTCCGGACGCGCGGGCAGAAGCGGACAACCGGCGCTGGTTTTTACCTACTGCACCATTGGCAGCCCGCATGACCAGTATTATTTTAAACGCCAACAGGCTATGGTTTCCGGGCATGTCTCCCCGCCCCGGATCGATATGTCCAATGAAGATATGCTGCGCAGCCATGTTCAGGCATTGTGGCTGTATAACGCCGGAGTTGACCTGGGGACAAAAATGCCCGATGTGATCTACCATCTCGACACAGATAAACTGCCGCTGATGGAAAACATCACGAATGCCCTGCAGAATCAGGCATTCCGCAACCAGACGATCTCCATGGCGAACCACATTCTGAAAGAAATGCAAAGTATCCTTGATGAAGCGCCCTGGTGGAGTGAATCCTGGCTTGAAAATGTCTGCGGTCAGGTGGAAAAGAACTTTGAACAAGCCTGCCAGCGTTGGCGGATGCTTTATAAAAGCGCACGGGATCAGAAAGAGCGTCAGGATCGAATCTCCATGGACGTCAGCCGGGATAGACCTGTCCGGGATATCGCAGAAACACTCAGTAATCAGGCATATCATCAAATGATAACCCTGGAAAGCTCGGAAGGTGTGAATTCAGATTTTTACCCCTACCGCTATTTCGCCAGTGAAGGCTTTCTTCCCGGATACAGCTTCCCGCGTCTGCCGGTTTCCGCTTATATTCCGGGAACCAAAGATGAGGGAACCTACCTGCAGCGTCCGCGCTTCCTGGCCGTTTCGGAATTCGGTCCGCAGGCATATATTTATCACGAAGGCAACCGTTACCAAATCTCCCGTGTGAACCTGCCTTATTCCGATACAGATGGCGGAAGCGCTTTAATTGATTGCAAAATTTGTCCGAGATGCGGTTACATTCATGAAGTGGATCCATCTGCCCCAATCGACACCTGTGAGAATTGCGGCTCACCGCTGCCGGAGACCTTCCATGGCTTGTTCCGGATGACTTCTGTAGTGACAAGACGCAAAGATCATATTACTTCCGATGAGGAAGAACGGATGCGGCTGAGTTATAACCTCAAGACCGGCTATCACTGGGATAAAGACAAATACGGCAATCCGATGACCGTCTTCGCGGAAATCAATCCCGAAAGTGAGGATCATTCAGCTGATCTGACCTATGGACAAAATGCCGCTCTATGGCGGATCAATCTCGGCTGGCGCAGCCGGGAAGAGGAAGGCGTCGGGTTCGATCTGGACATGGAACGCGGTTACTGGGCTAATCGGAACCGTGACAATAACACTGATGACAACGATCAGGAAGAGCCCTACAGCAACCGGATCGAAAGAGTTGTTCCATTTGTTGAAGATCACAAGAACAGCCTGCTGTTTAAACCCAATGAACCGCTCTCGGAAGAGCAGATGATTTCCCTTTCAGCCGCGCTTCGCAGGGCAATTCAAACGGAATATCAGTTGGAGGACAGCGAACTGGCTTCAGAGCTTCTCCCGGCCGGAGATGGAGCTTACCAGATCCTCTTCTATGAATCCGCGGAAGGCGGTGCCGGTGTTCTTCGCCGGCTTGTCGAAGAGAAAGACGCGTTTGCAAAGGTTGCGAAAACCGCTCTTGAGATCTGCCATTTTAACCCGGAAACCGGTGAGGACAGAGGCCATGCAGAGCATTCAACCGAACACTGTGAAGCAGCCTGTTATGACTGCCTGATGAGCTATTCCAACCAACACGACCATCTGAAGCTCAACCGCTTCGGGATCCGGGATATCCTGCTCAGTTACGCATACGCGGAAACCAGAACCTCATCCGTTTCGGAACCGCGGGATGACCATTTCAAAAAACTCCTTGAGGACTGCGAAAGTGATCTGGAAAGAAAATGGCTGAAATTCATTGATGAACACGACCTTCCGCTTCCGGAAGAAGGCCAGCACCTGATTTCGGATCCGATGACACGCACAGACTTTTTCTATTCAAGGAAAAATGCTGTTATTTATGTCGACGGCCCGCAGCATGATATTCCTCAGCAACAGGCAAAAGATGAAGATCTGCGGGAAGAGCTGGAAGATGCCGGTTTTCTGGTGATTGTCTTCCGCTATGACAGCGACTGGGAAAAGATCATTACCGCTTATCCTTCGGTATTTGGAAGGATCTGATTAAAGGAGAGACTTATGCAGGATGAAAAGTTTACAGTCGGAAGCCTGGTAAAGGTCCGCGGACGGGAATGGATCGTCCTTCCGGATTCCAATGAAAAATGGCTGTCTCTCCGGCCGATCGGCGGTTCAGAGGAAGAGAATACCATGGTTTATATCCCGCTGGAATCGGTCGAATCCGCATCTTTCGCGCTGCCTGACATCACCAAACCGGGTGATAACTCAAGCGCAGGATTACTGCGGGAAGCGATCCGTCTCGGGTTCCGGTCCAGTGCCGGACCATTCCGCTCAGCGGCGCACCTTTCCTTTGAACCGAGACCCTATCAGCTGGTACCGCTGCTGCTCGGATTGCGAAAAGATACGGTACGGATCCTGATCGCGGATGATGTCGGTATCGGGAAAACGATTGAATCCGGGTTGATCGTCCGTGAATTGCTGGACCGTGGGGAGATCAGCCGTCTTGCGGTGCTCTGCCCGCCTCCTCTGGCGGAACAATGGCAGGCTGAACTGCGGGACAAATTCCACATTGAAGCGGAATTGGTTTTGTCTTCAACGATCGCTAAACTGGAAAGAAACATCAGCCCCGGTAAATCTGTTTTTGAAGCATATCCTTTTGTGATCGTTTCTCTCGACTATATTAAAGGTGACCGTCGCCGAGATGAATTCATCCGCACCTGTGCGGAATGCGTCATTGTTGATGAAGCACATACCTGTGCATCCTCGCAGGGAAAGGCTGCGCAGCAGCGTCATGCGCTCGTGCAGGCTCTTGCGAAAGACCCTGACCGACATATGATCCTCGTTACAGCGACACCGCATTCCGGCAAGGAAGATGCTTTTCGTTCTCTGATTTCTATTCTCAACCCGGAATTCGAGGAGCTGCCGGAAGATCTGACAAAGACCGAAAGCCAGGAGATGCGGCGCAAACTTTCCGCCTATCTGGTTCAGCGCCGCCGCGCGGATATCCGCAGCTATATGAAGGAAGAAACACCCTTCCCGCAGCGGGAGGAAAATGAACTCAGTTACGCCCTGAGCAGGGAATATGCGGCACTTTTTCGCAAGGTAATTGATTACGTCCGCGAGATCGTGAAAGACAGCGGTGAAGGAACCTTTCGGCAGCGGGTCCGCTGGTGGTCCGCGCTTGCCCTGCTGCGCTCGATCGCATCCAGTCCGGCCGCAGCAGCGGAAACCCTGCGTAACCGGGCGCTGACCGCCGATCTTGAAAAGGAAGAGGAACTTGACCGGATCGGACATCAGACGATCCTGGATTATTCAGACGGGGATATGCTCGAAACCATGGATACCCCGCTCGGCGCTGAGTTCGAAGAGGAAAACACGCTTTTGGAAAGCAAACTCCGCATGATGGCAAGGGAAGCGGATGAGCTTTACGGGAAAAAGGATCAGAAGCTGCAGACCATCATCCCTCAGGTCAAAAAACTGCTCAATGAGGGGTATAACCCGATCCTCTTCTGCCGTTTTATTCCGACTGCTGAATATGTCGCCACGGCATTGGAAGAAGCCCTGCCGAAGGACGTTAAAGTGATCTATGTCACCGGTACGCTGCCGCCGGCTGAGCGCGTGGAACGGGTGGAAAGCCTGCGGGAATATCCGAAACGCGTATTGGTTGCTACGGACTGTCTATCCGAAGGGATCAACCTTCAGGAACTCTTTAATGCGGTCATACACTATGACCTTTCCTGGAACCCGACCCGTCACGAACAACGGGAAGGCCGGGTGGACCGGTACGGACAACCCTCCGGAACGATCCGCGTACTGACCTATTTCGGGAAAGACAATCAGATCGATGGCATTATTCTCAATGTCCTTTTGCGGAAACACAAGCAGATCCGCAATTCGCTGGGCGTTTCCGTGCCGATCCCGGGCAATGCCGAGCAGGTAGTGGATGCCATTCTGGAAGGTCTGCTGCTGAACAAAGGGAATGTCGATACCGCCCGGCAGGACTTTCTGCCCGGACTGGAACCGGCGGAAAAGACAGCCATGCTGCGTGAATGGGATAATGCGACCGCAAGAGAAAAACGCTCCCGTACCATCTTTGCACAAGAAACCATCCATCCGGAGGAAGTCGCAGCGGAGCTTTCAGAGGTGCGGAATGCCATCGGTTCAGGCGTGGAGCTGCCGGAATTCTGTGAAAACGCGCTGACGCTCAACAATGCCCGAATTCAGAAACCCGGACCGAACACGCTGGATGTGGATCTTTCTCAGATCCCGAGTCGGTTGAAGGACAGTCTGGACTATGCCATGGGACAGGGAAACCTGAAAGATAAAATGAGCTTCCGTTTTGAACTGCCGCTTCAGCAGGGGCAGCGCCTGCTCACCCGGACACATCCCTTTGTGGAGTCGCTTGCCAATTACGTATTGGAAACCTCATTGGACGAACAGAACCGGGATGATCCCTATGCCCGATATGCCCGCCGCTGCGGAGTGGTGAAGACGGATGCTGTCACCATAAGAACCACCCTGCTTTTACTGCGCTTCCGTTATCATATCGTGGATACCCGATCAGGAAAGCCGATGCTGGCGGAAGAATGTGTACCGATGGCATTTGAAGGCCGTCCGGAAAAGGAGACCTGGCTGGATGAAGCTGCCGCGGAAAAGCTCCTCACGGTGATCCCATCCGGAAATGTTCTTCCGGAGCAGATCGAAAGATCTTTGAACATAGTCGTGGACGGAGTTGAGGCACTGCAGCCCAAACTGAATGACATCGCCGATGAACGCGCAGCCGCGCTGCAGGAATCGCATAACCGTGTCCGCAGAGGACGGAAAGCTACCGTCACGCCGCAGCTCCCGGCGGATATTCTGGGTTTTTATGTGTATCTGCCATGAGCGTGGGGAGGGGACTGTCCC
>CAYWKZ010000141.1:0-7664 GCA_964459115.1 uncultured Leptolinea sp. | reverse complement strand
CCTGAAGGGGGACCCGGCCGGGAAGATCAACCTGGAAAAACTTTGCGAATCGATCGGTATCCAGTCCATCCGTGTGGTCGACCCTTATAACCTGAAGCAATGTGAAGAGGCCATCAAAGAGGAATTGGCAAAAGACTGCGCGTCCGTGATTATTTCCAGGCGGCCCTGTGCGCTGCTGAAATATGTCAAGCATCCGGGACCGATCGCGGTGGATCGTGAGAAATGTGTGGGATGCAAGTCCTGCATGAAGGTCGGATGTCCCGCCATCAGCATGAAAGACGGCAAGGCGATCATCGACAATACGCTTTGCACCGGCTGCCGCGTTTGTACACAGCTGTGCCGAGTCAACGCGATCGGCTGAGAAGGAGGGAAAGACATGGAAACGAAAAACATCATGATCGTTGGTGTCGGCGGGCAGGGGACCTTGCTTGCCAGTAAGCTTCTCGGGCGTTTGCTGCTGACACGGAATTATGACATCAAAGTCAGTGAAGTCCATGGCATGAGCCAGCGCGGCGGCTCGGTCGTGACTTATGTGCGTTACGGAGACAAAGTCTATTCTCCCATCATCGATAAGGGAGAGGCGGACTTTATTCTTTCTTTTGAAATGCTGGAAGCCGCCCGGGCTGCGGAGTGGCTGCGTCCTGAGGGGACGCTGATCACCAACGCGCAGCAGATCAACCCGATGCCGGTGATCACAGGGGCAATGGCTTATCCGGAAGACCTTTTGGGAAAACTTGAAAATTTGGAGGTGAAGGTCGATGCGTTGGATGCCCTGTCACTTGCGCAGGAAGCCGGTTCGTCCAAAGCGGTGAACCTGGTGCTGCTGGGCAGGCTCTCGAATTATTTCTGTGATTTTACGGAAGATGAATGGATGAGAGCCATCGAGCAGAGCGTCCCGGAAAAATTCCTGGAAATGAACAAAAAAGCGTTCCATCTGGGACGTATTGCTTAGGAGTTATTTTTATTTTTTATGAGTGGTAAGTATTTTCAACCCGAAATTGAATGTGCCGACCCTGCTGAGATCAAAAGGATCCAGAGCGAAAAGCTGGTGAAGCAGGTTCAGCATGTGTGGAACAACGTTCCATATTATCGTGCCAAGATGGAAGCCAAAGGCGTCACGCCGGAGGATATCCACGGCGTCGAAGACCTTCACAAGCTGCCTTTCCTTTCCAAGTCAGACCTGAAGGAAGCTTATCCATACGGTTTGATGGGGTGTCCGCGGAAGGATGTTGTGCGCATCCAGTCGACATCAGGGACCACCGGCAAACGTGTTATCGCCTTTTACACGAAGGAAGATCTGGACATGTGGTCCGACTGCACGGCCCGTGCCATCGTTGCCGCGGGCGGTGATGAAAATGACGTGGTCCAGGTTTGTTACGGCTACGGCTTGTTCACCGGCGGCGCCGGACTGAACGACGGGTCCCATAAAGTGGGCTGTATGACGCTGCCGATGTCCTCCGGGAACACGGAGCGGCAGCTTCAGTTCATGGTGGACCTGGGGGCGACGATCCTTTGCTGCACGCCTTCCTATGCGGCTTATCTGGGCGAGTCCATCAAAGAAGCCGGACTGCGCGACAAGATCCAGCTCAAGGCCGGCATTTTCGGCGCGGAAGCCTGGAGCGAGGAAATGCGTCACGACATCGAAAAGTCACTCGGCATCAAGGCTTATGACATTTATGGGCTGACCGAACTGACCGGACCGGGTGTTTCCTTCGAATGCGAAGAGCAGAGCGGCATGCACATCAATGAGGATCACTTTATCGCTGAGATCATCGACCCGGAAACGGAAGAGGTTTTGCCGGAAGGTTCAGTCGGTGAGCTGGTGTTCACAGCCATTGACAAGATCGGTTTCCCGATGATCCGCTATCGCACCCGTGATATCTGCGTTCTCAAGCGTGAAAAATGCTCCTGCGGGCGCACCTTCATCAAAATGGGCAAACCGATGGGCCGCTCGGACGACATGCTCATCATCAAGGGCGTGAACGTCTTCCCGTCCCAAATCGAAGCGGTGCTGCTCGAGGAAGGATTCCCGGCGAATTATCAGATCATCGTGGACCGTGTCAACAATTCCGATACGCTGGAAGTCCAGGTTGAAATGACGCCGGAACTGTTCTCGGACAATTTGGGCAAGATCAGCGAAGTTGAAAAGCAGCTGATCGGTTCCCTGAAGGCGATGCTGGGCATTTACGCGAAGGTTCGCCTTGTGGCTCCGAAATCGATCACGCGCAGTGAGGGCAAGGCCGTCCGGGTGATCGACAAGCGAAAGATTTAACAGGAGAAAACGCCATGGAAATTTATCAGGTCTCTGTGTTTTTGGAAAACCAGGCAGGGAAGCTTTCCGAAGTGACCAACCTGCTTGCGGAAAATGGAATCGATCTCCGTGCCATCAACATTGCCGAATCCTCCGATTACGGCGTGCTGCGTGTGATAACCAGTGACGCGGGAAAGGCTGTTGAAATCCTGCGGGAGCATGGTTTTATTGTGAACTGCACGGCTGTTTTGGGCGTCAGCGTGCCGGACCGCCCGGGCGGTTTGGCCCATCTGCTGCGGCAGCTGGCGGAAGAAAAGTTTGACGTGGAATATATGTATTCCGTTTTCGGACAGGCCAACGGGCTTGCCTACATGATATTGCGTGTAGACGACATCGACACGGTGCGTGCCGCGCTCGAAAAAGACGGCATCCACACCGCGGACTGTGTGGAATTGGGGATAAAGTAGATCATTAGTGGTTAGTGATTAGTAGTTAGTTTGTAGTTGGAAGCTGCAAGGGTGCCAGCTGCCGGTCATGAATTCGTGCAGGATAGCGGCTGACACCAATGAATCAGGAGTTTTTTAGGGGGTACCTACCAAATGAAAGAAATGAGCCGGCGCAATGCCTTGTTTACGGATTCCATTATCCGTCGTATGACCAGAATTTCCATCGCGAACAACGCGATCAACCTTTCCCAGGGATTCCCGGATTTCGATCCGCCGAAGGAAATGACCGACAGATTGAAGGAAGTCAGCGCCATGGGACCTCATCAGTACCCGATCACCATGGGCGCCCCGAACTTCCGTCAGGCGCTTTGTGACAAATGCGGTCATTTTATGGGCATGAAATTCGACCCTGACAAAGAAGTGGTGGTGACGATCGGTTCCACGGAAGCCATGGTCGACACGATTTTCGCACTGACCAATCCCGGAGACAAGATCATTATCTTCTCCCCGTATTTTGAAAACTACAAGGCTCAGACGATTTTTGCGGACTGCGAACCGATCTTTGTGCCGCTGATCCCGCCGACCTATCATTTCGATCCGGCTGTTTTGGAAGACGCGTTCAAACAGGACCCGAAGGCGATCTTGATCTGCAATCCGTCGAACCCCTCAGGGAAAGTCTTCACCATGGAAGAGTTGACCTTCATCGCAGACCTGTGCAAGAAGTACGATGTTTATGCCATCATGGATGAACCCTACGAGCACATCGTTTATGATGACAACAAACACATTTACATGGCCAGTCTCCCGGGAATGTATGAACGGACTGTTTCCTGCTCCAGCCTTTCCAAGACTTACTCCATCACCGGCTGGCGTCTGGGCTATGCTATCGCGCCGGAACCGATCATGGAACGGATCAAACAGTACCATGACTTCAATACGGTCGGTGCGGCTTCGCCGCTGATGGAAGCTGCCTGTGTCGGTCTGCGCTTCCCTGACAGTTATTATGTGGAATTCCAGGCGCATTATGCTCACATGAAGGATATCTTTTGCGGCGGTATGCGGAACATCGGGATCCCTTTCACGGAACCGCAGGGTACCTATTTTGTGCTGGCTGACATCCGGCCTTATATGAAGCCTGGCCAGAGCGATGTGGATTTCTGCGTTGAAATGACGAAGAAGATCGGCGTCGCAGCCGTCCCGGGCAGTTCCTTCTTCAAGGAAGGAGGGGAAGGCATCATCCGCCTGCACTATGCAAAGAAGGACGAAACGCTCATCGAGGCATTGGACCGCTTGTCCAACATCAAAAAGATGCTGGATTAAAATCGTCTGATAAACAAATCGACCCGGACAGGACAGTTTCGATTTCCGAACTGTCCTGTTTTTTCATCCCGAGAAAGATTTCAGCCCGTGAAATAGTTGAAACAAAAATCCGCCAGGTTCTTCCCGCCCGGCGCTGCGAGGTACCAGCAGGTGACCCAGCGGTCATGGTCCTCAAAAATCTCCATCGGCATGGTGACGGTCGTCGTCTCACCCGGACCGACGCTGCCGGAGAGCGGGAAGGAATTGGCATGCATCCAGTTATAGCCGGAGTAAAACACCAGCGAATAGGAGCTGTCCCAGCTGCTTGACCCGTTGTTCACAAAGGTGGCGCTGAGGCTTTCATAGTGGTCGTAAGCCTGGAAGCTGTGTCCGGAAGCGGGATTGGTGGAGACCAGCTCAGCCGACAGTTCAGCGCTTGAATACCGTGCCGGTGCGGATCCCTCGGTCTTATAAAAGGGATGGGAGGCATCAAATGCGGAACTGCCGCTGCTGCCTGATGTTTGTGCGCTTTGGCCGCTGTTGACACCGGAACCGTGGTTATAACAGAAGTCATAAAAAGGTTCGGACGCGGTGTTTTTCAGCATCCAGCACCCTTTCCAGGATGAAGCTGTGCTTTTGATCGGGATCTCAAAGGAAGCCTGATCTCCCGGGTATACGGTTTTCGAAAGGGGTATTTTAGCGTCTTTTGCAGGGTTCTCGCCGGCATAGAATTCAAGGTAGTAATCGGGTGTCCAAACGGAATCACCGCTGTTTTTGAATGCGGCGTAAAGCGTTTCAAGCGCATCTGACGAATATTCAGCGGGAGAGAAATAAAGCCATTCCGCCCGGTCACTGCCCCCGCTGATGACCGGTACGTTTTCCGGCGCTGACGTCAGAGGGGAAGATGCCGCCGAAGCAAAAGCCTCCTCAAAATTGATGGCCTTAATCAGCTGCGGTGTTGCGGTGGGTTTCACTGCTGGATCGGCTGTTTGCCCTGTTCCCGCGTTTGATGCGGAGGGGGACAGGTTCAGGTTCCATAAAAATCCGGCGCTTGACTCAGGCGCCTTTTCCCTTTCTGCATGCTGTGAGGGCATGTTGCACGCGCTCAGGAACAGGAGCAGCAGAATGAAGACGCAATAACGATTATTTCGCATAGAGCCGATCGTATATTTTTGTGTTCCGGTAGATGTTTTGAACGTAATTCCTGGTTTCCTGGAAACGAATGATCTCAAACAAAAGGTCTGGGTCGTTTGTGGAAAGGTTCAGCCATTTTTGGGTGTTTCCGGAGCCGGCATTGTAAGAAGCGAGCATGGCGGCTGAGTTATAGTTGAAATAGGTATAGACCCGCTTCAGGTATTGAGCGCCGAAGTTGACCGCAACCGGCACCCGGTTCAGGTCTGATTCCGTGTAATTGGGCGGCCAATGCAGTGTTTTGGCGATCTCAGCCCCGGTTTCAGGCATGATCTGCATCAGGCCTCTCGCGCCTGCCGATGAAGTGACCCAGGGGTTATACATGCTTTCCTGCTTCATCAATGCGTATAGAATAAAAGGCGAAATATCATAGATCTCACAGGCGTCCCTGGTATAATCCTGGTACCAGGTCCCGAAACGAATGTGGTTGAAATAGTTCGGGACTTCCAGCGTCCGGTCGTCTTCATAAAGGCCGGCTGCGGTGAGGATCTGGCGGCTGGTGTATGCACAGACGTTATATATTTTCAGACCTATCATTTCATCAAGAAAAACATAAGAGGCTTTGGGCTGTTCCATCAGCTTTTCCTGAAGTGTTTCGAAGCTGAGAGCTGCCTGGTAATAGTCACCCATGGCATAATATTCCAGCCCTTCCAAATAGTCAGGGTCATCTTTATAATCCGAATTATCGCTGAGATCCTCCGGAGCCAGCCCGAAGGTCAGCATCATCCATTGGTCGGCAACCTGCCGCTCGGATTCAAGGTCAACGTTCAGTTCGTAGTTTGAGGAGCTGGAGAGGTACGGTTTCCCTGCCGAAAGCTCCGCGGCACGGAGGGAATAGTAACCGGTTTTGGATTGTTCCGCGGCACGGTCAAGATATTTTTGCTTGTTATAGGTGTCACCGCGTTTCTGGTAGATTTTCGCGATCCAGAAGTTCGCCTGTGCCTGATCTTCCGGTATCCCGCTTACGAGGAGCAGGCGGTTCAGGTAAGCCATTGAGGCCTCGTAGTCCCCGGTGCGGTAGGTGCAGATCGCAGCGTTGAAGAGCGCTTTCTTGCTGTTCTCGTATAACGGGTATTCATCAATGAGCCGTGCCCAGGTCTTTGCCGCATCGGTCAGGTAATTTCCCCGTTCCAGGATTCGTCCGGCTTCATATAAGAAGGAAGCGGAATCTGCCTGGTCCGGGTGTTTCCTGACATATTCGGTCAGTGTGGCAGCGGCGGGACGATAGCGTTCCAGGTAGGTCCACTGCACATAAGCCTTTTCGTCCCAGGCTGAAACATAATAGCGGTTATCCGGGTAATCCTCGATCAGCTTGGAGTAGGATGTGATCGCACCTTCATAGTCTGCCAGGTTCATTTGGCACAAACCGATGAAATACCATGAGGAGCCGTCGTTTCCCGGTTCGTTTTTTACATATCTTCGGAATGCGTCATTTGCAAGTGCATACTGGCCTACGTAGTAATTGATCAGCCCGCGCTGGTATTCATTGACGTTCTGTGAATTGTCGATGAGCCAGAGCAGCATCAGATAGCTGTAGTAACTGCGGGGAAAACTGTTCACGCCGTCCTGGAAACGGGCGATGGTTTGGTCGGTCAGGCCCATGGCTTCATAGGCGGTGCCGAGGTAGTAGTCTGAGGCGGCCTTGATGTTCTCATCGGCGGAGTTGTTATATAAGTTCGTCAGCAGGTCGACCGCCTCATCCGGGTTTCCTTCGGAAACATAAGAGGCTGCATAATCCAGTTTGACATATTCACTGACGATGTATTGGTCATGTTCCTCAGCTCTGTTCACATATCTGCGGAACATTTCATAGTCTTCCAGTTTCTGGTAGGCATAGGCGATTTGGAGGTAGGTTTTTGAAAGGAGAGGTGTATCCGGTTTGTAGGCGATGTATTTATCCAGGCTGTCTATCTGCCTGTCAACGGCTCCGGCTTCCGAAGCGCATTGCGCATGCAGGTAGTTCGCTTTTGCCAGAATGGCCGCGGGACGCTCCGGCGAGTCGATGAGCGTCTTCGTCAGGTCATCCATAACGGACATGCACTTGTCGTAATCCTCCCGCAGGTAACTGAGTTCCAGCATATCTGTTTGGGCACGGATGAGCTCAATGTCATTTGTGGCGTCGTTGATCCTACTCCTGATGTTGTAATCCGCAAGGTCATAGTCGCCGAACATGAGCATGTCGAGGCTTTCAACCGAGACGAAAGGTGTCGGTGTTAATGTCGGGACAGGCGTCGGGGTGAGGGTAGGTGTGGCAGTGGGAGGCTCCGGTGTGTTGGTCATGGTGGGGGAGACCAGAATATGCGAAAGAATCTCATTGCGCCGTGCGTCACAGGCGCAGAGCGTCATGAGAGAAAGGATGATCAGGAGTATAATTCCAGGCAGTTTCTTCATACTTGCAAAAAATTTTTGATTTGCCTATCCACCGTGAGGCTGGCTTATATCATTAACTAATAAATTCATTATATTCGAAATTCCTG
>CAYWKZ010000140.1:0-7680 GCA_964459115.1 uncultured Leptolinea sp. | reverse complement strand
GTGGACATAATCTACCGCGAAGTGCGTTGACAAAATGCAGCATATGCCATAAATCAGACCGATCCCGACGATCAAAGCCGGAGTCTGTTTTTTGTCTTTTGTTTTTTTCCAGAGGAAAACCGTCAGAAGGATATAAAGCATGGTGACTGCTGACATCTTCAGGATCATTGTGGAAATATTTATGTCCATAAGGCTCTCTTTCGCTGTTGTCATGACCGTAAGTATTTGAATCCGGGTGGAAATACTGAAATTATCGCTGTTGAATTTCAGCGCTTTTATAAATTCCAAATTCTATCTACATACTATTATATCTAAAAGTATGCATCACAGGCAATCTTCGTTATTTGCAATACTATTTGGCTTATTGCCAATACAACTGAAAAATGGTAAAATGAGATTAAAGTTACAATCAAGTCAGGCTTAGTCAGACAATCAACAGGAGCCCGTAGCAGTTGAAATAAAACCCATTTCTGGATGCTTGATCAAAAAATATGATACTAGTAAGTGAATGTTTGACCGGCGTTCCCTGCCGGATGGATGGAAAAAGCAAGCTTGTCCCGGAAATTCTGAAGCTTGTGGAAGAGGGCAGGGCTGTGCCTGTTTGTCCGGAAGTTCTCGGAGGGCTGCCGATTCCGCGGAAACCAAGCGAATTGTTGCCGGATGGCAGGGTGGTGAATTGTGATGGGGAAGACAACACGGAAGCATTCTGTAACGGGGCTCGGGAAGCTCTGCGCATTTGCAGGAAAAATAACTGTAACGCGGCTATCCTGAAATCAAAAAGTCCATCCTGTGGGAAAGGGATCATCCATAACGGGCAGTTTGACGGCGGACTGACGGAAGGAAACGGTATATTTGCTGAGCTTCTGATTTCCGAAGGGATAACGGTGATGACGGAAGAGGAATTTCTGAGGTCAATAGAAAATTGACTTTAAATAAAAGAATGGCGTTGGTAAGGCGCCATTCTTTGCATATATTTTTTATAAACCCAATTCTTTCCGATATCCATCCAGCTCCGGCTGGCTGCCGTAGATGAAATGGTTCGGCAGGATCTCTTCCCAGACCGGTTTGTCATTCTCATAATGATGAATCGACGGATCGTACACCAGCAATTTCTTTGAGCGTTCCAGGTAAGGATTCGGATTCGGGACCGCGGAGAGCAGCGCTTTCGTGTAGGGATGCAGCGGATGCAGGAAGAGTTCTTCTGCCTCAGCCAGTTCTACGATACGGCCTTTGTGGATGACCGCGATACGGTCGGAAATAAAGCGGACCACGGAAAGGTCATGTGCGATAAACATATAAGTGAGCCCGCGGCTTTTCTTCAGATCATTCAGAAGGTTCAAAACCTGTGCGCGAATCGAGACATCCAGTGCGGAGATAGGTTCATCAGCCACAACAAATTTCGGCTGCATGATCAGCGCACGGGCAATGCCGATACGCTGGCGCTGTCCGCCTGAAAATTCATGCGGGAAACGGCTGGAGAATTCCGGCAGCAGACCGACTTCCTGAAGCGCTTTCTGAACCTTGTCCTGCCGGTCATGTTCATCTTTGTACAGGTGATGGTTGATCAGACCTTCTGAAACGATGTAATCGACCTTTGCACGTTCATTCAGGGAAGCCATCGGATCCTGGAAGATCATCTGACAGGAACGGATCACGTTCAGGTCCTGTTCTTTGGATATCTTGCCGTTGATTTTCTGTCCTTCAAGGTAAACTTCCCCGGCTGTGATGGGATTGATGCGTACCAGCGCCCGGCCGATGGTCGTTTTCCCGGAACCGGATTCGCCGACAAGAGCGAAAGTTTCACCTTTGTAGATCGAAAAGTTGACGTTATCTACAGCCACAAACTTCTTACGGCCGGAACCGAAAGTGACCTGCATGTTTTTGACTTCGATAAGCGTTTCACGGTTGGGATCCAGATGCGGATGGTAAGCATTGGGATCAGTCCCCCTGGATTTGTTATCCTGTGTTTCCAGCATTTTGATTGCCTGCGGCTGTTCAATATGCGGAGCGCGCGGGTCACGGATCCATGCCTTGACCATATGTGTCGAAGTCACTTCATACATCGGCGGTTCTTCCAGAAAATCGATGTTCAGCGCCTGTTTGTTGCGGGGAGCGAATGCATCGCCCTGGATCTTGTTGAAGAGATTCGGAGGTGTACCGTCGATTGCCGGCAGTTTTTCACCTTTTGTACCCAGCTGCGGCAGTGCGGAGAGCAGTGCCCAGGTATAAGGATGCCAGGGATCAAAGAAGATCTCATTTGCCATTCCGACTTCGATCACCTGCCCGGCGTACATGACCGCTACCCGATCTGCCACATTGGCGACCACACCCAGGTCGTGAGTAATGTAAATGATGGTCATGTTCTGCTCTTTTTGCAGTCTGCGGATCAGGTCAAGGATCTGTGCCTGGATCGTGACGTCCAGCGCGGTGGTCGGTTCATCACAGATCAGGATCTGCGGTTTGCAGGCGACAGCAATGGCAATGACGACACGCTGGCGCATCCCGCCGGAAAACTCATGCGGGTACTGTTTATAACGGCGTTCCGGGTCCGGAATGCCGACCGCACTAAGAATGCGAATCGTTTCCTCTTTGGCTTCTTTGCCTCTCAGTCCCTGATGCAGTTCGACGGATTCCTGAATCTGATAACCGATGGTCTTCAGCGGGTTCAGGGATGTCATCGGGTCCTGCGTGACCATGGCGATCTTTTTGCCGCGAATCTTCAGCCATTCGCGTTCGGACAGTTTGGTGAGGTCCTGACCGTTATAATCAATGGAACCGTGCGTAATCGTACCGTTTTTGTCCATCATTCCGACAAAACATTTGGTGAAAACGCTCTTACCGGAGCCGGATTCACCGACGATAGCAAGTGTCTCACCTTCATAAAGATCCAGCGATGCACGGCGAATCGCCGTAAGGCTGTTTCCCCGCAGAGAGAAAGTTACTTCAAGCTCTTTGGCAGAAAGAAGCGGTTTTTCTGACAAAACCTGCCGCGCATGGGCATCAAAATCAACAACTTGTGAATTGTTTTCGTTCATCGTCCAACCCTCCTTTATACATGATTGCGCGGGTCACAGGCATCCGAAAATGCGTTGCCGACCAGATAGAATGTGATGGTGATGATGGAAACGATGATGGCCGGGAAGACCAGCGTATAAGATGCACGCGGGAATACGGCACGGGCGCTGGAAAGCAGCATTCCGAGTGATGGCTTTGTGATGTCCATCAGCCCAAGATAAGTCAGTGTGGTTTCATAAGCAATTGTTCCCGGAATGGCCAGCGCCAGACGCAGGATGATCACGGAAACGAGATACGGGAAGATATTGCGGAACAGAATTCTTCCCAGACCTGTACCCAGACAGCGGCTTGCCAGGTTGTATTCCCGGTCGCGGTACATGAAAACCAGATTGCGGACATTGCGGGCGGTTGCCAGCCAGCCGAAACCAACCATGGCGATCCCCATTGTCAGCATGGATTTGCCGACCATCAGGGCGATGAGCGTCATATAAATGATCGTCGGAATGTTGTCGATCAGATTATAAAGTTCGGTGAAGAAGCGATCCAGCTTACGAACATATCCCCATATGAGCCCGATGATTACACCGACTGTGATCTGTCCGAGGGAAACCAGAACTGCCAGCAGGATGGAGGCACGGGTCGCGTACCAAACCTGAGCCCAGTAGTCCTGCCCGATGGCATTGGTTCCGAACCAGTATTCACTGTTCGGCGGTATGTACGAACGGTTCAGCGGATCAGGCGCCATATTGATGTCATATTTCCCGATAGCGCTGGCAATGAAAGTGAAGATAAAAAGGCAAATGAACACGATGGACATGAAAACAGCCGATTTATTTTTCAAAAAGTTCTGCCAGACGCTTTTCCAGTAGGAATAGTTGGAATAACCGATACGCTCGGCTTCCATGGGTTTGTATTCGGCAAATTCGAAGAGTTGTTTTTCAGGAAGTTCATTGCGGGAGGAAACATACTCTCTTCCTTTCGGACGGGATGCTCCCGGTTCTGCGTCGATCTTAGATGGATTCAGATCCAGATTGGGAATGGGCTGTTCCATCTCCTGTACGGTTTTTTTACGGGTTTCCACTTTTTTTGCCATCAGCGAACCCCTTCCTTTCCGGTTAATGTAATACGCGGGTCAATGATTGTCATCAGCAGGTCGCCGATAAAGACACCCATAATACCCATTGATGCATAAAGCAATACGATTCCCTGCACAAGATTCAAGTCATATCGGCTGATCGACATGGTCAGCTCCGGTCCCATGCCAGGGACAGCGAAGAAGGTTTCCACCAAAAGGGAACCGCCGACTGTCAGCAGAATCGAGTATGGCAGATATTGGGCAAGCGGCACAAAAGCATTTTTCAAAACATGGCGGAACATTACCTGACGGTCTGTCAGACCTTTGAGTTTTGCGAGACGAATATAGTCTTTGTTCAGTTCATCAACCATGTATCGCCGTGTCCAAAGCATGTACCCGGCGGTAGAGCCGATGGAAAGACAAATGACCGGCAGAACCATAGTCAATCCGGGATTTTTTGCTGTTGCGTCATAGCGCATCGGCAGCCCAAAAAATGAAGCTCCCGCAATCATGATCACTGTGTAAATCACGAGATGCGGAACTGCATTGACGATAACCGTATAGGCAGTTCCGATGTGATCAATAAGACGGTCTTTGAACATGGCCTGCAGAACACCGAAAACAACACCCAACACGAGCGAAATAGCCAGAGAAATAAGCCCGATCTTCATGGAAACTGCCATTTTTGCGCCAATGACGTCGGTAACATACTGATTTTTTTCCAAACGGATGCTCTTCCCAAGGTTGAATTTCAATTTCACATGGTAATCATCCTTGAGTTTGTCCTTGAATGGATCTTCACCTTTTGATTTTTGACTCAAATAGGACCATAAATTAACGGATTCAATCGTTTTAACTTCTTTGCCCTTGGCATTGTAAACGCGCATTTCCAGCATATCACGGAAAAAATCACCCAATTGGGCAAATACGGATCGATTCACATAACCGGTTCCATAGGCTGCACCGTGTTGACATTCATGGCAGGGCTCGCCATCAACTTTTCCGGTACCATTGCAGACATGACAGATTTCCATGATTCCCAACCGCTCCAGTTTGGCGTATTTCTGGGAATCAGTAAATTTCATCAATTCATCCTCAGTGAAAAAGTAATCACTGGGCATCAGGCGCAGCAGGAAAAATACAACACATACAACCAAAAGAATCACGAGGATCGATTGGAAAAATCGTTTCAGAATGTATTTGACCATGCTCGTTTCCCTCCTTCTTTAATTAATTAGTGAATAGTGAAGAGTGAATGGTGAATAATGGATAATGGATAATGGTAAGTGAATTAATAACCATTTAGGAAAACGCTGATTTATTCGTTCTGAGTCAAGAGTGACCTGTTTTCGTTGACTCAGATTTGAGTCAACAGAACAGGTTGCATTGACTCGTTTGACGTGAAATCGGTATTAATCAGTGCTTCCTTAGAATTGAACATCAATTTTTCACTCTTCACTGTTCATTATTCACTATTCACTAATCATTAAAAATCCGGGACAGTCCCTTTTGGGGAACTGCCCCGGAGGCAGTTCGATAAAAACACCCGGAAAGATTTTCCGGGTGCAGAGAATAGCTTATTCAGCTGCGTAAGCGGCAGCGTTGGCTTCAGCCTGTTCGGTGGTCAGCAGTTCTGTGCTTGTGCTCCAGTCGACATAGCGGTAAGCCTGCATGCCATACATGGAATAGACCTTGGTATAGTCGTCGACCTTGGTCAGTTCCCAGGCAACTTCATAGTTGCACGGAATCACGAGAGCATGTCCGAGGAAGCAGGCCTCTGCTTTCGCGAAGGCGGCATAGCGGGCGTCCATGTCATCGGTAATGGCCTTTGCAGCAACAACCAGATCGGTGAATTCCTGATAGGCTGCGATCAAATCTTCGTCAGTGGCTTCATTGATGTAGCTGTAAGCATTGGAATAGTATGCAGCAGTATCATTGTAGGTTTCCTGACCGAGGAAGTTGATCGGATCAGCGAAGTCAGCGCCCCAACCATTGATGAAGAAGGAAGCTTTGTGCGGCTTGCGGACTTCATTCGCCAGGGAGGAGATATAGGTGTTGGTCTTCAGAACAACATAATCATCACCAAGACCTTCGCGGAAGATGTTTTCAAGAACTTTCGCAGTCTGTGCTGCAACATCGCTGCCACCGGCAATATAGTAGTCAATCGTCACCGGGAAGGTCACGCCCTTGGCGCTCAGTTCTTCCATGGCCTTGGCTTTATATTCGGCAGCCAGTTCAGGGTTGACACGGGCATAGGTTTCGTAATCATACTGCAGACCGATTTCATCGCGAACCAGCTGTGTATAATCGGTGCCGTCAGAGGTGAAAGAAACGCCGTTGCCGGTGTAAACAAAGTTCTGGCAGCTCAACGGGTTGATGGAATTGGTGCGGGCGAAATAACCGGTCAGATCCAGACCGTAGTACAGGGATTTGCGGAAATTTTCGTTGGCAACAGCGAGGTTCCAATTGGTATCCGGGGTCTCTCCGTCTTCCAGGTTCTTATTGTAGACAAGGTGCATCTGGTAGGAGTATTTGGTCGGGCGGGCTTCAACGAGTTTGTCGTTGTATTTGTTGGTCTTGTCGCCGTAGATTTCCTGCAATGTAGCCTGGTCAAGGGAAACATGATCCAGTTCACCCTGATCCAGCAGCTGGAATGCAACAGAAACGGAGTCAACCATCTTGATGGTGACGGTATCGAAGCGTTTCACATTGGCGTCATTCCAGTAGTTCGGGCTCTTGGTCAGAACTTTCTGATTGGTGTATTCAAAATAGGTGACGGTATAAGCGCCGTTGTACCACATATCTTCCCAGGTGATGTCACGGTAGCCTTCAACACCGACTTCTTCGATCAGTTCAGCGGAAAGCGGATACAGGCAGTTGTAGGTTGCAACAGACGGGAAATAGGGCAGGCTGTCAACCAGTGTATAGGTGATGGTGCCGGCTTCGTCGTCACATTCAATGCCGACCATTTCAGCGAAAACGGAATCTTCATCAGCGGTCAGATCCCAGGCGGCTTCGGTACCTTCAGATTCGGTCAATTCTTTGGTGTAGTTGTAATATGCTTCGGCGCCTTCGATCATTTCCATCGGCATGGAAGCATTGTAGGAGTCGTTCTTCGCATAGTTCAGAACCCATTCCAGACCGGTTGCCCAGTCGGTAGCAACAACATCAGCCTGATATTCGCCATCTTTGTCAAACCAGGTCATGCCCTCATTGAGAGTGAAGATCCAGGTCTGGCCGCCATCGGGACTTTCATAGGACTTCGCGGCATTTCCTTTGAGGTCACCATGATTGTCATTGGTCAGCAGACCGTCGAAACAGTTGGTCAGAACGTTCAGGTCCGCAGCAGCCTGTGAATAGTGAATATTCCAGGTTTCCAGTTCACGTGCTTTCGTTTCATATGTGTTCAGGTTGGTCAATTCTTCAGCCATTGCCATAGAAACAGAGCTGAGGATCATGACAAACGCTAACACAACGATGAGCATTTTCTTCATATTTTGTATTCCTCCATAAATAAAATATGACATTAAGAAATGTTTAAGATATTTTACCGTTTCCGATTTTATTCGTCAAGAAATTTTCTTAAAAAA
>CAYWKZ010000139.1:4932-7895 GCA_964459115.1 uncultured Leptolinea sp. | reverse complement strand
CGGGGTGATGAGCCATTCGACAAGGAAGGGCAGCAGGATGATCAGGCCCGCATAGATCCCCGCGGCAAAGACCGTGCCGTAGATTTTCCCGAAGGTGGTCCGTCCGGCTTCGGCTTTGCGGAACGGTTCTTCCAGCAGGCTGAGAATTGCCGCAGTGAGGAAAGAGCCGAGTCCCCACCCGTCATTGAGGAGAATTGCCGCCGCCAGGCCGACTGCGAAGACCGCGATTCCAACGATGAGAAATGAAGTTTTCTTTAAGGTTCCGTAAGAAAAGCGAAAAAGGATCGCTGCGGTCATCATCCCGCACACGAGTCCCGTCAGAACATCCGCTATGCTTTGCAGTCCTGTGAGGATGCGCCATACCGCGGTGAGCCAGACCCCGAAGACACACAGGAAGCGGACGATCCTATGCCCGGAGGTCAGCGCCAGGGTGGAGAGCAGTGCCGCCGTGAGCATGGTATGCAGGCAGGGGAACGCATAACCGCCTTCCGCAAGGTATGGTGCGATGCTGATATCCGGCCACCAGGGACGGGGAACCTTAAAGAATTCTTTCAGCAGCAGATTTATACTGACCGCCGCGGATAGACTGAGCATCATCAGCTGTCCGCGCTTCCGTTCACTGTACATGAAAGTAAGCACGCAGAACAGTCCCGCCGCTCCCGGCAGGGTCGCGTAATGGAGAATTTGCTGACTCAATTGAATTCCGGACATCTTTTATTTGAATTTTTCACACTTCCGGCTCACTGTCAAGCAGCCTTTTCAGATCTTCAATGTCCGGAAGAGCGCGCTTCAGCTCTTCCGACATATCTTTGGAAGTTTTATAAGTTGCCACGCCCATCGGCTTGGTGAAATCCCGGATCACATAATCGACGAAGGATTTGTTCATATCCTTGCAGAGAATGATCCCGATCGAAGGGTTTTCGTGAGGTTTTTTTTCGAATCCATCAAGTATGCTCAAATATCCCTGCATCTGTCCCAGATAGGCAGGTTTGAATTTTCCTGTTTTGAGCTCCACCGCAACAAGGCAATTCAGATCCCGATTAAAGAATAACAAATCAATATACTGATCTTCATCAAAAGCAGTCAGGTGATATTGATTTCGGATAAAGGAAAATCCCTTTCCAAAGGTCATGATAAAGTTTTTGACATTATGAACAATGGCATTTTCAACGACACGTTCATCAATGTCCTGCTCATCCCGGATGTTCAATTCTTCCACATTGATGAAATCAAGCAAATATTCGTCTTTGAAAGTGGTAATTGCCCGAAGCGCCTGATCTGATGAAGAAAGTGCCTGCATAAAATTATTCGGCAAACCTCCCTGATGATGGTAATCGTCATTGTTCAGGATTTTTCTGAGGGTTTCAACTGTGATATGCTCATCGGCACATCGTTGTAAATAATATAAGCGCTCAGAAATATCTTTTACGCTTCCTAATATTACGCGATGATGTGTAAAACTTACGCGAAAAAAAGCTTCTATTGAAAAGCCGGTTGAATTTGGAACTTGCAAGTTCCAAAATTGATTAATATCGTGGAAATCCATTTTGGAACTTATAAGTGCCAAATTTGCTTCAGTTTCCTGTTTTTCAGCTGCAGTATCTAACAAGGACCATTCTTCATAAAATGTTCGCATATATCGCAAGTTTCGGGATGTAAATCCCCTTAATCCCGGCAATTCTTTATTCAGACGATCACTAATGGCATCGATTGCACCTTTTCCCCAGAAACCATTTCTGGAATTCATGGAAATGTATTTTCCGATACCATAATAAAGGATGAGCTGTTTTTCATTCACGGAACGAGCAGCCTCATATTGACTCTGTAAGATAGCCGTTTTGATAATTTTTACCGCATCTTCATAATTCTGTATCTCGCTCATTTTCTTGTCTTTTATAGTTCCTCAATAAAAAAATCGCTATCGATTCGTTTGATATCATAAGAGCGTTCAATTGAAACGCCCACATTATGCTTTATCATAAGTTTTGTGAGAGCTTGCCCGTCAACCAATACAACCTTTGTGTTCAAGAGGTTATTTGCATATTGGACTGCTCCATTTGAGAATTTTGCTGTTGTAATAAACAGCCCTTTCTGAGCCTGTAAACCCGTTAAGGCACCAACAAATTTTTGAATTTCCGGTTTGTCAACGGTACGATCAATATTCCATTGTTTGGCTTGAATATAGATTGAACTGAAACCAAGTTGATCTTCCTTGATAATTCCATCAATACCTCCGTCATTTGATTGAGGAGTAACAATTCCTGCATCATCTATACCGCTTCCATATCCCATACTCAAAAGCAATTGAACCACCAATTTTTCAAATTGAGAAGGTGACAATTGCATTATTTGATCTAATAAATCAGAAGCAAGTGTTGAATTCATTTTGTTGATTGCATTTTCCAACGCTTCTTTTGGTGATATTTCCTCTGTATCTATGTCAGTGGTTTTAACTGGTTTTTTGCTGATATCTCGTTTGTGGAACGTTTGAAAAGATTCATATTGATAAAGATACTTCAGATCTACTTTTTGTCCTGAATTTAATGCTTTTATTCCTTCTTCAGTGATTTGATACTTTCCTCGAGAAGGAGAAGCAACGAGCCCAGCTTTGTTTAAGTAAGTCCTTGCCCATCCTGTCCTATTGATCCAAGTAGCTTGACGACTGCTTGGTAAAAGTTCTGCCATGTCTGATGGAGAAAGATTCATATACTTTGCAACAGCTTCCTGTAAATCATTTGAACTATGAAGATTTCCATCAGAAAGAGAATACAATATCGGTTCAAAAAATTCAAAAAATTTGGGTACAGACATAATTTTTTTCTCCTCTTTTATTCCGCCTCGATTTCTTTGATCGTACACTCATTGCCGGTGAGGAGCCAGGTTTCACCGGAGCCGCAGTGGGGACAGGTACGGCCGTATTGAACGGTGGGATAGGTCTGCTCACAGGCTGAGCAGTAAGTTAC
>CAYWKZ010000139.1:3074-4832 GCA_964459115.1 uncultured Leptolinea sp. | reverse complement strand
ATGCATGGTCTGTAATTAAAACGTCAAACAAATCCATGGCGTCTTCTTAAATCTTCAAGTGCAGCAGCCATATTTCTGACTTTGCCCTGAGAAACCTGCCGCCGGGAAAGCTCCAAATCATTTAGAATTTGTTCTTTACTCACGGGAACAAATGGATTAGTCATTTTTGAAGATGAAAACAGCTCTTGTGTATATTCAAAAACCATCTGTCTGGATTCTTCCGGCATCATTTCCAGCAATGATATCGTTGCTTCCAAGGTACTCATACATGCCTCCGATCACCATTAATTATACAACGAAATGCTTCATCTCGTCCAGCAGCCATTCTTCAAAGGAGGGCATGCCGTCGCCCTTTTTGGCGGAAACCGGGAAAATTCTGATAGAAGGATTCAGTTTGCGGGCACGTTCCATGGCTTTTTCCAAATCGAAATTGAACCAGGGCAGCGCGTCGGTTTTGGTGATGACCAGGGCATCGCTCTCCCGGAACATCAGAGGGTATTTCAGCGGCTTGTCGTCGCCCTCCGGGACAGAAAGGATCATGATATTTCTGACCGCACCGGTGTCATACTCCGCCGGGCAAATCAAATTGCCGACGTTTTCCAGAAAAACGATATCGACGCTGCTCAGGTCCATGGACATCAGCCCTGCGCGGGTCATGCCGGCGTCCATGTGACACATGCCGTCGGTATGTACCTGAATGGCCTGAGCGCCCAGGGCTTCGATGCGCTCCGCGTCAACGGCGGAAGCGATGTCTGCCTCCATGACCGCGATGGAAGCCTTTTCTTTAAGGTCCGTGATCAGGCGGGAAAGCAGCGTTGTTTTCCCGCTGCCCGGCGCACTCATCAAATTAAAAAGGATTACAGACTTTTCTTTAAGATAAGTCCGTAGTTCCTCAGCATCCCGATCATTGGATGCGGTAAATGTTTCTTTAAGCTCGATTATCTTCATAATTTAGGTTTCAGGTTTCAGGTTTTAGGTTTTAGGTTTCAGAGTAAAAGGGCGATAAAGTATATATCGCATAGCAGTTCACCCCTTGCTGCCCCCTGACACCTGACACCCGAAACCTGACACCTTGATAATTAATGGCAGCTGTAATTCCACTCAAAGAGTTTTTCACGCAGGTAGTAGAGCCAGTTTTCAACGCCGGAGCCGGTGAAGGCTGAGATCGGGATGATCTTCGCATGGTCATTGAGCGCGGCAACATTCTTTTGCAGCTTCTGCAGGTCAAAGTCGAAGATCTCTTCGGTGTCGATCTTGTTGACCAGAATGCAGTCTGTCACCTGGAACATCAGCGGGTATTTGAGCGGTTTGTCGTCCCCCTCAGGAATGCTGAGGATCATGACCTTCAGGTCCGCACCGGTGTCAAATTCCGCCGGGCAGACCAGATTCCCGACGTTCTCCAGGAAAATCAGGTCGTATTGGTCCAGATCCAGCTTCTCCAGCGCTTTCAAAGTCATGGAAGCGTCCATATGGCAGGAGCCGCCGGTATGGATCTGGACAGCCTTTGCCCCGCGGGCCTCGATGCGTTTCGCGTCCACATCCGCATCCACATCCGCTTCCAGAACAGCTACACGATAGAAACCCTTCAGGCCGTCAATCGTTTGTTCCAGCAGGGAAGTTTTCCCGGCCCCCGGAGAAGCCATCAAATTGATCAGGCGGACATGATGCTGCCGCAGTAATTTTCGAACCTCGGCTGCGAATTTGTCATTCTCAGCTTCAATACCGGCTTTCACTTCAATGATCTCTGACATTTTCTCT
>CAYWKZ010000139.1:0-2974 GCA_964459115.1 uncultured Leptolinea sp. | reverse complement strand
CGTATCAAAATCTTCCCGGCGCGTTTGGCTGCGTACGCGGCGACTTTCGGCAGTTTGTCTTCCGCCCGGCACATATTGCTGGCAGCCGGGACGTCACGGCGCAGGTGGATCGCGTCGAAATTGCATTTGGTCGTACACAGACCGCAGCCGATGCAGCGGTTGGTGTCAACCGTCGTCGCTCCACAGCCCAGGCAGCGGGCGGCTTCGGCTTTGACCTGCTCTTCCGTCAGGCACAGGCGCAGATCGTCAAATGTCTTCGCCGCGACACCGGCTTTCTTTCCCGGGATCTGGCGCTTGGCATTGTCGAAGCTTTCCAACTTTGTCTGGTCCTCGATATCATTTTTTTTCAGTTCGATGAACTCACGGCGGTCGCGGGCCAGGTCCAGACGGTTGCCCGGGTGGACAAAGCGGTTCAGGGAGACAGCCCCTTCGCGTCCGCCGGCAATCGCATCAATGGCAAAGCGCGCTCCGGTGAAGACATCGCCACCGACAAAGATATCCGGTTCAGCGGTCTGGAGCGTCAGCGGATCCGCTTTGGCGGTGCCGTTGCGGTTCAGTTCCACCTTCGTCCCCTTCAGCAGCTCACCCCAGATCACAGACTGACCGATGGAAAGGAGTAAATTGTCACAGGGAACGGTAATGGTCTCGTTTTCGTCATATGTCGGGCTGAAACGGTGCTGATCATCATAAACGGATGTGCATTTTTTGAAGACAACTGCGGTAACTTTCCCGTTTTCGCTCAGGACCTCCTTCGGTCCCCAGCCGTTCATCAGTTCGATGCCGTCTTCCAGCGCTTCCGCAACTTCATCCTTTGCCGCAGGCATCTCATCCCGCTGTTCCAGGCAGAGCATGGTGACTTTATCCGAACCGGCACGCAGTGCGGAACCGGCGACGTCAATGGCCACATTGCCGCCGCCCACTACAACAGTCTGACCCTGCAAACGAACAGCGTGATCCCGGTTGATGCGGCGCAGGAAATCCACACCAGTCTCAACACCCTTCGCATCTTCACCGGGAACACCGGCGAGCCTGCCGCCCTGCATTCCGATAGCGATATAGAAGCCTTTGTAACCCTGCTCGCGCAGCTGCTGAATGGTAACATCTTTCCCGACTTCCACACCGCATTTGATCTCGACACCCATCTGGCGGATCACATCGATTTCCGCGTCGAGGATATCTTTTTCCAGCCGGTAGCTCGGGATGCCGTTGATGAGCATACCGCCGGGTTTTTCTTCTTTTTCAAAAACGGTCACCGGGTAGCCGTCCTGCCGCAGGAAATAGGCGGCAGACAGTCCGGCCGGACCGGAACCGATCACGGCAATTTTGAATTCGTCCCCCCACATGCCGCCGTCATGCTTTTCGCACAGCGGTACGTAGCGTTTATCCTGCTTCAATTCGAGGGAGGCGATGAACTTTTTGATCTCGTCGATGGCCAGCGGCTGGTCGATGGTGCCGCGGGTGCAGGCATCTTCACAGCGGCGGTTGCAGACCGCACCGCAGATCATCGGGAATGGATTGTCCTGTTTGATGAGCTTCAGCGCTTCGTCATAGCGCCCTTCCGCTGCCATCTTGATATACCCCTGCACGGAAAGATGTACCGGGCAGGCGGTCTTGCAGGGAGCGGTACCACTGTCATAACAGTTGATCTTCGCGTCATCGCGATAGTTGTAATTCCATTTCTTCGGGCTCCACGGCACATCATCCGGCAGTTCCGTCTTCGGATAGGTCACCGCACTGCCATCCTTACGGCAGAGCTTCTGTCCCAATTTCGCCGCACCCACCGGGCAGACCTCCACGCACTTGCCGCAGGCCACACATTTGTCTTTGTCCACATGGGCACGGTATGCGGAAGCGGACATGTTCGGCGTATTGAAAAGCTGGGACGTACGGATCGCATTACAGACACCCGGTGCACAGTTGCAGATCGCGACGATTTTATTTTCCCCGTCAATATTGGTAATCTGATGGACGTACCCATGGCGTTCGGCTCGTTCCAGAATTTCGTAGACTTCTTCTTTTGAAACGTAATGCCCAATCCCGCGGTCATCCATATATTCAGCCATATCTCCGATTCCGATGCAGTAATTACCGCAGATTTCACCGGAGCCCTCACCGCGCATGGCCTGTTGTTTGCGGCAGGAACATTCAGAAATGCCGAATTTATCGTACATATCCAGCCAGCGGGAAATATGTTCCACTGGGACGGACGTGTTTTCCATCGAGATCGCCTTTTCCACCGGAATGACATGCATCCCGACACCGGAGCCGCCCGGCGGCACCATTTCCGTGATCCCTGCTAACGGCAGCTGTGTCATCAGGTTGAAGAAAGTCGCCAGCTGTGGAAATTCATCGGTCAGTTTATCCTGCATCATCATGAATTCAGCGGATCCCGGGACAAAGATCGGCAGCTCATACTGCAGATGTTTATCGGGAGTTTTAGCCCGGTTCTGTTCGATGATGCCGATCCAGCGCAGCCGTTCAACCATCTTCTGTGTGTCTTCAAGAGACATGTTGTTCATCTGCGCCAGTTCGGGGATAGAGTAGGGAACGCGGGTTTTTTTGAAATTCAGGAGGAATTTAACCTGTTCTTTGTTCAGGATAAGATCCAGCATCCAGTATTCCGGATCCCGGTTGTTGAGTTTTTTGGTCAGCTTTTTAACGTATCGATCCGTAATCATTGAAGCCAGCCGGAGAACCAGCTGCTCTTTTTCGGGATCTTCAGCAACATAATTCGGATCCTGCCAATAATCATTTTCGTTGATCATCGGATCCCCGGGTTTCCACTCTGCAAGGCTCTTCCCCATTTTCAGCTCCTAAGACAATCTCATTTCTTCTCTCTCTGCGAGACAGCCGGCACGATGCACCAAAACACATCGGAACAGGCCGTCCCGCTTCGTCCCTCTATTGTACCTCAAACGTTTACAAAAGCGCTATCTGTATTCGTTATATTTTTTCCTGTCAAATGTCATATTGT
>CAYWKZ010000138.1:0-7940 GCA_964459115.1 uncultured Leptolinea sp. | reverse complement strand
CCATCATCACCCTGATCCTGCTGAAATCCCCGACCATCATCATCTGCGGTTTCGTGCCGGTGTTCTTTGACAATGCGACCATCGGCCTGGTTGCCAATGAAAAGGGCGGATTGAAAGCCTGCCTCGTCATCCCATTCTTCTCCGGTTTGATCCAGGTCTTCGGTGCGGCGCTGATCGCCGGCTGGGTTGGTCTTGCCGATTATGGCGGTTATCTCGGCATGTTCGACTGGGATACCGTTTGGCCGCTGATGACCGTCATCATGCGCTACCTGAGCTATGCCGGTGTTGCCATTTGTGTGATCGGCCTGCTGGCTATCCCGCAGATCGAATACCGCATGGATCCGAAAGGCTACTTCTTGATCACTGAAGATTATGATGCCTACGTGGAATATCAGGAAAAAAAGGCACAGGGAAAAGCATAATCAATCATAAATAATACCGAAGGGGATGGATGTTGTGAATTCTGACCGATTTGCAGCTGAACATCCCCTGAGGTTACTCAGAAAGGAAAAATAAAATATGGCAAAACTCGATGGAAAAAGAATTCTCGCCTGCTGTGCTAACGGTGCAGGTTCATCCCTGATGATGGAAAACGCGATCAAGAAAGTTATGACACGCAATAGCATCAAGCTGGCTGAACTCCGTCACTGCCCGGTCTCCGAAGGGAAAAGCGCCGCAAGGAACTATGACGTTGTCATGTTTGCGAAACCCTTTGCGAAGACGTTTGAAGGAGCTGAAGGCGCCAACACGGTTTTGATTCCGCTGAAGAACGTCATGTCCGACAAGGAAATCGAAGCAGCTTTGAAAGAACAGGGACTTCTGGACTGATCGAAAAGCATAAAACAAACCGCCATTTGGCGGTTTATTGATTAAACAAACAGGTCCCACACTCGGTTTTGAGTCAGCGGGACCTGTTTTTTATAAACCGGCGAGAGGAAAGCATATTATGATCCGTACGGTAATGTTTGACGTGGACGATACCCTTTACAGTTTTCATCATGCCAATGATTGTGCTGTTGCAAAACTGGCTGAATATACAGCAGCACATTTTGGCTGGTCCCGGGATGAATTCCTTTCCAGACAGAAGGCTGCCATGGCAGATATCAAACGTTTTGCCGGCACATCCGGTGGATATCGGACAAGGCTGCTGCGCTATCAAAACATGCTGGAATCAGCCGGCTTGCCGATTTATCCGCATGCGCTTGCGATGAGCGGCATTTCCCGTGACGCGATCCTCGATAACATGATCCCCGAAGAGGGAGCAGAAGATTTTATGCGCTTCCTGAAGCAGCAGAATATCCGCATCCTTGTTGCCTCTGATGCGACTGCGCTTCAGCAGTTTTTGAAACTGGAACGGCTCGGATTGCTCTCTTATATCGATGCGATGGTCACATCCGAAGAGGCAGGCGTAGAAAAGCCTGATCCGAAATTCTTCGAACGCTGTAATGAAAAATGCAAGTGCCTGCCTTGTGAGGTGATGTTTATCGGTGATAATCCTGATAAAGATTATATCGGTGCAAGCCTTGCAGGGTATAACGCTGTATGGTATAATCCCAAAAATAAGCCCAATGATAAAAAAATGCAGGAATTAAAACACTTCTCTGAAGCGCCTGCCTTATTATCAACAATAAAATTAAGTACTTAAATGAGGGATTATGAAAAATAACCGCAGAGCCGTTGATGACAGGCAAAAAGAACTGTTGAATATCGTTGTTTCACAGGGCGAAATATCTGTAGAAGAGCTTGCCGAACGTCTTTCCGTTTCGGAAATGACGGTCAGGCGTGATCTGGCGCTTCTTTCCGAACGTGGACTGTTGATTCGCAGACATGGCAGTGCGGCCTCCAATACCACTGCTGAAATACTCAGTAAATATGATCCGGAGGTCCTGGAAAGCCGCGATGCGATCTCTGTTTATGCGGCGAAACTGGTAAATGACGGAGACAGGATCTTCATTAACGGCAGCCGGACAGCGCTGAACCTTCTCAAATATATCGGTGAGAAAAGAGTAAGCGTCATCACCAACAACGGCTGGGCGCTGGATGGAAATTACCCTGAAAATGTGCAGCTCCGCATATTAGGCGGAAATGTCTATGAGCATATACTCGTGGGAGAATACGCGGTTGAAAGCCTGATCGGTCTCACCGCAGACAAGCTCTTTGTAGGCTGTGCAGCGGTTTATTGGGACGGAAAGTTCCGTTATGACATTCCCTCGGAAATCGGCATCAATGAGATGATGGTGAGCCGTACGATCGGTGAGATCTATGTCCTGGCGGACCACAGCAAACTGCGTGATAAGGATGACGCGATGGTTTACGGCTGTTTCCGCTATCCCGTCCCGGTGACGCTGGTAACCGATGAGAAGGCTGACCTGAACATCCTCCGTCAGCTCCGAAGCTCAGGACTGCGGGTGCTGATCGTCTCTATGGATGGGACACTTAAAGAAGATATTTCTCAATAATTTCCGCCACTCCGTCGTGATTATTGTCATTTTCTGATACAAGCGATATCTCCGCGAGAACTGCCGGAGAGGCATTTTTCATGGCGATACCGTAGTGTGCGGCTTTCAGCATGGGAATGTCGTTGGCTTCATCACCGGCTGATACGGTGTTTTCTGTTTTGATTCCCAGATATTCTGCAACTTTGCGTATAGCAGTTCCTTTATTGACCCCTTTCGGTACAATTTCCAGAAGCTCCTGGCTGGAATAGAATAAGTCCAGCTCATTTGTGTAACGGGGCGATACATCCGTAATAAACCGGTTGAGAATGTCCCTCGTGTTTGTGTCGACCAAAAGGATCTTTTCCGGATCCCGGGTGAGCGTTCGGACATCAGGAATTACCTCGTAATCCATGCCGAGCCGTTTGCAGTATTTTTCCGTGATCGCATTGACGCAGTGCGGTTCGACCAGCACTTTTGTTTCGGAATAAGTCTGGATATGGATGGAGCGGCGGTTGGCTTCATCAAAGATCTCAAATACCAGCCGCAGCGGCATCACGGTGCGGCTGATGACGCTGTTTTTTTCGAGGTCATAAAGCACCCCTCCGTTGAAAGCGATCAGAAAACATCCTTTTCCTGTAAGCCCGAGCACATTCGCCTGTTTGATAGCGGAAGCCAGCGGCCTGCCGGTGGTGAGCACGATGTGGTGCCCGGCTTTTCGCAGCTTTTCAATGGCAGCCCGGTTGCCTTCGGAAATCTCGCTTTTCGCATTCAGCAATGTACCATCCAGATCCGTAAAAAATGCTTTTGTTTCCATCTTTTCTCCTGTCAGTCTATAAAGTAACGCTGATATTTTTATGTCAATTATTCTTTTATTATAGCAGATTCGGGAATTGTACGGAAACGTGAGGTAAAATTATAGGATAAGAAACTTGCTTATCTGCTGAGCAGATGATGCGAAAGGAAATTGATAATGGCTTCTTTTTCTGAACTGTTACTGTATCTGCCGGGTGCGGTCGTTTTTCTGGTTGGCTCCGGTCAGACCCGCAGCTGGCTCCGTCAGCTGCGCGGGACGGATAAGGCTGATGGCATTGTGACATCCTGCGAACATGTGGTCAAAAAGGACAAAAAAGACCGGGATGTCTATAACTACTACGATGTTACGGTCGCTTATCAGGATGCTAAGACCGGCAAAAATGAAAAAGAGGTCTTCAAATCTCCGATAGAATACGCGCTGAAGCAGCCGGTTAAAGTTTACAGAGGCAGTGACGGGAAGATGGTCATCACGGAAAAGGTGGATGAAGATATCTTCCATCCGCTGGCGATGATGCTGTTGGGTGCGATGCTGATCCTGCTGGCTCTTTGGCAGAATCAGGGCAACACTGTTGCAGCTATGGGCGCACTGTCGGCTTCACTGGTTTTTGCAGGCGGAGTATTGATCTGGAACTATATCAAGCTGAAGCGTATGCACATGGTGCCGATCAAAGCTGAAATCACAGGGATTTACACGCGGCAGCTCTCGAAAAACAGCAAGATCCTGAAAGCGGATCGTTTTACTTACTATCCGATCGTCAAATATGAAATTGACGGGACAAAAAACATCAGACGCTGTCTGGTGAATTCCAGTAATGAAAAGACTTTCAAAAAGGGCGAGACCATCACGCTTTATTATGAGCCGGCGACCGGGGCGGTCCGTGAGAAAAATGCCAATCCCCTGATCCTTGCCGGAGGGATCGTTTTCTTTCTGATTGGAGTAATTGCCGGGCTCAGCATTTTATCCGTTACACTGGTCAAATAAACGTACGGGGACTGGCACTTTTGTGCCTGTCCCGATTAAACAAAAAAAACAGGCGCCGGTGAATGACACCTGTTTTTCGTTTTGTTCGCGATCGATTACAGCTCTTTTCCGTTGCTGCGGATGACGTTCTGATACCAGTAGAAGCTGTCTTTGCGGATGCGGGCGAGGTCTTTCAGGTCCATATCGCTGCGGTTGACATAAACCAGTCCGTAGCGCTTACGGAACCCCTGATGGGAGCTGAGCAGGTCGATCACCGACCAGGGACAATAGCCCATCATTTGGACGCCATCTTCGATGGCCGCTCCGATGGCCTCAATATGCTTTTTCATGTAGTCGATGCGGTAATCATCGTGGATCTTGCCGTCTGCGGTCAATTCATCGGCTGTACCGAGACCGTTTTCCGTGATGATGAGCGGCAGCCGGTAGCGGTTCCAGTATTCGTTCAAGACGATACGAAGCCCGACCGGGTCGATCTGTGCGCCGTATTCGGAAGCAGCCAGGTTGGTGTTCTTTTCGATCTTCCAGTAACCGTACATGTCATAATCAACTTCGTTCATGCCCTCCTGCCGCGTGCCTTTGGGATGGGCGTTATCTGCGGGCAGGTAACGTGCAGTCAGTGTACGGTAATAATTCAGGGCGATGAAGTCCATCTTCGCGCTTCGCAGCAGCTCCGCGTCCCCGGGCTCTATCGCGGGAACCATGTCCTGTTCCTTCAGGTAAGCCATGTAATAACCGGGATACTCGCCGTATGCATGGACATCCAGACAGTAATCCGTCTTGAATCGGTTATTCATAAGGGCCGCCCACACATCCTCCGGCTTGTTGGTCAGGGGATAGGTTACGGTCGAGGAAACTGCACAGCCGATCTTCCCGTCTTTGACCAGCTCATGACAGGCGTTGACAGTCAGTGCATGAGCCAGAAACATGTGATAGTCCATCTGGGCGCGGATCTTTTCTTTCTTTACCGGATCCGGCTCAGTGAGGTTCATGCGTTCATCGACGCGCATCATCAGGTTTTGCTCGTTATGGACCTGCCAGAATTTGACCCTGTCACCGAAGGCTTCAAAGCAGACACGGGCATAGCGCTCAAAGGCATAGGCACAATCACGGCACTCCCAGCCGTTGTATTTGGTCACAAGGGCATAAGGCAGGTCGAAGTGATAAAGAGTGATGAAGGGCGTGATCCCGTTTTCAAGCAGCCTGTCGATGACTTTGTTGTAAAATTCGATGCCCTTTGGGTTGATCTCGCCATCCCCGTTGGGGATGATGCGTGCCCAGGAGATAGAAAAGCGGTAGGCCTGCATGCCCATCTCCTTCATGAGCGCGATATCTTCTTCCCAATGGTGATAGAAATCACTGGCGACTTTGGAATCGGCCTGTTTGTCGGACCGTTTGAAGGAGTTATAGTCGGCTACTGTCATGCCTTTACCATCCTCGTCCCATCCGCCTTCGATCTGAAAAGCGGAGGAAGAGGCACCCCAAAGAAAATTTTCCGGAAATGTATAAGACATAATCCCATCCTTCAGGTGAGACAGCAGCTGTCTCACAAAGAACAAAAACCCTTCAGCGTTATTTCCGCTGAAGGGCTGGATTCAACATGGAACAATTATCCGAGTGTTTCGTCTGTATCGTCAGTGAAGCCGACAATATAGGTCAGGATGGCAGCTCCGAAGAAAGCGACGGCGATACCGATCACATAAGCCAGGAACATGCCCAGCGTGTTATCGGAACAATAATAGGTCGAGATGGTCAGGATACCGTTGTTGGCGAACCCGTGATTGCTGGCTCCGCCGATACCCATGATGGCACCGCCGATGGCGCCGGCGATGACCGCGCAGATCATCGGTTTCTTCAGGCGCAGGTTGCAGCCGTAGATCGCCGGTTCAGTGATGCCGACGAGGAAAGCGGAGATCGTGGCAGCACCGGCGACCTGCTTCAATTCCTTACTCTTTGTTTTCAGCATAACGCCGAGAGCCGCACCGGCCTGGGCGAAGTTCGCGGAACCGGCATAGCACATCAGGGTGTTGTGACCGGCGCCGCAGTTGTGGATGGCGGAGGTCACGGAAACATCATTCAAACCGATCGGCAGCAGAGCACGATGGGCGCCAAAGATAACGAACACACCCCACAGACCGCCGATAATTGCACCGCCAAGCAGCGGACTGATGCCCATGACTGTGCTGTAGAGCCACTGCATGCCGTAGCCGATATAAGCGCCGATAGGTCCGACAACCGTGAGCATGACAGGCAGCATGATGATCAGGGAAAGGCCCGGGACCAGGATGATCTGGAGGACCTCAGGGATGATCTTCTTGAGGAGTTTTTCAAGGTAGCTCAGCACGATGACCGACAGAATGATCGGGATCACGGATTCAGTGTAACTGAACACTTTGGTGGATTCACCGATCGTGAACGCCATCTTGACTACCGGAAGCCCGAATATCGTGGACTTTGTTCCGACATCCTGAACAAGGGCGTCGATTTGCGGATAACACAAGAACGCGCCGAGGACCATGGCCATGATCTTAGAACACTTCAGTGCTTTAGCGGTGGTATAAGCCAGGAAAACCGGCATGTAATAGAAAATGACGTTTGACGCCGCGAACAGAATGACATAGGTGCTGGAGGAAGCATCAACCCAACCGAGACGGGAGAATGCAGAGAGCAGACCTTTGATGAGACCGGCTGCTGCGATCGCCGGGACAACAGGGGTGAAGATCTTGGAAATGATCTGGAGAATATTGCTGCCGGCAGAGCCTTTATCGGCTTCAATGCCGGTTTCTTCGCCGCCTTCCACATTCACGAGCTGGATGAATTCATCATAAACCTTGTTGACTTTCCCGCCTAAAACGATCTGGAACTGGCCGCCGGATTCAACGACCTGGATCACGCCTTCCAGTCTTTCAACAGCTGCTTTGTCCGCCAGGTCATCGTTCTTGAGAACAAGACGCAGCCGGGTAAAGCAATGGGTCGCATCTTTGACATTGTCGGGGCCGCCGACGTTGTCGAGGATGCTCTGTGCTACATTTTTGTAATTCATACAATCACTCCTCTACATATTTCCGGTTATCACCGGAGTTTTCAAAAACATATAACGAGACTATTCAAACCAAAGAAGAGCACGCGGAGACTTCTGTATCCCGTGATGCGTCAACCGGTTTTGAACAGTTATGATTTATATATGCAAGGATCATTCCTTTTTTTTCAATATTATTCCAATTACTTTTTGATTTTGAGTTATTGCACTCAGCGGACCGTCATAAAAACAGTTCTGCCGGTGATTGCAGAACTGTCTGTGATTTTCTGTCTGATGTGCTTCAGCCAAGCAGGATCCGGTCATTGGCAAAAGTTTCACCGCTCGCCTGGGCAAAGGCATCCATGAGCATTTCAATGGTGAGGTTTTCTTTGTCCTTCCCTGCGATGTCGAGAATGATGTGACCCTCGTTCATCATGATCAGCCGGTTGCCGTATCGGATGGCGTCACGCATGTTGTGTGTGACCATCAGCGTCATCAGCTTATGCTCTGTGATGATCTGTTCCGAGATTTCCAGAACTTTGGTGGCAGTGCGGGGATCCAGTGCGGCAGTGTGTTCGTCCAGCAGCAGAAGCTTCGGTTTTTTCAGCGTCGCCATCAGCAATGTCAGCGCCTGGCGCTGTCCGCCGGAAAGAAGCCCGACTTTTGTGGTCATGCGTCCTTCCAGCCCGAG
>CAYWKZ010000137.1:0-8037 GCA_964459115.1 uncultured Leptolinea sp. | reverse complement strand
CGGCGGTCATTGCCGCGGCGGTCGTTCCCGCCGTTTCCGCGGTCACGATTTTCATTGCGGCGTCCGCCGCCGTTACCACCCTTGGAAGCGCCGGAAGCTCCGCCCTTTTTGCTGTCAGCAGCCTGGGCTTCTTCCAGTGTCCATCCTTCAAGGACAGCCTGACGGGAGAGACGAACCTTGCCGTTTTCAATGCCGGTCACCATCACGGTCAGTTCATCACCGAGGCTGACGAGATCCTCAACGGCGTTGACTCGTTCGCTGTCCAGCTGGGAGATGTGGACCATGCCATCAACATTCGGCAGGATCTCGACAAAAGCACCGAAATCAGTGATGCGGACAACCTTGCCGGTGTAGATGTTGCCGAGGATCGGGGTCTCGATGAGACCAAGTATCTGGTCACGGGCCGCATCGGAATCCGCGGCATTGGTGGCGGAGATGTAAATCAAACCGCTTTCTTCCACATCGATCCTGGTGTTGGTGTCTTCCTGCAGCTGGCGGATGTTCTTGCCGCCCGGGCCGATGATGGCGCCGATCTTGTCGACCGGGATCTGTACAGTGGTAATGCGCGGGACATGCGGCTTCAGTTCCGGACGCGGAGCCGGGATGGTTTCCAGGATCTTGCCAAGGATGAAGTGGCGGGCTTCATGAGCCTGTGCCAGCGCTTCGGTCATGATCTGCGGCGTGATGCCCTTGATCTTGATGTCCATCTGCAGGGCAGTGATACCCTTTTCGGTACCGGCGACCTTAAAGTCCATGTCGCCCAGGTGATCTTCCGCGCCCTGGATATCGGTCAGGATCACGTAATCATCGCCTTCTTTGATCAGGCCCATGGCGATACCCGTCACAGGAGCCTTGATCGGCACACCGGCATCCATCAGGGCCAGTGTGGAACCGCAGACGGACCCCATGGAAGAGGAACCGTTGGAGCTCATCACTTCAGAGACCAGACGGATGGTGTAAGGGAATTCTTCTTCAGAGGGGATCACCGGCACGAGGGCACGTTCAGCCAAAGCGCCGTGACCAATCTCGCGGCGGGACTGCCCGCCGACACGTTTGCACTCACCGGTGCAGAACGGCGGGAAGTTGTAGTGATGCATATAGCGCTTGTTTTCCACCGGGGAAAGCGTGTCGATTTCCTGAGCATCCCGGGGAGTGCCGAGAGTGGCAAAGGTCAGTACCTGGGTCTCACCGCGGGTAAACAGACCGGTGCCGTGCGGGCGCGGCATCACGTCGACCTTGGTCCAGATCGGACGGATCTCGGTCAAACCGCGGCCATCCGGGCGCAGATGACGGGCCAGAATGCGGTCACGGACCACACGGCGGTAAGCTTCTTCAAAGCCTTCGGCATAATCGGACTTTTTGCTGTCGTCTTCGCCGGCAAATTCTTCAACGACCTTCGCCTTCAGCTCTTTCAGTTCGGCAGCCAGTTCCGCCTTGGTGTGCGGAGCGCTCATCATGTCATCCATGGTCTGGCTGTATTTGGCAACCACGGCCTCAATGGCATCCTGATCCGGTTTGAAGCGCGGGACTTCGCGTTTCGGTTTGCCGATGGCGGCAGCCATTTCGTTCTGAACGGCGACCAGCGGCTGGATAGCCTTCTGACCGAAGATCAGCGCCTCGACCATATCTTCTTCGGAGATTTCCCTGGATCCGGCTTCCACCATCAGGATGGCGTCAGCGGTACCGGCGATGCGCAGGTCCAGGTCGGATTGATCGATCTCATCATAGGTCGGGTTGGCGATCAGCTTGCCGTTGACACGGCCGACACGAACAGCGCCCACTGGGCCGTCCCACGGGATATCGGAAATCATCAGGGAAGCGGAAGCCGCGTTGATGGCGATGATATCCAGCGGATTGACAAAATCAGCGGAAAGGGAGTAAAGGATCACCTGCACTTCATTGCGGATGTCCTGGGAAAAGAGCGGGCGCAGCGGACGGTCGATCAGGCGGGAAGTCAGGATAACATCACCTGCGGGGCGTCCTTCACGGCGGAAGAATGAGCCCGGGATCCGGCCGCCGGCATAGAGGCGTTCTTCATATTCAACAGTGAGAGGGAAGAAATCCTGGCCCTCTTTCGGTTCAGCACCCATGGTCGCCGCGGAAAACACGACGGAGTCACCGACACGAACGGTTACGGCGCCACCGGCCTGTCCGGCCAGCATGCCGCTCTCGAAGATGACGGTCTTGCCGTCAACTTCGGCAGTAAATTGTTTTGCATTAGGTTCCATAAAATTCCTGTCTCGGACCGACCCTCGGTCCGGTGAGTGAACTCACAAGGTCAGGAACTGAATTATAGTTGCTAGTTGCCGGTTGTTCGTGATCAGTTGTATATAGAGCAGCGCTCCGCGTTTCAATTTTTACTGATCCCTAATACCGAATCCCTAGTCCCTATATTTCAATGCCCGACCGCTTGTGAGCTTGCGTGATCATTCAGGGTTGACAGCAAGATCCTTACGGGTTTTGGGAGACTGTGTTCCGAAAATTGAAGCCTGAGACCTGAATCCTGCGTTACCCAAAAAAGAGAGCAGAAGGACCTTCTGCTCTCCTGTCATCCGATGAAAATTATCTGACGCGAAGGCCGAGCTTCTCACACAGCGCAGCGAAAGATGCGTAATCAGTGCGGCGCAGGTAGGACATCAGACGGCGGCGGCGGCCAACCATCTTGAACAGACCGCGGCGGGAAGCTTCGTCTTTTTTGTTGGTGCGCAGATGATCGGTGAGATCCTTGATACGCTTGGTCAGCATGGCGATCTGGACTTCAGCAGAGCCGGTATCGCCTTCGTGTTTACCATATTCATTGGCAAACTGGACTTTTTCATCTTTGGTTAAAGCCATGACATTGCTCCTGAAAAATAAATTTGGCAGTCTCCGTACGCCGCGCATCGCCCGGCGCCGGACCAGTCGGCATTTAGTATAACACGAAATGACGCAGCAGCGCCGAATTAGTGAGGGGAAGGTTTCCGTATATTCCATCAATTCCTGTCATATTAATTTGATAACAACTGCCAAAATTTTGATTTTTCGTTTTAAATAAGATAAAAATTAATAGAGAATAAGACATAAGCTGAAACGAACGGAAATCATGAGAAAAACCTTCCTCTGCACACTGATCCTTCTGCTGGCCGGAATCTCCCTTTCCGGCTGCGAAATTTCACCCAAAACACAAAGCGAAAACAACGACAGCGCACTGCACATCGTGGCGGCGATCTTCCCGGCATGGGACTGGACACAGAACGTCCTTGCCGGCGCCGGGGCAGATGCGGAGATCACCCTCCTGTTGGACAACGGTGTGGATCTGCACTCCTACCAGCCCTCCGTTGACGATATTCTGACCATCTCCAACGCCGATCTGTTCATCTATGTCGGGGGCGAATCCGACCAATGGGTCACGGACGCACTGAAACAGGCGAACAACCCGGACATGCGGATCATCAAAATGATCGACGTCATCGGCGATGCAGCCCGCTATGAGGAAACTGTCGAGGGCATGCAGGCCGAAGAAGAGGATGAGGAAGAAGAGACCTATGACGAACATGTCTGGCTTTCCCTGCGCAATGCCCAGGCCATAACGGAAGCCATCGCCAACGAACTGAGCGCGCTCGATCCGGCACATGCCGGCACCTATCAGAAAAATGCCGCCGCATACACGGAAAAACTGTCAGAGCTGGATGATCAGTATACCCAGGCTGTCAGAAGGGCGCCGGTCCACACACTGCTGTTCGGCGACCGCTTCCCGTTCCTTTACCTGACCAAAGATTATCACCTGAGCTATTTTGCCGCCTTTTCCGGCTGTTCCGCGGAAACCGAGGCCAGCTTTGAAACCATCAGTTTCCTCGCGCAGAAGTGCGATGAACTGGGACTGAAAACCGTGCTGACCATTGACGGCAGCGACCGCCGCATCGCGGAGACCATCGTGAAAAACACCGCCGCCAAAAATCAGGAGATCCTGACGCTGGACTCGATCCAGTCCGTCACGGGGAAAGCCATTGAGAACGGCGCCACATACCTTTCCATCATGGAAAACAATCTGAACATTCTGAAACTGGCCCTGGAGGTGAAGTGATGGCGCTGCTGACCGTAAAAAATTTATCCTACGGCTATGACTCCCAGGCCATCCTGACAGGCCTGAACTTCAGCGTCAGCACGGGCGACTATCTGTGCATCGTCGGTGAAAACGGCTCCGGGAAGACCACGCTGATGAAGACCCTGCTCGGACTGCGGGAACCGATGAGCGGCGAGATCATCCCCGGCGACGGACTGAAGAAAAACGAGATCGGCTACCTGCCCCAGCAGACCATCGTACAAAAGGATTTTCCCGCCTCTGTCCGGGAGATCGTCCTTTCCGGATTTCAGGGGCAAACCGGGCTCCGTCCGTTTTATAACCGTCAGGAGAAGGCCCAGGCGCTTGAAAACATGAAGCGCATGGGCATCGAAACCCTCGCAGACACCTGCTACCGGGAGCTCTCCGGCGGGCAGCAGCAGCGGGTGCTCCTGGCCAGAGCGCTCTGCGCCACCCGCAAGGTCCTGCTACTGGATGAACCGGTCTCCGGCCTGGACCCGAAAGTCACTGCCGAGATGTATGAGCTGATCCGCTCGCTGAATCACGAGGGCATCACCATCATCATGATCAGCCACGACATCGCCTCCGCCGTCCGCTACGCCAGCCACATCCTGCACATCGGGAGTGAGGTGTTTTTTGGGACGAAACAGGAGTATGTCGATTCAAAAGTATATAATAAGTGGTTAGTGGCTAGTGACTAGTGGATAGCCATTAATCACTGACCACCAGCCACTGACCACTAACCACTATAAACTATGATCGAAAAACTCACACTCTACTTCCAATACCCATTCGTGAAATACGCCCTGATCGTGGGGGTGCTGATCGCGCTGTGCTCCTCCCTGCTGGGGGTGACACTGGTGCTGAAGCGCTTCTCCTTCATCGGGGATGGGCTCTCCCACGTCGCCTTCGGCGCGATGGCCGTTGCCGCGGTGCTGAACCTGACCGATGAGATGATGCTGGTGCTCCCCGTTACCGTGCTCAGCGCCATCCTGCTGCTGCGGACCGGACAGAACACCCGAATCAAGGGCGATTCCGCCATTGCCATGATCTCCGTCGGAGCGATGGCCATAGGCTACCTGCTCATGAATCTTTTCTCCACCTCCCCGAACCTCTCCGGCGACGTGTGCAGCACACTGTTCGGGTCGACCTCCATCCTGACCCTGACCGAACGGGAAGTGATCCTCTGCGCGGTGCTTTCCGCGCTGGTGGTGCTGATCTTCGTGCTGTTTTACAACAAGATCTTCGCCGTCACCTTTGACGAAGCCTTCGCCAAGGCCACCGGGACCCCGGCCGACCGCTACAACCTGCTGATCGCAGTCATCGTCGCCGTCATCATCGTGCTGGCGATGAACCTGGTGGGATCCCTGCTGATCTCGGCGCTGGTGATCTTCCCGGCGCTCTCAGCCATGCGGCTGTTCGGCAGCTTCAAGGGTGTGACCATCTGCTCGGCGGTGATCTCCGTGATCTGTGCCGCCTCGGGCATCATCATCTCGATCCTGGCCGGGACGCCGGTCGGCTCCACCATTGTAGCGGTGGACATTCTGGCCTTCGGGCTCTGTGTCATCATCGGGAAGCTGACCGGGGCGACGAGGGAGTAAAGGATATAGGGGATAGGATATAGGGGATAGGATATAGGGGATAGGATATAGGGGATAGGGAATAGGTTTTAGGTTTTAGGAAAACGCTGATTTAATCGTTCTGAGTCAAGAGTGACCTGTTTTCGTTGACTCAGAATTGAGTCAACAGAACAGGTTGCATTGACTCGTTTAACGTGCAGCCGGCATTAATCAGTGCTTCCTTAGGTATCAGGTGTCGGGTTTTAGGTTTTAGGTGTCAGGTGTGCCAAAGGGGAGGGTACCGGAGGGAACCGTCTCCTTTGGCATGGACAGGGATATCAATTCCGCAGGCTGTGCAGCGGGGCGGGGATGTGACCTCCGCGGGCGATGAATGCCTCAGACGAGAAGGGATGGACCGGGATCACCGGAGCCCGTCCCAGCAGCCCGCCGAATTCGACAAAATCACCGACCTTCTTCCCGGGCGCGGGAATGATGCGCACCGCGGTCGTCTTGTTATTCACCACACCGATCGCGGCCTCATCGGCAATGATCGCCGAAATCGTTGAGGCGCTCGTGTCACCGGGGACAGCGATCATGTCCAGCCCGACAGAGCAGACACAGGTCATGGCTTCCAGCTTGTCCAGCGTCAGCGCGCCGCAGGCCGCTGCTTCGATCATCCCGATATCCTCACTGAGCGGGATGAACGCTCCGGAAAGTCCTCCGACGTGGGACGAGGCCATCACACCGCCCTTTTTCACCGCATCGTTCAGCAGCGCCAGCGCGGCAGTCGAGCCGTGGGTGCCGCACTTTTCCAATCCCATTTCTTCCAAGATATGCGCAACCGAGTCACCGACCGCGGGTGTCGGCGCCAGGGAAAGGTCCACGATCCCGAAGGGAACGTTCAAGCGGTGGCTGGCCTCCATCGCGACCAGCTGGCCCACTCGTGTGATGCGGAAGGCTGTCTTTTTGATGGTCTCCGCGACCACGTCAAAGGATTCTCCCTTCACCGCTTCCAGCGCCCGCTTCACCACGCCCGGGCCGCTGACCCCGACAGAGACGGCACAATCTCCTTCCCCAGGTCCATGGAAAGCCCCTGCCATAAAGGGATTGTCCTCCACCGCATTGGCGAAGATCACCAACTTGGCACAGCCAAGCCCATCTTTCGACTTTGTCTTTTCGGACAGCGCTTTGATCGACTCACCGCACAAGCGCACCGCGTCCATGTCGATCCCGGAACGGGTGGAAGCCAGGTTCACACTGGAACACAGCAGGTCCGTCTCGCTCAGCGCCTGCGGGATGGAGAGGATCAGCCGGCGGTCGGCTTCCGTCATGCCTTTTTGGACGAGTGCGGAGTAACCGCCGATGAAGTCCACGCCCGTCTCATGGGCGGCCTTGTCCAGTGCCCGCGCGATGACCAGCGGATCGGTGATCGCCCCGGTGATGAGCGAGACCGGCGTCACGGCAATGCGTTTGTTGACGATCAGCACGCCGAATTCCCGTTCGATCTCCTCACCGACCTTCACCAGGTTTTCCGCCTGGCGGACGATGCGCGAGTAGACCCGGGCTGCCAGCCTGCGGCTGTCATCGCAGACACAGTTGAAGAGGGAAATGCCCATGGTGATGGTGCGGACATCCAGCTTTTCCTCATCGATCATGTGGAGGGTTTGTAAAATTTGATCCGATTGAATCATGGCTGCTCTCCTCAGATCTGGTGCATGGCTTCAAAGATCTCAATTTTCTGGATCCGGATCTGAACACGGATGCCGAAAGCCAGTTCGGAAAGCCTGTCCTGCAGCTCTTCAAAGGAACAGGTCGGCTCCGACAGGTCCACGATCATCAGCATGTTGAACATTCCGTCCACAATGGTTTGAGATATCTCCAGAATGTTAATCCCGCACTCATACAAAACACCGCTGACCTGGGCAATGATGCCCTTCCGGTCAAACCCGATCACTGTCACGACTGCTTTTGATACCGCTGCCATATTCTTTCCGAGCTCCTTTGCGTTTTCCCTCAGTTCGTCTGATTTTTATAGAAGTATAAGCGAAAACCGCGAAAACACAAAGCATTGCATGTCATCTGATCATCCCCCGTCATCGCAGAGGGACGGTACCCGTAGGGGACTGTACCTTGGGGATTCGGCATTTCCCTTGCGAAAGGTGGACCTGTCCTCCCCGGGGTACAGGCCCCTGCGGGACCCGTCCCCCTGTGCGTCCCGGTAAATTAAGGCAGCCGAAATCCTCCGGGACCTCGGCTTTTTCCTCTTATTTTCACATTTTACATTCCTGTTCCGGGGATCCGGTCATATTCCGGCACGTCATCTTCGTAATCACGATGCTCAAGGATACCCGGTTCCGGTTCAAACATTTCCTGGGCCCTCACACGGAGTTCGTATTGTACGGACCAGTCTGCCGGGTT
>CAYWKZ010000136.1:0-8068 GCA_964459115.1 uncultured Leptolinea sp. | reverse complement strand
ACTTCGAAGAAGCTCAAACCATCCGGCGGGAAAAATTCGAGCAGCTGATGGAACGGTTCCATAAGTTGAATGACCCGAAGCCGGATGTTCCGCCCCTGCATCCCGGAAGGAATCCCCGCTCCGGTCCCTCCGATGAGACCCGGAAGAAGCTGCGGGAAAAACGGAAGAAGAGGAAGTAGGATATAGGATATAGGAAGTAGAATGTAGGATATAGGATGTAGGAACAGCCGATCTCCCGGAGGATTTCGGCTGTCTGAATTTAAAGGGGGACGGGTCCCACAGGGGCCTGTACCCCGGGGATTCGGCGTTCAATTGCAAGGCAGGCTTGTCCTCCCCGAGGTACAGGCCCGCTTCGCGGTATCGTCCCTCTTTCGACCCCTTATTCTTAAACTCGGTGTTGATTTTTTTCCTGTTTTGTGGCATGATTAAAAGAAAAAGAAATATAATTATTGTAAATATTCGAAAATTTAATACTTCGGATAAATCCGCAGCAGGTTTGGCGGATTATCTCCTGGTATTTGCGGATAAATTTGAAAAAAGGGTCCTGGATCTCAAAAATTGAGACAGTAGGTTTTTGTAAATGCTAAAGAGCCATGAAAAATTCCATTCCTCTAACGGGAAACGTCTTGTACTGGTAGCGGAAGACGAAGAAATCAATCGGGAACTGCTTGGATCTGTTCTGAAAGAAGAATATGAGGTGATTTTTGCCGCTGACGGGTTGGAAGCCCTTCAGTTGATACAGGAACATCAACAGATGCTCTCTATCGTTCTTCTGGATCTGATCATGCCGGGAATGGGCGGTTTGGAATTGCTGGAAAGACTCAAGGATGATCATTCGCTGCAGCTGATCCCGGTGATCGTTCTCACCGCTGATCAGGAATCGGAGATCAAAGCGCTGACTTTGGGAGCGGCTGATTTCCTCCCGAAGCCTTATCCGCCGGCAGGTGTGATTTTAGCCCGGATCAGACGGACCATCGAACTGTTTGAAGACAGGCTTACCATCCAGACAACGGAACGGGATCCGCTGACCAATCTTTACAACCGTGAATTTTTCTACCACTATGCGGAGTTGTTTGACCAGTATCATGAATCGCTGGAAATGGATGCGATCGTCATTGATATTTATCACTTTCGTGTCATAAACGAACGGTTTGGCAATGCATATGGTGATGAGATCCTGAAAAAGATCGGGCTGAAAATCCGGGAAACGGTCTCTGACACCGGCGGTATCGTCTGCCGCAGGGAAGCCGATACCTTCATGATCTATTGTCCGCACGGGAAAAACTATCAAAAAATCCTTGATTCTGCGTCCGAAAGCCTGGCAGGCGAAAACATTCCGCTGAATCGGATCCGGCTGCGCATGGGGGTTTATGAAAAAGTCGACCGCTCCATTCCGATCGAGCGCAGGTTTGACCGGGCAAAAATGGCGTCGGACATGATCCGCAACACGTTCACAAAATCAATCGAGATCTATGACCATAACTTGCATGAGCGGGAAATTTATCAGCAGCAGCTGCTGGAAGATTTCCATCAGGGTCTTTCGGAGGAGCAGTTTGTGGTTTATTATCAGCCGAAATTCGACATCCGTCCGAAAACGCCGGTGCTGCTGAGTGCGGAAGGTCTGGTGCGCTGGATCCATCCGAAGCTTGGCTTTATTCCTCCCGATAATTTCATTCCGCTGCTTGAAGAAAATGGCCTGATCGAAGATCTGGACTATTATGTCTGGGACAAAGTGGCAGCACAAATCAGAGACTGGAAGACACGTCTCGGACTCTCGATCCCGGTTTCGGTCAATGTTTCCCGTGTCGATATGTATGACCCGGGGCTGGAAGAAAGACTGAGGGGACTCCTGGAGAAACATGATCTTATGCCGGAAGATGTGCTGCTGGAAGTGACGGAATCGGCTTATACCAAGGATTCGGATCAAATCATCGCGACGGTCAACAATCTTCGGAAATGTGGATTCCGGATTGAGATGGATGATTTCGGCAACGGATATTCGTCGCTGAACATGCTGTCGAAGCTGCCGATCGATGCACTGAAGCTGGATATGGAGTTTGTGCAGAATGCCTTCCGAAAGCGGAAAGACACAAGAATGCTGGAGATCATCGTCGATATCGCGGACTATCTGGGAGTGCCGGTGATCGCCGAAGGCGTCGAGACGGAAGAACAGATGGAAGCGCTGCAGGCGATCGGCTGTGACATCGCACAGGGTTTTTATTTTTCCCGACCGGTCCCGGCAGAGGAATTTGAGGTGATCCTGAAGCGGGAAAAGACAGAGGTGTTGAGCGATAGTGAGGAGCAGGATCAGCAGAGAAACGAAAAGCGGAAAAACCTGAGCAGGATCGCGAATGCTCTCTCGAGCGGATACGAGATGATCTACTATATCGATCTGCATACGGATCATTATGTAGAATTTACATCAGAAGGGCGCAGGGATGATCTGAAGATCGACCACAGCGGGAAAAATTTCTTTGAGGATGTGACTGAAACGGTCCGGCGGACGGTTTATTCGGATGATCAGGATGAAGTGATCCGCTGCCTGGAGAGGAAAACGCTGCTGCGGGAACTGGAAAACGGGCCTTTCACGCAGACATTCCGCATGTCCATTGATGGGGAAGCTGTCTATTACAACCTGAAAGCGGTAAAGACCCAGACGATCGATAAAGAACAGATCGTGATCGGGATCAGCAACATAGACCATGAGATCAAGACTTCCAGGGCGTTTGAAATGCTCCATCGGAATCCGATCAATTTCAACATGCTTGCGAACGCGCTCACAAGTGACACTGAAATCATTTATTATGTGGATATCAGGACAGACACCTATCGGGAGTTCAAAACTGAAAAAGCATATGGGAAGCTGCCTATGGAGACCACCGGACGGGATTTCTTCAGGGAATTTCGCCAGAATCTTCTGCGGGTCGTCTATGAGCCGGATCTGGAAAAGGTGATTGCCGCAATCGATAAAGAAACACTGCTGGAGATCCTTCATAAACAAAAAACGACAGCGATCGTTTACAGGGTCGTCATTGAAGGTGAACCGGTTTATTATTACATGAAAGCGGTTTTGGCGGACGGAGAAGACAACGGTCACATCATCATCGGCATAACGAACATAAACGGGCAGATCAGGGAAGGATTAAAAGAAACAGGCGGAGAGGACATCATCACGTTTGCGGGGATCGCGAAGGCTCTTTCTCAGGATTATTTCGGGATCTTTATCGTGGACACCCTCACCGACAGTTTTTATGAATATAAATCGGAAAAAAGTTTTCAACAGCTTGGCATCACCGGTCACGGTTTAAAATTCTTTGATATGTTCCGGGAAAATGCCTCGGAGCATGTCCATGCGGATGACCGTGCCCGTTTCCTGAACCTCTTCACAAAGGAAACCATCATGAAGAGCCTGCGGAAAAATGGTGTGTTCATGATCGCATACCGTTTGATTATCGACGGTGTTCCGACTTTTGTCTCGATGAAAATTACATATCTGGGTGAACCGGAGGGCAGGCAGATCGTTGTCGGGATCAACAACATCAACGCGGGAATGGAAGAGCGGGATAAAGTGCTTGCCGGCAGTTTACTGAGTGTCTATTCCATTGATTTGGACGAGCAGAGAAGACAGGAAGAGGTGATCCGGCAGATAAACAGGGATGCGCTGACAGGAGTCAGGAGCCGCCATAGTTTTATTGAGGATGAACGGGAGATCAATGAAAGAATCAGAGCGGGAACGTGTGCTCCGTTTGGGTTGGTGTTCTGTGATCTGAATGGGCTGAAGCACATCAATGACACCTATGGACATGCGGAAGGGGTTGAGTTCATCCGGGAAGCCTGTCACATCATCTGTAATGTCTATAAGCACAGTCCGGTTTATCGCGTGGGCGGCGATGAATTCATCGTGCTGCTCCGGGGGGCGGATTTCGAAAACCGTGAATACCTGCTCAAGATGGTGAATTCACTGAATTATGCGCAGCAGGTGGGGCGCCAGGTCGTGGTTGCGTGCGGAATGGCGGAGTATTGCTCTGAGACGGACGAGTCAGTGCGTGATGTGTATAAGAGGGCTGATGCAGCGATGTATGAGAACAAGAAACAGCTGAAGCAGGACCTGGATGTGTGAAGGAGGGATGAAATGCTGACAATAGAGGCTTTGCAGGATTATGGAGCGAATACAGCAGATGGGTTGAGCCGCTGCCTGAACAATGAAGGGTTTTACCTGGGTTTGGTGAGGAGGTTTGCCTTTGAGGATAAAGCAGAAAAACTCGCCGCTGCCGTTTCATCCGGAAATCTTGAAGAGGCTTTTTCCCTGGCTCACAACCTGAAAGGGTCGAGCGGAAATCTCGGATTGACGCCGCTTTATGAACCAATCTCAAAGATGACAGATGAGCTGCGCGCCCGTAATGAAATCGATTATTCAGGATACCTGACGGAAATCCAGAAGAAACTGGAAGAACTCCGGGAATTGTGCTGTGATTAAAAAAAGCTGCCGCATTTGCGGCAGCCGGGTACCATAAAAAGAATCGGTCTGTTTATTCTTCAAATGTGGCATTGAATTTAGTGATGTCGATTTTGGCTTCTCCGCCGGGGACCTGCGTCCAGATGATCGCGCCGTCCTCACCGTCAGTGAAGTCGCTGTCGCGTAGCCTGCCGTTGCGGATGGGGAACTGCTCATTCCCGTTGATGAAGATGCGGAACGTGTCGCCTTCGCATATCATTTTGAGGGTGTTCTTAGAGTTGATCCCGAGTTTGATGTCATAGCTGTAATAGCGGTCCATTCCGGGATGCAGGACGACATAAGGGGTTTTCCCCTGTGATTTCAGGTACTGGTCATATTTGTAGACGGTATAGGTACCGGCCCATTCACCGGATATGACGATCCGAAATTCATACCACCCGTAATCCTGATACCGGCAGACAACACCGTATTGGCTGTTGCTGGAATATACGTTTTCGAAGGTGGCTTCCACAGTGGAATCTTCCGCGAAGGTGTTTTCGTTGATGAAATAAAGTGCGGTATCATAGTCCGGCATGTGAATGGAGATGCGTCTGCGTTCGGGATAAACATAATCGGTGTTTGGGTTCCCGAGAAGGACACTTGTATACCATCCGTTTGACTGATAGTCTGTATCGGAAAAGTCATCTTTGAAATCAGCCGCTGCATTCATGAAGAGCGCAAGGGCGAGAATGAAAACAAACACAAGGAGAAAAGATACGCTTTTTCTGTTCATGGAGCCTCCCTCACAAAAATAGTATTATGTTCAAATATCATAACTGAATCAGAGGAAAATGTCAAGAATCGAATCGGTTAGATTGTTGATTTATGTTTCTGCAGCAGCAGGATCAGGAACAGCGTTCCGAAAACCAGCGAAAAGCCGGATATGATGACACCGATGATCGCGGGGAGCCCGAAGAAAGTGATGTTTTCCATCGGGAAATCCCGGACCAGGATGTTCCAGTTCTCAACTGTCTGCTCTTTCCCGCTGACGATCGCCCGCAGCCAAAAATGGGATTGATATTGCGGAACGGGCTCTTCCGGGGTGAAGTCCCAGATGTAGGTGAAATGCTCCTGATCAAAGGCAGGCTGACGAATGGATGAAAACGGTTTTACGTTTGAACTGACCAGCGCGGTTTGAGCTTCGAGGCTGATGTCCCAATTGGGGATGGCGCCCGTGCAGTTGATGAAGCGCAGCGGACGCTCCAGCCGGACCTGCGCTTCGAAGCGGTAGGATGACCCAAGGGCAGCGCGACGCGGTCTGCGCAGTGACAGGCTTCCCCCGGGGATATCCAGGGTACATTGGCTGGACCCCTCCGAGATCACAAGTTCCCGGGCATGGATCTCCGATTTTTGGTTCACCGGAAGGTAGGTGGACCCGTACCATCCGAAGAAAAGGGCGGGAAAGAGGAAAAACAGGATCACGAGGACAAGCAAAATGATCTCAGCCGTGGTGAAGGACCGGTCATTTTTGCTTTTCGGCGGCTTTGGCTTCATTCCAGAGTTTCTCCTTCTCTTCGCGCGGCATTTCAAACAGGTCATGTCCGGATTCCCGGGCCTTGTTTTCAAGGGTATGGACCCGTTCCCGGAACTTCAGGATCGTCATGCGCAGGGCGGATTCCGGGTCGATCCCGAATTCACAAGCCAGGCTGACGATGCAGAAGAGCAGGTCGCCCAGTTCTTCCTCTTTTTCTTTCGGGGTTTGAGCCGTGATGAATTCATCTGCTTCTTCGGTCAGTTTGTCCCGGATGTCAGCGATGCTTTCCCATTCGATGCCGGCTTTGGCGGCCCGTTTTTGGCAGGAAAAGGACTGGGAAAGTGCGGGCATGGCGATGGAGATGCCGTCCAGCAGGCCGCCTTTCTTGTGCTGTCTGGCGCGTTCCTTCTGCTTGATCTGCTCCCAGCGTTCGGTCACCTGGTCCGGGGTGATTTCCTCCGGATTGCCGAAGACGTGCTGGTGGCGGCTGATGATCTTGTCATTGATGTGACTGATCACGTCTCCCATCCGGAATTCACCGTTGTCGATGCCCATCTGTGTCTGCAGCACAACGTGAAACAGGACGTCACCGAGCTCTTCGACGATCATCTCCGTATTGCCGCGGTCCAGACCGTCCAGCAGCTCGTAGACCTCCTGCAAAAAGTCATCCCGGATGCTTTGGTGGGTCTGTTTTTTGTCCCAGGGGCAGCCGTGCGGTCCGCGCAGGATGGACACGGTGTTTTGAAAGGTCTCAAAGGATGTGCTTTCCGCCAGCGGCGGGATGAGCAGATAGTCCGCCCCGTCCAGGATGGTCTCGTCATCTGCCAGGTCGGTGAGGGTGATCTCTCTGCTGCCGGAATTGTTCAGCAGCTGCAGGGGATGGTCGGGCGGATATTCTTCCGCCAAAATTTCATAAAGGTGCCCGGGCTGCTGAGGCTCGCGGACAGCCGCTGTCAAGTCAACCGGTGTCGGCATGTGCCGCAGGGGCAGGAGAGATGAACCGGAAATCACGACTGTATTTTCCGGAATGTTATCGAGCATGGATCGATTAAAAAGTGTATTCTCAATAGTCATAAAGCAAATCCTCTTCCTTTCCTGTCTTATCTGACACCTGATACCTGATCCCTGACACCAGAAACCCGAAACCTGACACCTATATTATAAACCGTCGTATAATAACGATAAAGAATTTTGGAGGATGAATGCACTACGAAGTTGATACACATACACATACACTGGCCAGCGGACATGCCTACAACACCATCATGGAAATGGTTCAGGCAGCCGCTGCAAAAGGGCTGAAAGCCCTCGCGATCACGGATCATACCAGGGGCATCCCCGGACATACCATGGACGGAGCGCCTGCTGAAGTTTATTTCAAAAACACGCATGTGATCCCCCGGGAACTCTGCGGGATCCGCGTGCTGATGGGCGCGGAAGTGAACATCCTGAACGGCGGATCAATTGACCTCAGTGAGAAAGCCCTGAAGGGATTGGATATCGTTATCGCCAGTATCCATCCGCAGTGTTATGATGACGAAGGGATCGAAAAGAACACCGCGGCCATGCTGAAGGTCATCGAAAACCCCTATGTCGATATCCTTGGGCATCCGGATGGCTCTGACTGGCCGCTGGATTATGAACAGCTCGTCGCCCGGGCAGCACAGACCGGTACGATCTTTGAGCTGAACGAAAATTCCTACCGGGATCCCGGGCTGCGGAAAAACAGCAAAGAAAACCAGATGACTTACCTTGCGTTGTGCAAAAAATACGGTGTCCCGGTGACCATCGGCAGCGACGCGCATTTTATGGATGTTGTCGGTCAGCATGAACACAATGAAGTGATTTTGAAAGAAGCGGACTTTCCGATGGAACTGGTCATGAACACCTCCGCGGAAAAGCTGATCAATTACCTGAAGGCACGGAAAGCCCGGTTTCAGCATTGATCCGTTCGCGGTTTTAGGCGGTATTTATGGGAAACGATCGTGTAGAAGAATTTTTGGATCTGTATAAAAAGCTGGAACAGCTGCTGAAGATGTTTTATGCCAATGACAGCGGACGCTATGAGAGCGTGGTTGCCCGGTATGAGAATTCCCGGG
>CAYWKZ010000135.1:0-8189 GCA_964459115.1 uncultured Leptolinea sp. | reverse complement strand
GGTTGTATTGACTCAATTGCCATGAAACAGGCATTAATCAGCGTTTCCTTAAAATTGTCACTTCACCAATTGACAATTTTACAAAAATGAAGATAATTAGAGACGTTCTTGAGTTCCATGTATACCCTCTGGGGTTTCGAACGGAGCGGAAAAAGGTCATAAAAAGGCCTGCAACGAGAGAGACCCATGTATACCTTTGGAGGAAATTAGAAAATGGCAAACATTAAATCACAGAAGAAGCGCAATCGTCAGAATGAAGCTCGCAGACTGCGCAATCGTGCCGTCCGCGGCGTCACCCGTTCCGCTTTGAAGAACGCCCGCCTGGCGATCGAATCCGGCGCCGACAACCAGGAAGAACTGGTCGCAGCTGCCGTGAAAGCGCTCGACAAGGCTGCTCAGAAGGGTGTTATCCACAAGAATAACGTCGCCCGTCACAAGAGCCGCCTGATGCACAAACTGGCTGATGCCCAGAATGCATAATTGATTGCCGTAAAACAGCCCGCCGGATCCGGTGGGCTGTTTTGTTATTAAAAAGGAGTCGGTTACGGTTCCAGCGTACCCGGTTCCGGTGTCGCCGTCACTTCGGGCGTCGGGGTCGGTGTGACCAGGTTGACCTCGATCTGCAGCACCTGTCCATACTGCGGGAAACCGGTATAGGCGTTCACATTGTTCAGCCGCTGGATCGAATCCAATGTCGTGTTGAACATCGCGGCAATGTCATTGTAGGAATCATTCATCTGCACCGTATAGGCTACGACCTGACCGGTCGTGTACTGGTCCAGCGGGATCGGTGTCGGCGTTGCCAGCTGCTGGTCTGTACCCGGGATGATCACCTCATCCCCGATGCCGATGTCACAGGCCGTCATCCCGTTCACCTGCATAAATAGCTCAAAATTCACCCCAAACTTGTCCACCGCGATGGACCAGCAGTTGTCACCTTCCTGAACCACATAAGTCGAGGGACCGGAGGGCAGGGCAGTCGGTGCCGCCTCAGCTGTCGGAGACGATGAAGTGCGCAGATACTGCTCGGCAGCCCGGATCAGATAACGGATCGCCCGCTGATAATCCTGGTTCCGGATCGCATCATTGCCCAGGTTGACCAGCTGCGCAGCATCGGCGTTCTCACCCGGCTCAATGTCCTCGGTCAGCGTCATGCCTTCCGGGACCATGAACATCATATAGCCCTGATAATCATAAAACAGCAGCGCCGCGATGCTGTCATTGCCGATGGGCCGGACCCGCAGCGCATTGTAGCCATCGATCACGTCCGCCGCAGCGATGTATCCCGCATTGCCTGCCGTGACCGTATATGCGGCGATAAACTCATCGGCAGCTTCCGGACGGGGATAAAGGTAGGCATCATAGAGCTTGTCATAGTATGGAAAACCCTGCTGATAGAGGCTGCCGACCGTGCCCAGAATCGCTGCCGGGTCGGGCAAGCCGTTGTTCGTCAGCTGCGGCAGTCCGCCCTGCTCCTCATCCCGGCGCACAAGCATATCCTGAGCCAATACATTGCCCTGAAGGATCAGGATCAAGGCTGCAACAAACAATAAAACAAATCTTTTCATCTTCACCCCCTGTTAAGAACCCGCAAAAGAGGAAAACGCTCATTCCAGCTTGAGCTTTTTCCCCGTCAAATATCCTCCCACCAGCCTGGCAAAGAGGAACATGATGGCGAATTCATCCTCTTGCCAGATGCGCAGTGTATGCGGTTCCGCACACACCAGATAACCGTAATGTGCCCGGCCATCGTTGATCCGCATCACCATGACGGCTTCGGCATCATTCCTTTCAAGCACCTGATAAAACCCGGGACTGACTTTTTTGACCTCTTCGATGTTGTTCGTGGAATAAACCTCTTCCTTCATCAAAAGGTCAATATCCCCGGCAATTCCAATGCTTTTCCGGTCAATAATGCTTTTCAGCTCCCCATTCAGCCCCGTATAATACAGGTTGGTGATGTGCAGGTCATTCATCAGGCAGGCATAGACTGAGCGCATTTTGTCATAAATGTCAGCACCGGAATCGAACCCGGCAGCAACATTTTTGAAGGTATCATACAGGCGGTTTTTCTTGAGCTTGACGATCTCGATATCTTTATGTTTTTCCGCCAGATATATAATATAACAGTTGCGCCCCTTGCACTTCCCCCGATAGAGGGTCTTGTCGATCATGGTGAACAGCTCGGAATAATTCCGGCTGTCATGCGGATACGTTGCCATCCCGACAGTACCGGTCATGAACAATCCATAACCGCTGACTCTGTAGGTCCTGCGCAGGACTTTGTAGCTTCCGAACAATTCCCGGCAGAATTCTTTTTTGTCATCATATTCCAGGTCGCGCAGGTTCACAAACAAAAACTCATCGCCGCCGAACCTTCCGGCAACACCGTAGCCCTCCAGGAACTCCTGCAATGCCCCCGCCACTGCCGTGAGCATCTCATCCCCCACCGAGTGGCCATAGCTGTCATTGATGTATTTAAAATTATCCAGGTCGATCATGCCGAAGGTGAAAGGAACTCCAGCGCTCATCAGGGACTTGACGAACTGCACCATGTGCGACCTGGAGACCAGACCGGTCAGCGGGTCCATCACGTCGGAAATGCGGTGCCCGTCCAGTGCCTCTTTGAAATAATCATATTTGCTCAGCTGTTCTCTGCCGTACATAAGCCGTTTCACCCGAAATCGGGCATCCTTTTCTTCCTGCAAGCCGGATGTAAAAAACACGGGGCTTTCCTGATAAGGTTTGTAGGTTCATTATACCAGACATCCGCCTCAATTCCGAAGAATCTTTCCGAAACTTTCAAATCAATAATTGTTTTTCTCCTCTCTCGAAAGCATTAATGCGAAATTGTTATATAATACAGGGGAAATGCTGACCACAGGAGAAAGAACATGCTGGACATAGCCGTTATCCGGGAGAATCCCGAACTTGTAAAAAAATCCATGCGCGACCGTCAGATGGGCGTCGAAAACGTCGACCGCCTTCTCGAACTGGACAAACTCCGCCGTGACCTGCTGGGTGAGGCGGAAGCGCTCAAAGCCAAACGAAACAGCGAAAGCAAAGCCATCGGCAAAGCCAAAGATCCGGCCGAACGCCAGGAACGCATCGCCGCGATGAAGGGCGTCTCCGACCGCATTGCCGAACTGGACAAACAGACCAAAGAAACCGAAGAAGAGCTGAAGAACATCATCTCTAACATCCCGAACATCCCGGATGAACGCGTGCCTTACGGCGTCAGTGACGCTGAAAACCAGGTCGTCAAAACCTTTGGCGTCGAGCTGCAGCACGAATTTGAAGACAAACCGCACTGGGACCTGGGCACAAACCTCGGCATCATCGACTTCGACCGCGGCACCAGACTTTCCGGGACCCGTTTCTATGTTCTCAACGGACAGGGAGCCCAGCTGGAGCGCGCGCTGATCGCTTATATGCTCGACCTGCACAAAAAACAGGGATACAAGGAACGCTATCTGCCGTTCATGGTCAAAGGCGACATCCTTTACGGTGCCGGACAGCTGCCGAAGTTCGCCGATAACCTTTATCACGATGTGGAAGAAGACTTCTGGATGGTCCCGACCGCCGAAGTCCCGCTGACCGGGCTTTACATGGGAGAGATCGTTGACGAAGCCCGGCTGCCAATGCGCTTCACCGCCTATACCCCCTGCTTCCGCCGGGAAAAGATGAGCGCCGGCCGTGACGTCCGCGGCATCAAACGCGGCCACCAGTTCGACAAAGTTGAAATGTACTGCTACAGCCTGCCGGAAAAATCCAACGAAGAACACGAACGCATGCTGGACGCGGCCTGTGAGACCTGCAAACTGCTGGGACTGAACTACCGCATCATTGCCCAGTGCACCGGCGACCTCGGCTTCAATGCCCGCATCTGCTATGACGTGGAAGTATGGGCCCCGGGCTGCAAGGAATGGCTGGAGGTCTCCTCCGTCTCCAACGACTGGGATTTCCAGGCCCGCCGCGCACAGATCCGCTATCGTGACTCCGCGACCGGCAAACCGCGCCTGCTCCACACGCTCAACGGCTCCGGCCTCGGCCTGCCCCGCACACTCATCGCCGTCATGGAAACCTATCAGAACCCCGATGGTACTATCACCGTTCCGGAAGTTTTGAAACCCTGGATGGGCGGCATCGAAAAAATCGAAAGAGAAGATTAGGTAACAGTTATCAGGTGTCAGGCATCAGGTATCAGCAGGGTTTGAAACCCGGAGACGAGGGTTTTATTTTTCAACCCGGCGCCTGAAACCCGACACCTGATTTTTCAGAGGGACAATTCCCGGAAAATGCACTGAATAGCTGCGGCCCCTGTTCCTTTTTCACTCTTACTTCTTCATTCTTCATTCTTCATTTTTCAGAGGCTTCATGTTTTACCTGAAAGAAAACCATGTACCGCTTTCAGCCCTTGTCTTTGACTTGGGCAATGTATTGATCGACTACGATCCCGCTCGTTTCATGTTTAACCTCGGCATCCCGCAGGCAAAGATCCCCCGCCTGGTTGAGATCACTGATGGACGTGAAGAATGGGCAGAGTATGACCGCGGCGTCCTGACCTCGAAAGACATCGCCGCTCTGGCCATCCGGGATGAGCCCCTGCTCCGCAAAGAGATCACTTATTACCTGAAACACAGGGATGAGCAGTTTTCCGCGCTGACTCACAACGTCAGCCTGCTTTATCGTGCCAAGGAAGCCGGACTGAAAGTCTACCTGCTTTCCAACTGCCCGGAAGACAGCTTTGCCCGCTTCCGCCAACATTTCATCTTCCTGCAGGATCTGGACGGTGTCGTGATCTCCGGGGCGATCAAGATCAACAAACCCGACCTGGCCATTTTCAAATATCTGCTGAAGACCTGTCCCGAAATCGACCCGGCACATACCCTGTTCATCGACGACCGCAAGCCCAACACAGACGCCGGAGCCAAAGCCGGACTGCTGGCCCTGAACCTCCCCAAAGACGGCGTGATCGAGGATTACCTTGAAATCAAATAGTAAATAGTAAAGAGTAAAGAGTAAAGAGTAAATAATAGTGGATAGTGGACTCCCTATACACTATCCACTATCCACTATACACTATACACTATCCACTATATCCTGACAACCGATACTTTTTCTCACGTCGTTTGTCACTTACACCTTTGCAAAATCTGTGCACTTATGGTATATTTTACGTCGTGATTTTGTTTCAGGCAAACTGGGACAACGATTAAGGAGTTTATTATCAGTACACAAGATTTTCGCGTGAATGAGATGATTCGGATCCCTGAGGTCCGCGTCATCGATAACCAGGGGAACAACCTGGGCGTAATGTCTAACAAAGAAGCGCTGCAGATCGCACGCGACCGTGATTTGGACCTGGTGGAAGTATCGCCGAACGCAAATCCGCCGGTATGCCGCATCATTGACTTTGGCAAATTCCTTTACGAACGGACCAAGAAGGAAAAAGAAGCAAAGAAATCCCAGGTCAAGATCGAAGTGAAGGAGATCCGTCTCCGTCCGAAGACAAATGACCATCACCGCAGCTTCAAGACCCGTGATGCGCGCCGTTGGCTCCTGGAAAACAAAAAAGTACGTGTCACCGTTCGTTTCCGCGGACGTGAGATCACGTACCCTGAACTTGCCCTGGAAGACCTGAAAGAAATTGCGGAAGAGCTGAGCGACATCGCCAACATTGAACAGGCCCCGGCTATGGAAGGCCGTGTGATGTCCATGCTCATGTCGCCGAATCCGAAGAAGATCGCCAAATACAAGGCGGACCTGGCTGCCCACAAGATCGTCGAAGAGCCGATCGAAGAGGAAGAAGATTTCGACGACGATGAAATTGATGAAGAGGATGAAGAAGAATAATTTCTTTTCTCATTGATTTCGAAAACCGTGTATAATAACATAGCTAATCAATCGAATGGCATTCATTTATGAGTGCTGTTTAATTTTGTTGTAAGGAGTTTTGTTGTGCCACGCAAACAAACAGCTGGAAAATATAAGTTGAAGACCCACAAGGCAACGTCCAAACGTTTCCGCCTGACCGGGTCTGGCATGCTTGTACGCACGAAGGGTGGCAAGAGCCATTTCCGCCGCCGCACTTCCGACCGCACAAAGCTGCTGTTGTCTGAGATGGTCACCGTCGAAGGGAAGAAAACCATCGTCCGTGTGAAGCGTCTTGCTCCCTATATGGAGCAGTAATCGTTCATCAACGTTTTTAGTACGGCTATCGGGTGTTCACAACGGGTCGTGAGACCGACGTCCGAGGGTTCGTAAAGGAGTAATATATGGCACGTGTAAAGGGAGGTCCGCAAGGACATCGCCGCCACAAGAAGTTATTGAAGAGTGCGGAGGGTTACGTCCTCACTCGCCGCAAGCTGTTCCGCCGCGCTAATGAAACCATGCTCACCGCATTATGGTATGCTTATCGCGACCGCCGCGTACGCAAGCGCGAACTGCGCAAGCTCTGGATCGCCAGAATCAACGCAGCAGCCCGGCTCAATGGAATTTCCTACAGCCGCCTGATCGCAGGTCTGAAGAAAGCCAATGTCGTTCTGAATCGCAAGATGCTCTCCGACATCGCAGTCCGTGACCCGCAGGCGTTCAGCAAGATTGCCGAAGCTGCAAAAGCCGCTTTGTAAAGAAAATTAGCAAAAAACAGCCCCGAAACCCGGGGTTGTTTTTTATGTCAGCAGCCTAACAGAGGGTCAGAACCCGAAGGGGTCTGTACCTCGGGGAGTCGGCGCCAAAATATTACCGGGCGGGGTATGGGAACAAAGAAAAAAGATGTTTTAAGAGGTCACCTTAAATGTATTATAATAAAGAAGATCACTTATAAAGCAGGAGTAAACAATGATAACAGAGCGCATTTTCGGTGAAATCAAGGGAATCCAGGTTCCCGAAGTAACATTACACAATTCCAAAGGCATGGAAGTTTCCATCCTGGCCTACGGCGCCACCGTCCGGTCCGTGATCGTCCCGACCGCGGACGGGAAACGGGTCGACGTCTGTCTCGGCTACGACAGCATTGAAGAATATATCGAAAACAGCGGACATTTCGGCGGGTCCATCGGCCGCTTCGCCAACCGCATCGGCGGAGCCGCCTTTGACCTCGATGGAGTCCACTACACCCTGGCGCCCAACACCCCGCCGAACCATCTTCACGGCGGCATCCATGGCTGGGACAGCAAGATCTGGAACTACACCACCGACGAGGCTGAGAACAGCGTGACCTTCTCCATCAAATCCGCGGACATGGAAGAAGGCTATCCGGGCGAAGTACAGGCCACCGCCAAGTTCACCGTCACGGAAGACAACAGCATGGTCATCGAATATACCGCCGTGACCGACAAAGCCACCCCGGTCAACATGACCAACCACTGGTACTTCAACATGAACGGCCAGGGGAACGGTGACGTCCTCGGGCACACCCTTCAGCTTGCTGCAGATTCCATCACCGAAACCGATTCGGGCCTTGTGCCGACCGGGAAGATCCTGCCCGTGGAAGGTACCGTTTACGACTTCCGCGCCGGGAAGGTGATCGGCACCGATTTCGCTTCCGTCCGCCCGCTGGACACCGCAGGTTATGACAACAACTTCATCCTCGGCAACCCGGGCGAATTCAAGAAGTTCGCGGTCCTGACCGGGGACAAGACCGGCATCACCATGACCGGTTACACGAACATGGAAGCGGTCCAGTTTTACAGCGGCAACCACATCAGCACCCGCAAAGGCAAAGCCAACACGGAATACAATGACATGAGCGGTATGTGCCTGGAACCGCACCACTACCCGGACTGTGTCAATAAGCCCGAATTCCCCAGCGCCATCCTCCGCCCCGGTGAGACCTATTATCACCACACCGAATTCAAATTTGAATAAAGTCGTAGGAGTCTGATTCCGCAGGCACAGGCCCGCTTCGCGGTACCGTCCCTCTTTCACAAGCGGGATACAGGTCCCGCAGGGGCCTGTATCCCGGTGAATCGGCGTCCAATTGACAGAGGTAAGACCATCCTCCCCGAGGTACAGGCCCGCTTCGCGGTACCGTCCCTCTTTCACAAGCGGGGACAGGTCCCACAGGGGCCTGTATCCCGGTAAATCGGCATCCAATTGACAGAGGTAAAACCGTCCTCCCCGAGGTACGGGCCCCTTCGGGACCCGTCCCTCTACCACATTTTCGAACATTTGTCAACCGACAA
>CAYWKZ010000134.1:4541-8290 GCA_964459115.1 uncultured Leptolinea sp. | reverse complement strand
CACGATCCTTGTCGGGAATGACCCTGCCTCACGGACCTATGTAGCCAGCAAGGTCAAAACCACGGCAGACCTGGGGATCCGTTCGTTCTCCTATGAATTGGATGAGAACTGTCCACAGGAAGAGCTTGAGAGCCTTATCCTGCGTCTGAATGAAGACCCGGACGTTCAGGGCATTCTGGTGCAGCTGCCGCTGCCCGGACATATCTCGGAAGATGAAATCCTGTATGCCATCTCTCCCCAAAAGGATGTGGACGGCATTCACCCCGTCAATGCAGGCTTGCTGGCACGAAAATACAGCAAACCGCTGTTTTACCCCTGCACCCCGTCCGGCGTCATCCGCATGATCCAAAGCGTCTGCCCGGACATCAGCGGGATGAGTGCAGCGGTCATCGGGCGCTCTTCCATCGTGGGCATGCCGATGGCCATGATGCTGAGTCGCTGCAATGCCACGCCCACCATTTGTCACAGCTACACGAAATATCTTGACGAGATCTGCCGGGAATCCGACATCATCGTCGCAGCCGCCGGTTCTCCCTGCCTGGTTCAGGGTGATTGGGTGAAACCCGGCGCGATCATCATTGATGTAGGGATCAACCACATTCCCGATAATAGCGCCCCCCGCGGTTACCGGCTTGTCGGCGATGTTGACTTTGACTCAGCAGTCAAACGGGCAGGAGCCATCTCACCTGTTCCGGGAGGCGTAGGTCCGATGACGATCGCAATGCTGATGGCAAACACCCTGCATGCTATCGAATACCGCTGAAATCGCATGCTTTTCTGCGCGTTCATTTATACTGCTTTCAGGAAGCGCAGCCGGAAATAAAAAACAGTCCTTACGGAGGAAGTATGTCAGACTATACGAATTCCAATGAGAATTTATCGTTGTTTCAAAAACTGCACATGCAGCTCTCTGAAATCATTGAATCCACCCCCGCAGGACAAAAACTGCCTTCGGAACCGGAGCTTGCCGCCTCACTGGGCGTCTCCAGAGCGACACTTCGTGAAGCTATGCGCAGTTTTGAAGGACAGGGACTGATCCGCCGCAGACAGGGCGTCGGCACCTTTGTCCTTGACCAGAAACAGAACATCGAATCCGGTCTGGAGATTTTGGAAAGCATCGAGACCCAGGCGACCCGTCTGGGGATGGATGCCAAAATGGGTTATCTCGGGATCAACCGTTCCGTTGCCGGGAAAGATATCGCCGGGAAGCTTGGCATCAGCGAAAACGCGCAGATCGTAAAGATCTCCCGCGTGATCTGGGTCTCCGAACATCCGGTCGCTTACCTGATCGATATTCTCCCTGAAAACGTCCTCACCGAAGATGACCTGGTCAACGGCTTCACCGGTTCCGTCCTGGACCTGATCATCAAACGCGGCACCTACCAGCTCTCTCATTCGAAAACCTATATCAGCGCCTGTCCGGCCACCAGCGACCTGGCGAAGAAGATCCAGCTTCAGCGCGGAGACGTGATCCAGAAGTTCGAAGCCTACCTGTATGAACAGTCCGGAAAGGTGATCGACTATTCCGAAAGCTATTTCGCCCCCGGATTTTTCAAATTCCACGTCATCAGGAAGATAGGGAATTAGGTTTTAGGTTATAGGTTTTAGGTTATAGGTTTTAGGTGTCAGGTGTCAGGTATCAGGTATCAGGTATCAGGTATCAGGTGTCAGGTTTTAGGTTTTAGGTTCTAGGTTTTAGAAACCGGTATCTAACAGCGTTTGCCAAAAGTCTAAAACCTAATACCTAACACCTAAAGTCTAACGTCTAATGTCTAAAGTCTAATGTCTAATGTCTAACGTCTAATGTCTAACGTCTAAAAATGTCTAAATCGATAAAATCTCTTCTCACTTCTCCTCTCTCATTTCTCATTTTGCTCACGCTGGTCGTCGGGCTTGCTTACGGGATTGGGATCAGCAAACTGAGCTTTTACGGTGATGACTGGATCTACATCTACAATTATCACATCGCCGGGCCCGGCAGCTTTGACCTGTTTCAGCGTACGGACCGGCCTCACTCTGCCTGGATCTACCTGCTTACCACATCTGTCTTCGGCGAATCCCCGCTCCCTTACCATTTGTTTGTGCTCCTGCTGCGCTGGCTGGCCGTGATCCTCCTCTGGCGCGTCCTGACGAAAGCCTTCGGGGAGCACCGCTCCGTCAACACAGCCGCGCTGCTTTTTGCCGTCTATCCCGGTTTCCAACAGCAGCCCATCGCGGTCGAATTCGTCATGCATTTCGCAAGCCTGGTGCTGGTGCTCTTTTCCCTATGGCTCATGCAGACAGCCTGCACCCTCCCCACAAAAAGATCCGTTCCACTGCTCCTCATCAGTCTGCTGAGCGGTGGACTTGCCATCTTCACCTGTGAATATTTCATCGGGCTGGAGCTGGTCCGTCCGCTGCTGCTTTATTTCACGCTGCTCAAAAATTCAAATGAGGAACAAAAGACCCCGGTTTTGAAACGGACTGCCGTTTTCTACCTTCCGTTTTTCCTGGTCACGGTCTTTTATTTCATCTGGCGCATTTTCATCTTTTCGTTCACCAGCTACGCGCCGAAACTGCTCATCGCCCTGAAAGAAAACCCTCTGAGCGGTCTGCGGCAATTGTTCATAAAAATCATACAGGACCTTTCCACAGTCCTTTTCCGTGCCTACCGCATGATCTTCACCCGTCCCGCAGATGTCAGTCTCCCGGCGGCGGCATTGCTCCTGCTCATCGTCACAGCCGCGGCCTTCCTGATCCTCCGCCGTTCATCCGGCTCATACGAGACAAAGACCAACCTGCACTTGCTGCTGCTCGGCACGGTGCTGCTGCTTTTCTCCGGCATTCCTTACTGGGGAACCTTTCTGGATGTCTCGGTAGATTTTCCCTGGGACCGCTCCACCCTGTCCTTTTCTCCGGGTGCCGCCATCGTCATCGCGGTCCTGCTGAACCTCGTTTTCAAGCCGGATTTCTTCTGTGCCGCCGCTGCCATCCTCACGGCACTTTCCGTCCTCTTTCATGTCCAGAACACACGAGTCTACATCAGCGAAACTGCTAAGATGAATGATTATTTCTGGCAGCTGGCCTGGCGGGTACCGGGTTTAGACGAGGGAACCATCATCGCCACGGAGGCCTTCCCGCTGGACCGCACCAGCGACAATGACCTTTCGCCGGTCGTGAACTGGCAATACAGTCCGGAATCGCGGGGGCTGAATTACCGCTATAAATATTTCGACCTGGACCTGCGGGAAGAGTTTTTTTATTCCGACCCCAACACGCCCCGCCCGGTTGAACACACCTACCGCTCCCATTCCTTTTCCTCAAACACGGAAAAGACCCTTGGCATTTTCTACCGCAAAAACGGATGTCTTCAGATCATTGATGAAGCCAACACAGGGTATCCCGCTTTACCGGAAAGCCTGATGCACATTTCAGGCCTCTCCAACCCGGGACTGATCCAAACGAACCCGGTGACATCTGCCCGCCCGCCGGCCCCCATCGGTCCGGAACCCGGACACGGCTATTGCTGGTATTTCCAGAATGCTACACTCGCACAGCAGTCAGGTGATACCGCTGCCGCCTATGAATTTGCTTCAGAGGCGCTTCGCAGGGAACTGCACCCCACCTATGCCGCTGATCTGGCGCCTCTGGCGCTGGCATTTCTAAAAGCTGCTGACTATGAAAGCGCGGACACCATGCTTGCGAACAACCAGGTCGGCAGTAATGACTGGAATTACCTGTGCGGCTACTGGAAAAGTCATCTTCCCGAA
>CAYWKZ010000134.1:0-4441 GCA_964459115.1 uncultured Leptolinea sp. | reverse complement strand
TCGTGTACCGCTGCCGGCGCTGAACAGATCCCTCTTAAATAGTTAATAACGTCACTGACATTTGTCAGACAATTAATTTTGTCTTTTATGTATAATAGATAACAAGGGTTCGCTCTTCACGAATCCTTGTTCTATCATGAATTTGTCTGTCCGAATTGCTGTATTGAAGGAGTGATCAATGGGAAACTTCGTCGGCTATCAATGCTCAGTCTGCGGGAAAACACTCGGCAGGGATTACAAAGGGTACACCTGTGATTCCTGCGGCGGAAATCTGAACGTCATCCTGGATTATGAAAAGATCAAACAGACCGTAACACCGGAGGAGATCTTCGCCTCCCCGGAAAAATCCCTCTGGCGTTACCTGCCGCTGCTGCCGGTGGAAGATCCAGGTTTTGAAGGGACCCCCCTACACTCGGCCGGCTTCACTCCGGTTTATAAGTCCGACAAGCTGGCGCAAAAGACCGGGGTCGGGACCCTGTGGATCAAAGACGAAGGCCGCAATCCCACCGCATCCTTCAAGGACCGCGCCAGCTCCATCCTGATCGCCCGGGCCAAAGAGATCGGCGCGGAGACCATCTGCACCGCCTCCACCGGGAATGCCGGGGCCGCGCTGGCCGGGATGGCCGCTGCCAGTCAATGGAAATCGATCATCTTCGCTCCAAAGACCGCTCCCCAGGCAAAGATCGCCCAGCTGCTGGTGTTCGGCGCTCAGGTGATCCTCGTTGACGGAAACTACGACTCGGCTTTTGATCTTTCCGTTGAAGCGTGCAACAAATACGGCTGGTACTGCCGCAACACCGGCTACAATGCCTTCACCGCCGAAGGAAAAAAGACCGCTGCCTTTGAGATCTGGGAACAGGTCCTGAGCAAACGGACATCAGACAAACCGCTGAACATCTTCGTTTCCGTCGGTGACGGCAACATCATCTCCGGCATCCACAAAGGATTTAAAGACCTGCACAAGCTGGGCTGGCTGCCGGTCATGCCACGCATATTCGGTGTTCAATCTGAAAAATCCGCTGCCATCTTCAACGCCTGGGCAGCTCACACCGAAACGATCACACCGGTCAGCGCCACCACCATCGCCGACAGCATCTCCGTGGATCTGCCGCGTGACGGCGTCCGCGCCGTGCGTGCGGCGACCGAAACCAACGGGGCTTACATCGCCATCCCGGATGAGGCGATCTATGAGGGCATTGCGGAACTCGGAAAGATCGGCGTCTTCGCCGAACCGGCCGGAGCGACCGCTTTTGCCGGCATGAAGAAAGCCGTCGCGATGGGCATCATCGGGCAGGATGATGATGCGCTGGTTGTGAGCACCGGATCCGGACTGAAAGACATCCGCTCCGCGATGATCGCTGCCGGTCAGGCCCCGGTCATCGCTCCGACGATGGAAGCGCTGGAAGGGTTTCTTAGACTTTAGACTTTAGACGTTAGACTTTAGACGTTAGACGTTAGACGTCAGGGAAGAGGAAACAACGGGGAAGACGTTCCCCGGGAAAATAAAAATCAGCTGCAAAAGCTGACTATACCAGGAAAAAATTGAGGTATCATGGCAAAAATCGATTTAACCATCAATGAAGAGCGGCTCAAGCATGCCGTCGACCGCGCAAGAGAACGCAACATCGTTATCCCTACTCTGGAGCAGCAGCTCCATCCGGAGACCGTTCCCGACAAATTCAAGCAGGAACTGGGCACCATCGGCCTGTGGGACATCCATCCGCGCAACCTGTTCCGCATCACCTGGCACAACCAGCCGGTTGAAAAAGGCGGCGCATTCGGCGGCGTCAACTTCATCGAGCTGCCCTCCAGCCTGACCGGCGTCGACGCCCGCATCATCGCCCTGGTCGGCAAATGGTTCCCGACCGGCGCACACAAAGTCGGCGCGGCCTTCGCCTGCCTCGTCCCGCGGCTGGTCACCGGTCAGTTTGACCCCACCACGGAAAAGGCTGTCTGGCCTTCCACCGGCAACTATTGCCGCGGCGGCGCCTATGACTCCGCCCTGCTCGGCTGTAAATCCATCGCCATCCTGCCGGAAGGCATGAGCCAGGAACGTTTCAACTGGCTGAAGGGTGTGGCAGATGAAGTGATCGCCACCCCGGGCACGGAATCCAACGTCAAAGAGATCTTCGACAAGTGCTGGGAACTGCGCAAATCCGGCCAGGAACTGATGATCTTCAACCAGTTCGAAGAATTCGGCAACTACCTGTGGCACTACACCCTCACCGGTCACGCCATGCAGGAAGTTTTTGAAAAGGTCAAGGGCCTGAACAGCCGCTTTGCCGGCATCGCTTCCAACACTGGCTCCGGCGGCACCATCGCCTGTGGTGATTACGTCAAACAGCAATATCCGGACGCCAAGATCATCGCTTCCGAAGCGCTGCAGTGCCCGACCTTGCTTGAAAACGGCTTCGGCGCCCACCGCATTGAAGGCATCGGCGACAAGCACGTCCCGTTTGTCCACAACGTACGCAACACAGACTTCGTCACTTCCATTGATGACGCGTCCTGTGTCAACATTCTGCGCCTGTTCAACGAACCGGAAGGCCACAAATATCTGGCTGACAAGGGCGTGCCGCAGGAAACCATCGACAAACTCAGCCTGGCAGGTCTTTCCGGCATCGCCAACATGCTGGCCGCCATCAAGTTTGCGAAATACAGCGAACTGACCTCCGACGATGTGGTCATGACCGTCTTCACCGACTCCATGCAGCTTTACAGCTCCCGCATCGACGAATACAACAGCGAATACGGTCCATTCACCCGCGATGATGCCGCCTATTCCTTCGGCCGCTACCTGCACGGTGAGAACACCGCCAACATGGCTGAGCTGACGCTCGCCGACCGCAAGCGCATCCACAACCTGAAGTACTACACCTGGGTCGAGCAGCAGGGCCGCACCTCCGAGGAACTGAACGCCCAATGGTACGACCGCGAATACTGGCTCGGCTACCAGTCCCAGAAGGACGAGATCGACAAACTCATCAACGCCTTCAACGCTGAGGTCGGGATAGCGTAGGAAAATAAGAAATCAGAAATAAGAAATTCTTTAATGAGTCGAAGGGGTCGGATTCTGTAGGCTCGTGCGCAGCATGAGCCGGATGGATCTGCCCCCGCAGACTCAGCAGAGGGACGGGCTCTGAGTCGGATGTTGTCTGATGTCAATAATGAATCCAGTAAACCGGCAGGCGGAGCCAGTCCAGCAGGTACCAGGTGATCCAGGATGTGACGTTATAGATGCGCCGGTCGGCTGCTACCGCGATCCCGTCCAGGCCGTATTTTTCTCCTGTCATGAGGATGCGGACGTTGTGAAAATCCTGTGAGACAAAGATCACCGCGTCTTTCCCGAAAACATTCTTCGCGTTATAAACGCTCTCCGCGGTATGGAGGCCATAATCGTCCCGCAGGACCGCTGTTTCCGGCACACCGGCCTCAACCGCCATGCGAACCATGTGGTCCACCTCGTTGCGGCTCCGGTCTGAGTTATCCCCGCTCATGATCATCTCATCGATCAGACCGCGCCGGTAAAGCTCGATAGCTGTATTGACCCGATCCACCAGAACAGCGGACGGCTGTCCATTGCGATAGATCCCTGCGCCAAACACCAGCGCTGTCCGGGGAGCGCCCTCGGGAACCGTCTCAACTTTGAATTTCCGCGGTGCATAATGCAGATTGATAGCGAGAATCGCGATGGCATAAAGGAGAATCAGCACCTGCAGCGCAATGCCGATGACCCGCAGCCAGGTATAGGAGCGAGCCAAGCCGATCAGCACGGCGAACGCTGTCCACAGGATCCGCCAAAACAGGAAAAAGAAGCCATAGGAACTGACATACCAGAGCAGTGTGCCGAAGGAAAAGCGGTAAAAATAGCTGGTGGAGTGGATCACGCCGCGCCAGTAAAAGCTCAGCCAGAAGGTCTGGAAGGCACAAGTGATCGCCCAAACGAAAAAAGTTTTCATCGGCTTTTGGGCTTTGATCAGCATATCCACATAAGGGGAGAGTTCTTTGAACCGGACTGCTCCGAGTGTTTTCGGCAGCCCGGAATAGAGTTTGAAGAACAATGCCGCCGCGAGCCAGACGGCCATGGTGGGGACGAGCATGCCGAGGATGTGCCCGACCGTGCCGGATTCCCAGATGCCGACGCCGGCATAAAACCCCATCATCACAATGACGAAAAAATCACCTAAAATCATGAGTGCAAAATGAAAATTCATATTTGCAATTATATATCACGGCGCACGCGAAGACTGCCTTCCCGTGCCATAAGCGCTGATTTTTCGTGACAAATGATCTGAGGAACCGGCGCTGACCTTTTCTCTTGACCAGGAGTCACGGTAACGATGTATTCGCGTACATGTCAGAAAACCCGCCAAATTTGCACAACGGGGACGGTTATCCTGCTGCCGCGCAGCCGGCACAGGAGAACTGTCACCTTGTGCGC
>CAYWKZ010000133.1:0-8322 GCA_964459115.1 uncultured Leptolinea sp. | reverse complement strand
TCCTGTCCGCAGAGGCTGTAGATGCTCGTCATGGTGTTGTAAATGAAATGCGGCCGCATTTGCAGCACCATGATGCTGGCACGCTGATTAGCGATATCCCGCTGCTGACGGGTGATTTCCTGCTCCCTGCGCAGATCCTGCTCCATTTGGTCGTACAGGGCGAGACTGTACATGGCCAGAGCGGAAATGACGAAACTGAGGTCGATGAGCACATAAACCTCGATGAATGTCAGGATGAGCAGCGTGACCGTCATCGGCAGCAGGGCAATCAGAAGGCTCTGAAAAACTTTTTGAGACAGCTGCGTTCGTCGTTTGATCGTGTCTGCGAGGATGAACAGCAAAATTCCGGCCAATGGCAGCACCAGGAGCGGATACAGGGGCCCGCGGATATACTGCATGTCCGGTGTGATTTGATAGAAGCCGTCAATAAACGGGGAGCATATCGTCAGGATAACAAACCCCGCCCACATGACGAACACGGCGCGAAGGAATTTGCTCGTGCGCAGGTTTTCTCCGCAGCAATGCATCAGGTAAACAGCCAGCATGGGCTCAGGCATAGATTGCAGCAGCGTTTCCGTAACCATAACGAAATTAGCTGCGGCTACAGGTGGGCGGGTATAGTACACGAACATTTCGATGATGCCAAAAATACTGCCCAGGATCAGGATCCAAAAAAAATTCTGGAAAAAGCGCTTGTTCCAGCTGTTGGTTCCCGGGAAGAAGCTGCTGAACCATAACCCCAGCAGGCTGGAGAGCAGCGCTGCACCGCCTATGAAGAAGTAGTAAAGGTGAGACCACTCGATCACCGGTCCGTGCCTCCCGTCGAAATGGGATAACGCAGCTTTTTCAGCTGTTCCTTTACGTTTTCCGGCGTCAGCGGTTTGAGCATGAAACCGCTGGCTTCTGTTTTCCAGGCGTCCAGAGAATAATCGGCATAGGCGGTCAGAAACACGATGTTTGTGTGGGGGTTGATATCAAGCAACGTGCGGCAAAGATCAAACCCGCTGTTCGAGCCTAATTCAATGTCCAGAACAGCCAGCGCCACCCGGTTGATTTTTGCGAATTCAATGGCTTCCTGCGGCCAGACAAAACCCGTGATCGCGGCATTCGGCATGGCATCCTCCAGGACAGCCAGGCTGTCTGCGAGGACGACCTTGCTGTCGTCCACAATGATGACATTTGGAATTTCATCACTATTCGCCGCATCGTGAAAAAGGATGACAGGGTCAACGCCAAAGCAATTGGCGATACGCAGGATCATCGAAGTGTCCGGCACGCGGGTGCCGTTTTCCCAGCGGGTGATGGTGGAATGGTTGACGATCAGCCGTTTTGCAAGCTGTTTCTGTGACCACCCTTTTTCTTCTCTCAGCTTCCGCAGTCTATCCGCAAAGAAAATTTTCACGCAGCTAACCCCTGTTTTACCTTTCATTTTTTATAATAATCCAGCGCGGCGGCGAAAACAAGGGAAAATTGAAAAATTGGTATGTGACAATCTGGAACATCTTATCAATTTTACTGATAATTTTTAGTAAAATGAATATATTAAAGAGGTGTACACAGGGATCGGCCCTTAATGCGGTGCAGCCCGTGCGATGTGCCGACCGCCTGCACTGCTTCGAAGGACTTCGAACAATTCTGGTTGAGAGGCGAAAATGAAAAAACTATTTACAATTGATGATTTCGCGGTTGCCCTTGTTTCGGCGCTGGGCTATGGTTTCGGTGAAACAATTTCGAGGCTTTCCGGTTGGCCTGAGCTCGCGTGCATGGCGGCAAGCTTTGCCCTCGGCATGGTATTCGAGAAAATCATCAGCACCATCGCTTTCAGCAAAGCTGTTCAGAAGAAACCGATGAACCGGTTCTGCTTTTATGCCGCGGTTTTACTCTTTTTCCTGATGGCCCAATATTTTTCAATCTCCCGGCTGGGTGTCTCGATGTTTGATTATGTGAAGGACGAGATCATCTATGTTGTCGGCTTTCCCATTCTCGGTTTTTTCGTGAACCTGTTGATCCGCTGGTATCGTGTCAGAAGGATCCGCAAGGTTTATGGGGATGGCAGCAAAGGTTATGTGTTCGATATTGATCAAGAGGCTATAGAGGAGATCAATAAACAGAACCGGTCTGTCTCCGGTGTGTATGACGCTAAATATGCCGTAAAAACAAGAACCGGTGTCTATATCGGGAGTAAATATAAAAAGACCATTTTCTATTTGGGGATTCCCTACGCAAAGCCGCCGGTGGGTGAACTCAGATGGAAGGCGCCCGAACCGCTTCCTTCTTCAAATGATGTGTTTGAGGCAAAAAACATGGGCGCTTCGGCGATTCAGGTCGAACACGAGGGTGTGCTTTTAAAAAAACACAGACAGAGTGAGGACTGCCTGAACTTAAATATCTGTGTCAGTACACAAAAATCGGCAGTAAAAAGGCCGGTGCTTGTGTTGTTCCATTACGGTGATTTCTCGTACGGAGGCTCTGCCGACCCTCTGTTGTACGGCAGCAATTTTGTGAATAACCATCCGGATGTTGTGTTTGTCAGCTTTAATTTCCGTCTGGGCATTTTCGGATTCATCGATTTTTCCGAAGTCCCGGGTGGGGATGCCTACCCTGACACCATAAACCTGGGACTGCTTGATCAGGTTGCGGCATTGAAATGGGTTAAAGAAAACATTGCAGCCTTCGGGGGCGATCCGGACCGCATCACGGCACTCGGGTTTGAGTCCGGAGCAACCTTTATCCTGATGCTTGCAGCAAGCGGGTGGGCAAAGGACCTGTTCCGAAAAGCTTTTGTCTTCAATGGAAATCCGTTTTTATTATATGACAACCCGGAGGGAGCCAGGAAACTCGCAAAAAATCTTCTGAAAGAAACAAATACCACGACGATGAGTGAGCTTTTGCAGCTGGATACCAACGCCTTGAAAGATGCGGCGCAAAAGCTTTGGCAGAACATGTGTGCACCGACCTGTGACGGGACATGGATCCCCACTGACCTTTACCGTGCTTTTCAGGAAGGGGCAGCATCCGGCATAGAGTTCATCATCGGAATTCCAAATAATGAAACGCAGGTGATCCGCTCATTTCTCGGCAGTCAGAACTACGAGGATACCATATCGATAGCCATGGCAGTACTGCAAAATAACATGAGTGATGCCCTTACCGATGAAGTGCATGCATATATTGATGAACAAACAGCATCTTCGTCCGAACTTGATGCAAAATCGAAGCTGATCGAGCAAATTCTGGCGCTTTACGTTTATCGTACCGCGGTAAAGCTTTCGGAGGGCGGGAATCAGGTACACCTGATGTACTGGGATGAAAAGCCCTTGATCGAAAAACTGGGCTCAGGCACGGTCGATGCTGCCGCAACGTTACTCGGCAACAGTGAAGCGCTGCAGATGTATGGCAGTGTGATGGATGAGGACCTTTCCAAAGCGCTTCAGAGCCTCCTGCATAAATTTGTAAAAGGGGAACCTCTGCAGCTGTATACCAACGAGCTCAGGGGAGTCGATGCTTTTAATTGGAAGGCTTATCCGGATGCGCTCATTGTTTCTGAAGGAAAGTTCCAGTGCGGACCGATCGAAGAGAGGCTGACAAAGATCAAAAGCCTGATGAACTTTGTCAGGGAATAGGGACGGTGGTGCATTTCTGAATAGAAACGGTTTTTTGAAAACAAAGGGGGTGTTCCGGAATGTCACATCCCGATTTGTAATTTCTTACTTGATTTTTCGATTTATTGGGTTAATATAAATTATTGTGAATTTTTTAGCTGTGATGAATATACCGTTAATGAAACCGGACAGGGAGAATATCTATTTATGGAAAATACAGTTGCTGAGGCAACACGATCGGCTGGTTTGCATATAAACCAAAATCAAAAAGCATGGAAGTTTATTCTTGACGCGAACAGTTCAAAACTGAGCCAACTGAACCGAATTGCGATCAAAGATGGTGTCAATGTTTATACCTACAGAATGATGTTCCGGCAGTGGGACCGATATGCATCGGTTTTTTCCGCTCTCGGGATGACCGGAGAAAACCATGCCCGCGTCGGAATACTGGGCTCCGGTTCTTCGGAAACCATCTTCGTGATGTACGCACTGAACATGGTAGGGGCTGAGGTCTCATTTATCGCGCCTTATATGGCATTCAGAACGGCGGGATTGAAAAAGACGATCCGGGAAGAGAATCTGACCGATTTCATTATCACGGATGATTTTGCCATGCCTGATCTGGTTCAGGATCTGCTGGGACGAAAAAGTGAATTGGATCTGCGCAATGTCATTTTGCTCCACCTTACGATGGGCGGTTCTGCTGTTCCTTCTGCCATGGCTGCGGCTCTGGAAGCAAAATATGTGCTGCTGAAAAGCCTGTTCGGGTCGATCTGCATGGACAATCTGTTGTCCGTTTATGGCGGCACACCGATTGATTATATTGAAGAAGAACCCGGTGACAGCGCTTTTATCCTTCACACCTCCGGTACGACAAACGGAGTTGGAAAGCCTGTAGTGCTCTCTGACAAAGCGTTTAATGCTGTTCCGGTATGCCTTTCCCGGGTTGCAGAGGTGGCGCCTTACATCGAAGACCCGACCAGTGGGTTGGCAATCGACTTGAGCGCTGCTTACGGCATCATCGATCAGGTTCATGTACCTCTCGCGCTTGGGGGAACGGTTGCTATTGTTCCGGGAGTAATGCTTAACCCGGGTTTCTACAAAGCGATCCCTGAATTCCAGATCACCTTCCTGTTCGCCATCGGTGCGGCATTTGAAGGCTGGATGAAATTACCGGAGACCACAAAATTTGATTTTTCCAGCCTGCGCTGTATTGTGGTTGGGGGCGCTGCGGTTTCGGCGAAGGATAAGCAGCGGTACAGCGAGTTCCTGCGCAAACATGGTTGTGAGAATTTCATCTTCCTGAACGGCTACGGCATCTCTGAGCTGGGCGGCGCTTGCTGCCTCTCCACGCCGGACCTGGAAGATGAGTCCATCGGCTACCTGCTGCCCGGTTTTGATCTGCGCCTGTATGATGACGAAAAGGAAAGATTTTATTCGCTCAGCGACGCACCCTGTGAAGGGATCCTGTACCTGACATCACCTTCCTGCGCCTCACCGATGCTGGATGACAAAGAAGTCCTGAAAATCACGACAATCGACGGGAAGCCATATGTCTGTACGAATGATGCTGTGAGTGTGGATGAGACAGGAAAAATCACCTACCTTGGCAGAGCAAGACGATATTTCATCCACGAAGGTGGCAGACATTTTGATGCAGGAAAGGTGGAAACCGAAATAGCCCGGCAGCCCGGCATCGAAAGCTGCTGCGTAGTTCCTGTTTTTGTAAAAAATGATCATGATAACATTCCCATGTTGTGCGTTCAGGTTCTGAAGGATGAACCGTCAGCATTGGAAACGGTGAACAATGCCCTGACTGAGGTGTTTGTTACGAAAAAATTGCTTTCGGAAAATAATATTCCGACCCGTGTGCTGATTTCTCCGCAATTGCCGCGGAATGCGAACGGCAAGCTTGACCTGTACGGACTTGCGAAAGGCAATGCGGAGGGGAATGTTTATGAAGTCAAGCCTATACGTATCAGCGGCAGACTCGGCGGCATCAATTTGGTCTATTTCGAAGAGAAAAGGGCTGACATGATCAAAGAAGTATTCAATGGTATCAAGGCGGATATGAATGTAAATCTGCCATTTGAGAATCAACAACCAAATAAGGAGAAAAACAATATGAGTCAGAATAATGAACAACAATTTGCGCCTTTCAGCGCCCAGATGACAGACTGGATGAACCAGGCTGCCAAAGTCGCCAAGAATGTTCCGATGGCGCCCTTCCCGGTTCCGCAGCTGCCGATGCCCAACTTCCAGCTGATGACCCAGATGGCGAGCCAGTTGGTCAACCAGAAGGTCAGCCAGGCCACAGCCTATTTTTACCAGATGAGCCAGGTCGCTGCTCAGATGTTCGACCAGCTTTACACCCAGCACAACGCCATGGTCCAGCAGGCTTACGAACAGGACAAGCAGATGATTAAACAATTCGACAAGGTTGTTAATCAGAAGGAAGAAAAGGCTGACGACGAAAAGTCTGCTGAGAAGAAGGCTGAAAAGTCTGCTGAAAAATCCGCAGAGAAAGCTGCTGAAAAAGCTGCAGTAAAAGCAGAAGAAAAACCCGCTGAAAAAAAGGCTGAAAAACCTGCTCAGAAAAAAGCTGAAAAAAAGGCTGAAAAACCCGCTGAAAAGGCTGCAGAAAAACCGGCCGAGAAATAAGTTTTCTCAGGGGACTTTCACAGTTTCTGTAATTAAAAAGGCTGCCGTACTTTTGTTGTACGGCAGCCTTTTTCCAAAATAAGGAAGACGGATATGAAAAACACAAAATACAGCAAGAAAGATCATGCACTTGTCATTATGCTTCTGTTCTCATTGTTATTGATCGTAAGCGGCAGCATCTTCGCCGAGGACCCTGCTGAAATCATCACTGCTGAACGGGAAGTGATCAATCAGGTTTCTCTTTTGCAGGGGCTGACCTTTGGCGACTATAACGGGAGCATTCCTGTTGCCCGGCTCAAAGAATTGGGCGATATCGGGATCGGTACATTTGATGCTCTTAATGGTGAATTGATCATGCTTGAGGGAGTGGTTTACAGAGCCGCATATGATGGGGCAATCGAGATCGTCGCTGATGAAGAAACGATCCCATTTTCAAATGTGACCTTTTTTGACGCGGACGAGGTAATTCAACTTACTGATATTGACAGTGTGGGCGCCTTAAAGACCGCGCTCGACAAAAAAGTAAGTGAATCAGGGGAAAATCGCTTTTATATGATCAAAGCAGAAGGTACCTTCAGCACCATGAACGTGAGAAGTGAACTTCCGCAAACAAAACCGTATAAACCGCTGGCGGTGGTGTTGGAAACCGATCAGACCTTTTTTGACTATGATAACATACAGGGAACAGTTGTAGGACTGTATTGTCCTGCATACATGAATGATCTGAATGCTGTTGGCTGGCATTTTCATTTCGTTTCAGATGACAGGCTGTACGGTGGTCATGTGCTTGATCTCAGTGCGGAAACGATTGAGGTAAGTATTGACAGAACCGATTCCTTTGCCATGGTATTGCCTGATAATGAAATGTTCAACACCTTTGATCTTACCATTGATCAGAGTGAAGACATCAAAAAAGTTGAAACCGGCGAAGGAAATGTGTCTGTTCCGCAGGAAAGCAGTGATGAACAGGATATTGCGCGGAAGCTGGCAGAAGAATTGATTGAAGCGGCTGCTCAGGTTGAACCTGAAATTACTGCGGTTTTGCAATCGTTGGAATCTGAGAACGCAAGGCTTGTGGGGTTGGAGCATCGTCTGAAATCGGAAGAAAGCCTGACCAGAAAGATCCTTACCGATGCCCATGATATGGAGGTCTCTCCGGAAGAAGCGGCAGCTGTAATCGGTGATGTGCTTCGCTATACCTTGTGCATCGATGACGATCAATACGTTTCTGTCGTTGATAAGACGATGAAAACCTTTGCTGAAAAAAATATCTCAGTCTATAAATTTAAAAACAGATGGGGCGGAGAAGGCTATAAGGGGATCAATACGAACCTGAAAACCGAGGATGGTTTGATTTTTGAACTGCAGCTGCATACACCCGCGTCTTTTGATGCGAAAGAATTGGAACATGCCAATTATGAAGTCGCACGCAGTGAAACCGCTACAGAAGAGCAAAGATTAGCGGCGGAAGCTTATGCAAAAGAGATCTATGCCAAAGTTCCCGTACCCGCCGGCGCACCGGAATACAATTGGGAAATAGAGCAGAATAAGTGACTGTTACTGCTATTTGTCAGAATAGAAAAATCTATAAAGGAGAAACCGGAATGACCATGGAAGAAACCAAATACTATCGGTTTGACGCCGGAAATGTTATCGTTCGAAGAACCGGGGATCTTATCGAAAAAATAGGAAAAAACAACGTTTGGGAACCTGCCCCGCACCTGCGTTACCGGTTCATGTCAGGGAACATGAGCCTTACCGAGATCACAAAAGAAGAGGCGGAGATTATCCTGAGCCAAAAATCGCAGGAAGAGAAGTGATATAAATCTCCCTCCGTTTAAAGAAACGCTGAACAAAAGACAGTACTATCAAAATGGGGGCGGTACCGCGAAAGACTTGGGAAGTGAGCACCGCCCCTACCACAAAATCGAACATTTGTCAACCGACAACATTGTCGGTTTACTTTTTTTAAAGGACAGTGTAAACTCATAAGCAAGTAGGAAATAGGATGTAGGATGTAGATAGTAGGAATAAGGAAAAGGGAACACACCTGAAACCT
>CAYWKZ010000132.1:0-8629 GCA_964459115.1 uncultured Leptolinea sp. | reverse complement strand
GTTCGCCCGGGTCCGACTCCCGGGACCGCCATTAAGAGCTAACGAAAAGACTGCGAAAAATAAATATAAGGAAGTACATATGGAAAAAGATGTTGTAAATGTAATGACTGAAAATGCCAGCACTGACATACTTATGGATATGGATATGTATGACATGTCCGACACAACTGACATGACGGCATACGAGTATGACCCACAGGATGACCCGGCTATCGGTGGCGATAGCTGCCAGGACAGCGGACAGCCTGCACAGCAGGACACCCAGCAGCTCGTGACGGTATTGCAAGGACTGGATAACCCTGATTTTGGCGCTGTTATCCGCACCATCACGGGAGAGATCACAAAACTCAAAAGGACAGACACCCTGCCGATGTCATACAGTAGTTTTGAGTACAAGATGGGCAAATTTGAGCCGGCACAGCCTGTGCATCAGTGGATGTCCGTCTACAGTACCATGATATCACAGGGATATGAACCTGAGATGATCTATACTGTCATGGAGCTCATCTCCCGCGTGTGCTACACCGCAAAGCCGGTTGCCCCAGGACTCAAGCTCGACAAGGCACGCGTGCCGGCGGCTCTGGTTGTGCTCTACGACTTTGTCTGCGAGGCTCTGCGCAAAAATGCACTAGTGGCATCGATCCCAAGTATGCTCACCAAAATCGGCAAAACCGACTCCCGTATGTATGTCATCACACAAGGGATTAAGGCTCGCATAGATGATCTCTATACCTCATGCGGCGGGAAAAAGACTATCACACGCGACAGCGCAGAGCTCCTGCCGCTGCTTAAGCCCTATGGCATCCGCCTGCGCAAGTCCATCACCAACAGCCGCGCCTACGATGGCTGGGAGGTCCTGGACGGGGATAAGGCTGGTGATGTCCTTGAGGCGTCCCTCTCCTTTGGCATCAATCTCCCGGCAGACCGTGTGGACGCCGTCCTGGGATGGGCTGCACGCTCAAATCCGGCTAACATTCAGGGTGAGATACTTGACGGATTACTTGATAAGTATAAGTATAACGGCAAAACGGACTATATCCAGCAGATGGCAGACTGCATCCCAACTGTTGAGCCGGACTCCGTCAAAGTCGCGTCCATCCGCTTATACCTGCAGAGGATGGTGCAGGTTATCCGTAATCCCGAGCTGCAGGGCATGGTACTCGGATTTAAGGGTAAAAAGGGATGCGGCAAAAGTACTTTAGCGGCGTGGCTTTTCAGCTGTCTGCCTGACAAAGACGGCATCTATCCGGACGCACCAAAAACTGTTGAGGGGTTGCACGCGATGACCCTGAGTCCTTTTTACAGCGATCAAAGAGCCGATTTTTCGGAAGCCGGTATCGAAGAAGAAGTGGAATCGCTCTCAGGCTGCTTTGGCCGTGAGCTCGCCGAGCTCTCCCTCACCCAAAAGGATTGGAACCGCTTTAAGGCAGCTGTTACATCCCGCTCGCAGTCAAAGCGCCGTAAGTATGATAAGTATGCAACTCCTCTCAAAACGATTGCCGGCATGATTGCAAGTATGGATCACATCTCCCTTTCCGAGGCCGACACTCACCGCCTGCTGCTCCTGACCGTGACAGAGGGTATGATGATAGACCTCGCACGGCTCTGCAAAATCCCGTCAGGCATGGTGATTGCCCAGGCGGTCTGGGAGGTCGATAACGGCAAAGTATATAAACCGGATGCAGCTATGATGGAAGCATTTGCACAGGCACAGCTCGGAGCGGTGGAAGAATCATCTGTGGAAGCCATTATTGAGTCTAATTTTTATGTCAAGTGCTCTTGCAAGTCCGATACAGGTAAAGAGCTTTGTGCCGTCCCGACTGCCGACATGACCGCCATTATACGTGACCTGCTTGGACGTGACCCGGGTAAAACTGAGATAACCCGTGTATTAGAGCAGCATGGCATAAAAAAGACCGTTACCAGCCACAAGGCATATCCAGATAAAGACAAGGTCTCCTGCTGGGTTGGCGTATATCCAACCGCGGACTGCATCCTGCGTGCCGTAAAGCCCGACAGCCCGCTAAAATCCCGCACAGACAAAAACGGCGGCACCTGGTACCCGTATGACACAGAGATGGCATCAAAACCGGGCTTCACGTGCGCCGAAATCGCGGATAGAGAAGAAACGACTGAAACAAAGCCTGTAAAATACGCGGATGAACTGAAAGAAGCAGAAAATGCTGCCATCCGCGCCGAGATTGCCGCCCAGCCGCAGACCGATTACGGCGCAATGTGGCAGGAGATCGAAGCAAAGTATGACGCCCAATCCGCCGAAAACCCCAAACTCTGGAACGGTCTACCCCTCGTAAATTAGGCGTAAACAGAGGCAAGAAAAAAGGCAAGAAAAGTAATTCTGATTTGATGGATTGGATTATTTAAACAGTAATCCCCGGGGTGTTTTCCTCGGGGATTTTCTTGTAATTGAGCTGGGATACCTGGATTCGAACCAAGATACACGGATTCAAAGTCCGTCGCTCTGCCGTTGAACTATATCCCATCAATTGTTCATATTGTAACACAAAAACCGGCCCAGATGGAAAAATCATGAAATAATTCAGAACTATGAGCGGTGAAACGAAAAAATAAAAAACCAGCTGCACCCAATTAACGGCTAAAACCATCCACCCAAAATCGCTTCCAGGTCCGAAAGATGTGTGATTTCATAATCAGGCTGTGCTTCCCCTTTGAGCGATGCACCAGAGGGGTTGAACCAGCAGCTCCGGATCCCGGCACGGTTGGCGCCGAGAATATCGGCGCTCAGGGAGTCTCCGATCAGCAATACTTCATCCGTTGAACCGGGTCCGATGTGAGAGATCACGTGGTCGAAGAAAGCTTTCTGCGGTTTCTGTGCGCCGACCTCTTCAGAGATGAAGAATTCGTCCACATAGCTGTCCAGCCCGGAGATGGCGATACGCTTCCGCTGGGTGGTTGCAACCCCGTTCGTGACAATATAGATCTCATGATCCGGACGGAGCCCCTGCAGCAGTTTCTCAGCTCCCTCCATCCAGATCGGATTGACTTCCAGCTCTTCACGAAAGTCATCTTCAAAAGCAGTCGCGCTGGCATTGATCCCAAGCTCGGCAAACAGAAGTTCAAACCGTTCCACCAGCACGCGGTCCCGGGTCATCTCGCCCCGTTCGTACTTTTCCCACAATCCGTTGTTGATCCTTGTATAGCCGTCGAAAAAAGAAGGTGTATAATCCCAGCCTCTGCGTGAGAATATGTTTTCAAAAGCAAGACGGGCGGAGGCGTCGAAATCCCACAGCGTCCCGTCAGCGTCAAATAAGAGTTTTTTGTACTTCATGTGAACTCCGTTTTTTGTTTGTAGTTATATGGATGTCCATTGAAATTATCATGCCGGGCACCCTATCCACTATATCCTATCCACTCTCCCCTATATCCTATATCCACTATCCCCTATATCCTATATCCTATCCCCTACTTCCTACTTCTTCCTTCTCAGCGTAATGATAATTCCCGGAACACAGATCCCGATGAGGATCCAGCCGATAACTTGTTTATGAGCAATGACCTTGTCCAGCAGTCTGCCCAGGTCCGGGGCGGGGAGTTCCTTCACTGCAGTTGGCACAACAGCCACGGATGCATTTGGGTCAATTGTGAAAGTCGGGCGCGGTGTAGAGGTCGGCGGAACCGGTGTTTTGGTCGGGGTGGGTGTCGGGGTCAGGGTGAAGGTCGGCTGGATCACCAGCGTCTGCCCTTCCATGATGACCACCGGGGTCGTATCACTCAGTTTGATGTGGTTGAGTACGGATAGCGTGTACCAGTCCAGCCCATAGGCCAGCGCGATTTCGGAAAAGGTCTCCCCTTCTTGCACGATATGATAGACGCCCCCATCCGGGTTCATGGTAGAGGTGACCAGCACCTGCGGCGTGGGAGTGGCTGACATAGTCGGCTTAGGCGTCCGATAATCATAAGTCGGCTCAGTGATGGAATAATCATCCGTGCCGTCATCCAACCCGGCGAGCGTCAGCACGATATAGCGGTGTTTGTCCGCTGAATCCGCGATACCGACCCCAGCCTGGCGGACATTCTGATCAAACATCACACGGACCGCGGCCTGATTTTTGCGCAAGACCTCTTCGATCAGGTAATTTGCGTCCGTGTCGATCCAGACCATGGCATTGGTTTCCCGAATGGTGAAGGATTTGCTCCCGCCGTATCCGGCATCGGCCGCCCGGTCCCGGATGGTTTCCCCGGCAGGTCCGGCCGTCTGCAGTTTATTCATTTCGCAAAGAAATTCGGCCTGGTGCTGTGCGGCGGTTTCCAGGTGTTCATCGAAACTCAGCGGACCGCAGCCATATTGTTTGCGCAGTTTGTTGAGTTCTGTCAGCAGGTCATCCCGGAAAAGGTCCGGATCAATGGCATCCGCAATCACCGCCGGAACGACGGTGAACAGAAATAACAACAGAATGAAAAAAAAGCACTTACGCTGCATTATTCACTTTTGAAACAGAGCTTCATCATCTGATGCACTATTTCCTATTTCCTATATCCTATCCCCTACTTTTCATCTTTTTTGAAAAATCCAAAGAAAAGTGTCGCGGCCAATCCAATTCCGCAGACGATCACCAGTCCGAGGCCGAGCTTTTTCGCTCCGGGGGTGTCAAAATAGCGAATATGCGGGATCAGCGGCTCCGGGGTTGGTGTGTTCGTCGGGGTCGGTGTAAGCGTCGGCAGCGGGATCGGCGTATTGGTCGCAGTCGAAGTCGGTTTCGGCGTATTGGTTGCCGGCAAAGGAGTCATGGTCGGCGTGTTGGTAGGCTCTACCGTGTTGCCGACGTAGACAATGAGGATCCGCTGTCCGATGGAAACCGACGTATCATCTTCTTCCATACCGTTCAGTGCCTGGATCTCAGCGATGGTTTTGTTATAGGAAAGGGCAATGGACCACAGGGTCTCATTGGAACGTACGGTGTGGTAGATGGAACCGTCCGGCATCGGTGTGGCTGTAGAAAAATCCCCCGGCTGTGCCAAAGCAGCATCCGGATCAATGGGACGCTGATATTCCGAGACTGTTTGCAGACTGGCCAGACCGGTTTCCTCACCGCTGCTGTTGACCATCAGCGTATAGTATGCATTGCCCTCAGATTCCGCGTATCCGGTGCCCACGCTGCCGGTTCGGAAACCGATCATCGTGTAGCGGTGCAGTTCATCCGTCCACATAGAATTGACACAGTAGGAGGCGTTGACGCCGATCCCGCCGCAGACGTTTTCAGAGCGGGAGGGGATGGCGGAGCCGTCCGCACGGTCATGTGTAGTCTGATGGATCGAAGCCTGGTACATGGAATGCTGCTGAGCCAGGCTCATCAAAGTTCCGTCGACTGTGTAGGGCTCCAATCCATAGGAGCTTCGGAGCTTGTTGACCTCGTTGACCAGGGCATCAGCGCTTTGACCGGAAACCTGCGCGGGAACAGTCAGGAATATAAACAAAAGGAACAGGCAATAGATACGTTTCATATTTGTGGATTATAATGCAAAATCGGGAAGTTTTAGCAGAGTGGGGACATCTTCGGCTCATACCATGTTATAATTCAGCTGTTGAGCCATTTAGAAATCCGGCAGAGGAGAAAAGACCTGATTATGTACCAGTTTCATGAATATTTTGATTTATCACTGCGAAATCAGCCCTATTCGGTACCCGGTGAGGAGCTGGAGGATTACCTGCGCCTGCTGGACATGGTGCTGGAAGCTTACCTTGAATTCAAGGGCATGGGCAGTTCAGGCAAGCTTTTTTCCCGCGGGCTGGTGGTCACAGAATCGGAAATGGCCGGCTATTTCAATATGCCGCCTTACTATCGTGAGCGGGACATCTGGGATCCTGTGCTGGCTGCCGGTTCGGAAGAAGCATTCAGATATATTGAAGAGCGTACAGAAGCTACAAAAGCTTTGGGCGGTGAACTCCGTATTGAAACTCTTATTGAAACCTTTAACCTGAGCCGGACGGAGCTGCTGGCGGTTCTTTTGGCACTCGGTGTGGAGATCGACCGGCGCTATGAGCGGATCTATGGCTTTCTTCAGGACGATGTCTCCAAAAGTGTGCCGACTGTCGGACTCTTGTATGCACTTTCTGCACGGATGACCGTTCGGGACGGTGCGGAGGAGTCTGTTCCTCTCCCGCTGGATGAGCGGCTGTACACCTACTTCTTCGCGAAGCGGGACGAGCAGGACGGGCTGCGCACATCGCTGGTCCTGCAGCCGCTGATGAAAAAGCTCCTGATGGGGATCAGTGATGATAAAAGCATCTCCCCGCTGTTCCACACCTTTGAAGAAGAGGAAAACATCCCGATTTTCTTTGATGAGAGTTTTGAAGAGCTTTCCTTTATCCTTGCAAAAGAAAACAACATCGCTCAGAGTGATGACAAAAAAAGGCAGATTGAAAATGCCGTTTATCTCGGCAACGATGACGGCGACACAGTGCTGCATCTTTTGTATCAGTACTGCATCGGGCATCAGGAAAAGCTTTTTGTGCTGGACTTCCGCCGGCTGCTCAACCTGAAGCTTGAAAAACGCCAGGCTGCGCTGTCCGACCTCTTTCTCCGCCTGAAGGTTTACAATGGCAGACTGGCAGTTCATTTCACGCCCGAGGATATTGCCGAGCTCCTGATACCGGATGAAAACGGGACGACCTTCAGCGGGGTGATGGAGGACATCTGTCGGACTGCTGCTCCGAAATTTATCGCCTTTTTCGGTGAGAAAGAGGAGCCGGGTGAACTGGCATCCCTGTTCGTGCCGTTCCTCCGCATCCCGGATGCGACAGCGGCCCTTCGTACGAAGATCTGGACACACTTCCTGACCGCTGACAAAACGATTCAAATTTCTGAGAATGTGAACATTCCCGACATGGCGGACTGCTATGAGATCCCCTATGGGAAGGTCCGAAAGGTCATCGGACATTCCATCGCCAATGCCCGTATGAAGCAGAATACAGTCATTGACAAACGGCTGATTCTCGACTCTCTGCGGCAAATGAATCAGGTGGATTTCTCCGGACTGGCGACCTATGTGAACCCGGCTTACACCTGGGATGACATCACCATCACCGAACAGCAGAAGGCTATTATGCAGACAGCCTGTGACCGTTACCGGCTGCGCAACCGCATCGGCGAAGGCTGGGGATTGAAGCGCAAAAACGCCTATGGCAACGGTGTCTCTGTCCTGCTTTACGGCCCTCCGGGGACCGGGAAGACCATGGCGGCGCAGGTGATCGCTAATGAGCTGACGCTGCCGCTTTACCGGGTGGATATTTCCCAAATCTCGTCCAAATATATCGGTGAGACGGAAAAGAACCTGGCGGTCATTTTCAACGCGGCTGCCAGGGCCAACGTGATCCTGTTCTTTGATGAGGCGGATGCCCTCTTCTCCAAACGGACCAGCGTCGGGGATTCCCATGACAAATACGCGAATTCCGAAACGGCTTACCTGCTGCAGAAAATTGAGGAATACGACGGCATGTCGATCCTTTCGACGAACTATTACAACAACTTTGACGATGCCTTTGTCCGCCGCATCACCTATTCGATCCATCTGCAGCAGCCGGACAAGGAGACCCGCTTCACACTCTGGACCACGATCCTGCCAAAAACAGCTGCGGTTTCGGACGATGTTGACTTCAAGTTCCTGGCCGACAAATTCGACCTTTCCGGTTCCAACATCAAGGCGATCCTCTTCAACGCTGCCTATATGGCGGGGGCCGAAAATTCAGACATCCGGATGAAACATATCGTCCGTGCGATGGAGTATGAATTCAACAAGCTCGGGAAGCTGGTCAACAACAGTGATTTCGGTAAATATGAGAAATATCTGCAGATTCAGGGCTGATTAAAAAAGCACAAAGATGCGTTTACGTTCGTGCTTTGAAATGCTATACTTGACAAGGAAAAACAGATTATGTATAATGTAATCAGGATTTGAGTGAACGGAAATGCACTCCGTTCATTCGTGAGATTAGACTATATCAATTACTTGACCTTAACGGTGAAGGTCAATACAACAAGATGACCATTGAGGTAAAACTTAATGGTTATTTTGTTTGTAACTTCCATACCTAACCCTCCTGATTACCGCCTCATTGCCGGCAATCCATTTGCTGTCAATGTTTGGCGGAATTTGGCGACAGGTGTCACCGGACAGACATGATACGGCTTTGCAGCATATCTGTCCGGTGATGCCTGCCGGTCAGGCTGTTATCAAGGTTCTGTATTTATTATATACAAAATTTCACTGAATTAATGCTATAATTTTCTCCTATGAACATTTTTTTGATCGTCATCCTCTTCCTGATCATCGGCATCCTCGCTTATGTGTTTCTGCTTTCCTTCAAAATGAGCTCCAACCTTTCGAATCCCAATCGTAAAACCTATGAGCTCACCATTGAGCGTTCGAAGAATGAAGAGCACTCCTGGGGCGATATTGACTCTTACGAGAAGGAGCCCTTCGAAGTTACCCTGTGGGACGGCTATGTGCTTCACGGTGACATCTATCCGCTGGATCCGAAGAAGGTCGTCATCATCTCCCACGGGCACGGCGACAACAAATATACCGGCATCCGCTTTCTCCAGGTTTTCCGCCATCTGGGCTATTCGACCGTGATCTATGACCTGCGCGG
>CAYWKZ010000131.1:0-8793 GCA_964459115.1 uncultured Leptolinea sp. | reverse complement strand
AGTCAACGAAAACAGGTCACTTTGACTCAAGCCGATTAAATCAGCGTTTCCTTAGTTTTGGATCTTTCGAAATAATTTTAAGAAAAAAATAATAAGAGGTTCTCTGATACAGACAAATCGTGACAAAAATCACTTTTTTTATCAGAGGTTTTACACTTCAGGAAAAAAACCTGTTCATGATATCATTCTGGGAGGTCTATATTGTTAGACAAATAAAAGATTATGGAGGTTTCTATGAAGAAGTTGTTGGTTTGTCTCGCAGCATTTGTAATGCTGCTTTCTGTTTGCGGAATGGCCATGGCTCAGGATACTCTGGTCATCTACTCTGCCCGTAATGAACGCCTGAATAACATTGTCATCCCTGCTTTTGAAGAAGCCACCGGTATCAAGGTTGAAATGATCACCGGTTCCTCCGGTGAGGTCCTGCAGCGTGTAAAGGCGGAAGTGGAATCCGGCAACGTGACCGTTGACATCCACTGGGCTGCCGATGAAACCATGCTGGCCGCCAATCGTGACCTGTTTGAAGTCTATGTTCCGACCGAAAATGACAAACTGATGTCCGCTTTCCAGAATGACGGCACCAACTGCTTCAACAGTGCCTATGCGGAACCGAACGTCATGATTGTCAACACCGACATGCTTAAGGAAATGGGCATTGAAGTGAACAGTTACGCTGACCTGACCCAGCCGGAACTCAAAGGCAAGATCATTTCCGCCGACCCGGCGAACTCCTCTTCCGCCTTCCAGTGCCTGATCGGCATGCTTTACGGCATGGGTGACGGCGACCCGATGAGCGACAAGGCCTGGGACTTCATCGATGAATTCCTTGTCAACCTGGATGGCAAGATCGCCTCTTCCTCCTCTCAGGTTTATAACGGTGTTGCTAACGGTGAATACGCGGTCGGTCTGAGCTATGAAGACCCCTGTGTTGAACTGGAAGCCACCGGTGAACATCCGGTCAAGGTCGTTTACGCAACCGAAGGCGTGATCTTCCCGGGTGAATCCGTCCAGATCATCAAGGGTGCCCCGCACATGGAAGCTGCTCAGAAGTTTGTTGACTTCGTCCTTTCCGAAGAATCTCAGAACGCTGTTGCCGCAGAACTGAACCTGCGCCCGCTGCGCATGGGTGTCCCGACCAATGCAAAGATGATTCCGACTGATGAGCTCAAGCTGTTCGACACCTATTCCGCGAAATACATCGCTGAAAACAAGCCGGCTATCGTTGCGGCCTACCTCGATCATGTGGAAATGACGCTTGAATAACAGGTGTCAGGTTTCAGGTGTCAGGTTTCAGGGATCGGGTTTCAGTTTATTCGATTTCCAGACAGAGACTCTATGAAACCTTTTGAAAATCGACTGTAAATCAATAATCACGGGAAGTCGGACGATATTGTGTGGCTTCCCGTATTTTTCAAAAAAAACGGAGAATTCAGGGAAGGGCAGTTGGTAGGACAGGTAACTGACACCTGGAACCCAATATCTGATACCTGAAATACATGAAAGGCGGTTAAATGGGTGTTTCAATTGAAATTGATAATGTAACGAAGGCATATCAGAATACAGTTGTCATTGAGGGACTTTCCGCGACGATCAAACCGGGAGAGTTTTTCACGCTGCTGGGGCCTTCCGGATGCGGGAAAACGACCCTGCTGCGCATGATCATCGGCTTCAACTCCATCGAGGCCGGTGAGATCCGTGTTGACGGGAAACGCATCAATGACATCCCGACCAACAAGCGCAACATGGGCATGGTGTTCCAGAATTATGCGGTCTTCCCGCATATGGACGTTCGTGACAATGTGGCGTACGGGCTGAAGAACCGCGGTGTCGGTAAAAATGAACGGTATCAGAAGGTTGATGATATCCTGCGTCTGGTCAAGATCGATCAGTATGCCAACCGCATGCCGGCGCAGCTTTCCGGCGGCCAACAGCAGCGAGTGGCACTGGCCCGTGCTATCGTGATTGAACCGGATGTGCTGCTGATGGATGAACCACTTTCCAACCTGGATGCCAAGCTGCGTGTGGAAATGCGCAACGTCATCAAACGAATCCAGCATGAAGTCGGTATTACTACGGTCTATGTGACCCACGATCAGGAAGAAGCTCTGGCGATTTCCGACCGCATTGCTGTCATGAACGGCGGGGTAATCCAACAGATTGGTACACCGAAATTCATCTATCAGCGGCCGGCCAATGAATTCGTTTCCGGGTTCATCGGGTTATCGAATTTTATCGATGCCTCCTATAAAGACGGTGTTCTGGATTTCGGCAGTTTTTACCGCGTTCCGCTGAAGCTCAGTGCCGGTGCCGGATCTGAAGTCCGGGCAGCGATCCGTCCAGAGGAATTCATCATCAAAAAGGCTGATGAGACCGGCATTCCGGCGACCATCAACTCTTCCGTGTTCCTCGGTATGACGCTGCATTATTTTGCGACCCTGAACAATGGGCAGGAAGTGGAGATCGTGGTACCCAGTGACCTCAGCGACATCCTGCCGGACGGGCAGAAGGTTTCACTGAACGTTGTTCCGGAAAAGATCAATGTGTTTGACAGGCAGACAAAGAATACACTGATTCCGGAAGGAGCGTAGTATGCAGGACAAAAAACAATCTCCGATCTGGACCTTCCTGGCCCTGGCGATCCTGGCGCTGTTCCTGATCTTCGTCGTCTATCCGCTGGCGCTGGTCCTTTATAAAAGTGTTGTCGACCCGGGATCCGGTTCGATCACCTTCGCCAATTTTACCCGTTTCTTTTCACGGAAATATTACACGAACACCCTGCTGAATTCCTTCAAGGTCACAACCGTTGTAACGCTGATCTGTGCTTTTCTGGGGCTGGTGATGGCTTACATCATCAAACAGTACAACATCAAAGGCAGCAGTGCGCTCAACATCGCTATCGTTCTGAGTTACCTGAGCCCTCCGTTCATCGGCGCTTATTCCTGGATCCAGCTGCTGGGACGGAAGGGTCTGTTCACCAAAGCGATCAACAACATGTTCGGTGTTCAGTTTGAGGGAATCTATGGGTTCTGGGGTATTGTTCTGGTCTTTTCGCTCCAGTCTTTCCCGCTGGTTTATATGTATGTTTCCGGTGCGCTGGAAAACCTGGACAACTCCCTGAACGAAGCCGCAGAGTCTCTCGGCGCCAACAACTTCCAGCGGGTTACCGGGATCATCCTGCCGCTGGTGCTGCCGACGGTGCTGGCCTCCTCGCTGCTGGTATTCATGCGGGTCTTCTCCGATTTTGGTACGCCGATGCTGATCGGTGAAGGCTACCGGACTTACCCTGTGGTGCTTTATAACCAATTCATGGGTGAGGTGACGAATGATTCGAATTTTGCAGCGGCTTTGTGCGTGATCATCATGCTCATCACGCTGGTCTTCTTCTTCCTGCAGCGCTGGATCGCAGCCAGGCATTCCTATTCCATGTCTGCGCTCAAACCGATGCAGCCGAGAAGCCTGCGTACACTGCCGAACATCCTCTGTCATGTTTTCGTATATTTGGTCGTCCTGCTGGCCATGCTGCCGCAGCTGACGGTAATCGTGACTTCTTTCCTGAAAGAGTCAACCCCGGGTATTTTCACCAATGAGTTCTCGCTGGTGAATTACAAGACGATCTTCTCGAAGAACCCGCTGGTGATCCCAAACACCTATATCTTCGGGCTGTGTGCCATCGTTCTGGTGATCACCTTCGGTGTGCTGATCGCTTATTTGGCTGTGCGGCGTAAATCCGTGATCACAGAGACCGTGGACACACTGACGATGCTGCCCTACATCATCCCGGGATCGGTGCTTGGTATTTCCTTCCTTTATGCTTTCGCAAAGGCCCCGCTGGCACTGACCGGTACCGCGGCGATCATCATTATAGCTCTAACGGTCCGCCGGATGCCTTACACCATCCGCTCTTCAACGGCGATCATCAGCCAAATCAGCCCTTCCATTGAAGAGGCTGCGATCTCACTGGGATCCGGCGAAGTGAAAGCTTTCTGGGATGTCACACTGCCGATGATGATGCCGGGAGTGATCTCCGGAGCCATCATGAGCTGGGTCACGGTCATCAGCGAACTGTCTTCATCAATCATGCTTTACCGTGCCAGTACGCAGACGCTAACGGTTTCCGTTTATACAGAAGTCATCCGCGACTGTTTCGGCAATGCGGCTGCTTATTCCACCGTTCTTACGGTCACTTCGGTCCTTTCCATGCTGTTGTTCTTCAAACTTACCGGCAAACGGAGCATGAGCGTATAACATAAAAAATATAGAAAAAGGCCGATGTATTTTGAATAATCGGCCTTTTTTAATTTACTTCGTCGCAGGAACAACCAAATAGAATTCAATGCAGCAAACACCTCAAAGAAAACATTCTTCAATTTTCCAACGCATTTTCTTTTATTTTCAACCCTGTTCAGCTTTCAGGATCGTATATACCTCATAGATATCGGTGATGGTGTGATCGGGCTTTTCAGCATAGGTTCCTACGTCCTTAAGTGCCGTAAGCTGTGAATGAATGTGGAAGGTTTTGCCGAATCCTGCACGTGAAGCTCCAACGATATCGCGTGAATAAGTATCACCCACATAGGCACATTTTTCAGGTTTTGATCGCATCTGATAAAGGGAGACCTTGAAAATGTTGCCGTCCGGCTTGCGGTAACCGGTCACCGAAGAAAGCGTCACATCCCGGAAATAATCCCGAATGCCGTAATCCTCAAGGATCTGAAAAACCTGATAGAGGCTGGCAGTGTTGGAAATAATGCCCAGTTTCATTCCCATGGCCTGCAGACCGTCAAGCATTTCCTTTACCCGGGGACGCAGCGCACGATGATAATGAGAAACTTCATACATATACGCCAATTCCTCTGCAAAGGGTTTCACCTGTTCAAAACCTAAACCAAAGCGGGGCATAACATAATTTCCCCAAATCTCTTCCGGTTTCAATTCGCGGTCATCGCTGTCACGCTGTTTTCCGTAAGCATCCCAACCGTCCTGCAGCAATTGAACAGCAGTTTGGACGTCCGTCTCAAGTTTATACCCATGCTTTTCGGATATTTCCAGCATTTTTTCCGCTGCCTCACTCCGGCTGGTGCTGTCAACAAAGATATCTTCCAGCGTTCCACCCATATCAAACAAAACCGTATCAATCATAATCCTCCGCAGTACCATCTATTTTTTCAGATTTTTTCCAAAAATACCAGGCCAAACCGCCCCCTAACACCAGCGGAACAGGGACCATAATCACAAACAAACGCAGAAAAATCTTCAGAGCATCTTGCTCATCCTTCAGCATAACACACATCGCGATCAAAAACATCAGTGAAAAAATCGCGAGCCACACATATCCCAGGAAAGCCGGCTTTTTATTACTGATCAATTTCACAGGAATCAGACAGACTAAAGCACCGATCAGACCCGGGACAAGCGCACCGATCACATCCGAAAGCCATATCGGCAGTCCGTCCGTGATTGGCGCCAGCACATCCACCAGCAGGTAGTAGGCAGCACCGTAGACAACGAGATACAAAGCGGCAAAAGTAATGCTGTAAGTGAAAGTACCGCTTTTCATCTTTCCGTTTTTGGTAAAACGAAAAAATTCTTTAAATTCAAGTTTGTCCTGTTTATCGCTCATTGTCTGCATTGCTGATGAAAAGAGACGCACATAGGGTACTGTCCCGTTCAGCCTGTTTCACGGCTTTATCGAGACAGTACCCGTGTGTTTCATTCAAAATAAAATCTTATTTATTCGGGCTCATATCGTGCCAGTAGGTCCAGAAGTCGGAGACATCCAGATAATTGTCATAGATGCCTTCCATGTTGAGCGGAACGGTTCCGGAATCAGCCAGGCTGAACGGATTCTTCTTGTTGTTGTAATCGTCACGTACAGACCAGGCGCCTTCTTTCATGACTTTCTTGTAACCTTCACCTTTACCGTCATCACCGCCCATCATATAGCGGACAAAGAAGCGGGCAAGAGCCGGATTGTCAGAGCCCGGAACGATAAAGGAGTAGTTGGTGTTCTGACCGGAAACGTACGGGGCCAGTTCAGTCACCCAGGCAATCGGCCAGCCATTGTCATCGCGGTTGCCGATCTTGCCACCGGAAGCCAGACCCAAGACCGGTTTGTCAGCGGTGGAATTCGCAACAGCTTCAACGATCTCGTCGCCATCACCGATGAAGGTCATGCGCAGTTGGGAAAGGCGATAGAGATATTCATAACCGGCATTTTCTTCTTCGAAGCCAAGGTCATCCGGGTAGGTATATTCGATCGGCTCGCCATACTTTTCTTCATAGGCAGCTTCCAGATCTTCCGGCTGGGAAACGAAGTGGCTGAACAGCGCCAGATAAGTAGATTCAGAGCCGATTTCCTTGGAATAGAGATCAAATTTCTGTTTGCCATTTTCATCAAGCTCAATGATGTCCCACCAGTTATTCACCGGTGCGCCATCCGGGAAGGCATCAGTATTGTAATACCAGAATGCCAGGGAAGTGTAGAAGGGCATGCCATAGGTCAGAAGGCTGTCATCAATATGTGCGCAGATATCTTCCGGGTAGTAGGCTTCCAGATATTTTCCATAATAATTGAAAGCGATATCGCCGCGGGCATCCGCATCCTGGATCACATCAGCGATGATGTTGCCGCTATCGACTTCGGTAACAACTTTCGTAATGCTTTCACCGCCATCCAGGTCATAGACTTCAACAGTGAATTCAGGATATTCTTCGGTAAACGCTTCAGCAATCTTTGACATCTTGCTGGTGGTTGAATATACAACCAGCTTTCCGCCTTCAGCTTTCGCAAGTTCGAGGAGTTCATCACCTGTCATCGCGTTATATTCCGGGTTGGTCGGGACCTCGATCGCGGCTGCGGTAAGAACTGTTGACAAAATCATTGTCAACGCCATCAGATAAACAAACAATTTTTTCATGGATTTTCCTTTCTGTGTTTACATTATGCTGATTTGAAATCAGCTGCCATACAACATATAGTAATTATATCCTCATTACCTGAGAAGCTTTGCCGGTTCTTAAGCCAGACTCTTCACCTTCTTTTTGTTCCTGGAATATTTAATCAGGCGGGTAGTTGCTTTGTTATATACATTGAATCGATCCGGCTTGATCTTCAGCAAGACCTTCTGGTCAATGTCATATTCCGCGATACCGATTTGCTTGAGCAGCAGTTCGTCATCGCCCACACGGACCGTCACCAGGGTTTCAGAACCGGCCGGCTGACCCGCATACACAGTGGCAGTGATCGTGTTCTCAGCCGGTTCTTCCGCAATTTTGATCTGTTCCGGACGAACACCAAGCACGCAGTCAAACTCACCGGAGGGGATCTCTTCGTCAGTCCAGTCTTCCTTTGGATAGTTGAAATCACCGAGACTGCACTTCACGTTCATCACATCACCTTTCACGCAGGCTTTTCCATTGATGAAATTGATGCGCGGGTTGCCGATGAAGTCCGCGTTGTTCAGATTGTTCGGGTTCAGGTAAAGATCCATCGGCTTGTCGACCTGAGAGAGCTTGCCATTTTCAAACAGCGCAATTTTGGTTGACATGGTCAGCGCTTCCACCTGGTCATGTGTCACATAGATGATCGTTGTCCCCAATTCTTTATGCAGACGCTTCAGTTCCGCACGCATATCGGTACGCAGTTTCGCGTCCAGGTTGGAAAGCGGTTCATCCAGCAGCAGCAATTCCGGAGAAGAGGCAATCGCACGGGCAATCGCTACACGCTGCTGCTGACCGCCGGAAAGCTCATTGGGGTAGCGCTTTTCAAATTCAGCGATTCGCATCCGTTCCAAAGAATTATGAACCGCCTTTTTGATCTCCTCAGCAGGCATTTTCTTGATCTTCAGACCAAAAGCGACATTATCAAACACCGTCATATGCGGCCACAGGGCATAACTCTGGAACACCAGGTTCAGACCGCGTTTGGATGGCTCCAGGTAGAAAGCCTCATCACAGTCTATGGCCTTCTTGCCATTGATCAGCATCAAACCGCTCTGCGGACGTTCAAGACCTGATACTACACGCAATGTTGTGGTTTTTCCGCAGCCGGATGGCCCTAACAGCGTCATGAAGTCACCGTCTTCGATCGTCAGATTCACATCATGCAGAACATGGTTCGTCCCGTAATATTTATCAATATGGATCAACTCAATCTTGCTCATTTTCAGCTCACCATTTCTTATTTCATATTTCTGATTTCTAATTTCACACTATCCCCAGCTCTTGCCGATATCTGCACCGGTTGCCAGGTTGGACAGGACATAGGAGAACAACACGAACACCAGCACGACCACCGATATCGCGTCTGCCATCTGCGGCAGGACTTCCTTACTGTAGATAAATGACAGATAAGAGAGTGTTCGGGTGGAAGGTGTCATGAACAGAATGATCAAATCCAGCTCTTTGGCAATACTGATGAAGACCAGCAGGAAACCGGAAAGGAAACCGCCTTTTGCCAAAGGGATAACGATCTGTCCGAGACGGCGCCAGAAGCTTGCACCCGCAATGTCCGCAGCTTCTTCCAGTTCGGTTGAGATCTGCATCATGGTCGCTGTACCGGAACGGCTGGCAAACGGAAAATGCTTGACCACCGTTGCAAGCAAAATGATCGTGAATGTCCCGTACAGGGAGGGGATCGGACCAATCTTACGGCTGAACATCGCCAGGTAAATGGCTGCAAAGGCAACAGCAGGCATCAGATAAGGGATGAAGACCAGTTGTTCGACAAGTTTCCCGTACCATTTGCCGCGTCCGCGGGAAGTGATATAGCCCAAAAGACAGCCACAGAAAGCG
>CAYWKZ010000130.1:3424-9046 GCA_964459115.1 uncultured Leptolinea sp. | reverse complement strand
AGAATTGAGTCAACAGAACAGGTTGTATTGACTCAATTGCCATGAAACAGGCATTGATCAGCGTTTCCTTATATTTGTGATAACTGCGATCTGTCAACAAATAACGTTACAGAAGGGATAAAGAGGACTTTCCAAACCTTTATCCCTTCAGTTTTTCCTGCTAAATCATTATTCGATTACAACGTAATCTTCAGGAACTTCGATGCCGAAGATCTCGCACAGTTCAGCGTTGTATTTCTTTTCGACCTTCGGGGCAAAACGGATATCCATGGTGGAGACATCAGCGCCGTTCACCAGAATCTCGTAAGCCATTTCACCGGTGGTATAACCGAGATCGTAGTAATTGATGGAAAGAGCTGCAACGCCGCATCCGGCTGCAATACCTTCTTCACCAACCACAGCGGGAACTCCTGCCGGTTCGAGAACGTTGCGAATCGCTTCGGTGCAGGAAGCCGCGGTGTTGTCGGTCGGGATGTAGATCACATCGCTGTTGTCTGCTGCGTTCTGGGTTACGGAAGCAACATCGTTGGAATCGGCGAAAGTGAATTCAGCGGTTTCATAGCCCAGTTCGTTCAGGTATTCAGTGATAACTTCCACCTGGTACTTGGAGTTCGGTTCGGCAGAGCAGTAAAGCAGACCGACTTTCTTTGCTCCCGGGAAAAGTTCCTGAAGCATTTCAGCCTGTTCTTTCAGCGGAGCAAGGTCAGAGGTGCCGGAGACGTTCATACCGGTGGCTCCGGTCCAGTCGTCGATATCCAGAGCTGTGGCATAATCGGTGACGCTGGTGCCGAGGATCGGAATATCGCCGGTGGCGGCGACAGCAGCCTGCAGCGCCGGAGTGGCGTTGGCCATGATCAGGTCAACACCGTTGGAAATGAAGGTGTTGACGATGGTGGAACAGGTGTTGGAATCACCGGAGGCGTTCTGGACGTCGAATTTCACGGCATCGCCGAGCTTTTCGGTCAGTGCATCCTGGAAACCCTGAGTGGCAGCGTCCAGTGCGACGTGCTGGACCAGCTGGCTGACACCGACGGTATAGGTGTCCTGTGCCATGGCTGCGCTGCAGAGGCAAAGCACGGCGAGGATCACGATTGCAAGAATCTTTTTCATTTTAAAATTCCTCCAAAATAATAAAAACTTCACATCCGTAAGGCGTCAGATTTTGAATCGTTATCATTCAAAAAAAGGACCTTTCGGTTGTTTTCTGCCTGTTTTCAGTGTCGTTTGTCATATAAATCACGATTTTAATATGAGTTATATCAGATTTTTTTGCTGTCCGGTATTATATCACCCTTTCGCCAAATGTTCAGATTCCGTGACATTTCAGATGTTTAAACAACGATAAACCACACGGAGACAAAAGGAACAATCTTAAATTCAATTCCGTATATAATATGATTATGAAATCTGAGAAAGGCAGACTGAAATGAAATCAGAACGTGGACAGAATTTGATATATTTGATTGCTGCGGTGCTGGCGATCGGGTTGATTATTTGGGGTGTGCTCGGCATTTGGCACCAGCAGAAAAGTAATTTGGAAAACAATACTTCACGGACTTCTTCCCGGCTCGAAAAAATTACAACAGAACCCACGGAAGGTTCGGAGCAGAATATCCGGGATATTTTGGTCTGTAAAAGTGAGTTTGAGGGGCTGCGTGCGAAAGCCGAGACTACCGGTGCGGCAGGTATGCTGGTGATAAATACTCACAGCGCTGACGGAGGCAAATGTGAGCTGACGATCAAAAATATGAGGAAGCCGGATGATTTGGGAACAGTCACTTTATCTGTAGCGGCTGTCCAAAATCAATTTGGAATCACTTTGAAAATGGCTGCCGACGAACCCGAGCAGGTCCGCCTGTGGGCAGAGACGGCTCTGCTTTATCTCAATGCTCAGATCAGTGAAGAGATGGCAGCGAATGCCGTGAAAACCGCCCTTGAAGAGGGGACATATACCGACGAGCTTTTTGCAATCACTGTCAGGACGGATGTGGCGATTGACGGCGGCAGTGTCACGCCGCTGAAAGTTATTGAACTCAGCAGTTTGTTATCAAAGTAACCGGAGTACTTGACATCAAATATGACACCATTATAATACTTGGTAAGGAAAAGTAACTATGTCGAAATGGGAAAAGTTGTTAGCGCGAATCAGATCCTTGCCGAAAGATGTAAGGTTTGAAGAATTAAAGAAAATATTAGAATCATATGGCTATGAAATGCAAGGAGCAGGAAAAGGAAGCAGTCATTTCACATTTCGAAAAAAGGGATCTCCGCCTGTTACGATTCCTAAAAATGAACCAATTAAGCGCCCGTATGTTGAAATGGTTCGTGATGTGATAGAAAGTGAGGAAAATAAATGAAGTTAGAAGATTATCTGAAGATTCCTTACAAAATGGAAATCGTTGAGGATACTGAAGAAGGCGGTTATGTTGCATCTTATCCCGATCTGAAAGGATGTATTACCTGTGGGAATACCTTAAATGAGACGGTGGCAAATGCCGAGGATGCTAAAAAAGTATGGCTGGAAGCTGCTCTTGAAGATGGGTATCATATCCCGCTGCCGGTTGAAGAAAAATATTCCGGGCAATTTAAATTTCGAATGCCCAAATCTTTGCATCGTTCTCTTGCTGAACATGCGAAAGCAGAAGGTATCAGCATGAACCAATATTGTATATTTCTTCTGTCAAAAAATGATGCTGTGTATAATAAAATCACGAAATAAATATTGTTCGTTGTTCAGATAGTCTGTGAGATAGTCTGTGATTTCTATATTTATAAATTTCTGATATATATTATCAGGAAAATCGTGTATAATATGGTGGTCAAGTGGGGATGTTCCGGTCTCGACGGGGGAGGCTGGTCCCGGATTGCGAGTCGAGAGGTGCCGACCTCGTAAAATCAGTACAAAAAATCAAGTGCCAACAATCGCACTTCCTACGCTGCAATGCCCCTCGCTGCATAAGCGAAGCGGCTGAGCCGCAACTGACCTTTTCAGGTCACGTTCACCCGCATCGTATTGCTGACCGATCGCGGTGTGGGCGTCACAAAGTCAGCATGCTGCCCGCGGAGTCACGACGCGGAGCAAAAGAGGACTTTCGGGTCTGAGTGGATCGCCTCAACCGGTTTTGTTTGTTTCTCCGCTAAGAGGTTAAACCAATAAATAAACTACACTCGTAGTATATCCGAGGGTCGAATCTTTCGGACGCGGGTTCGACTCCCGCCATCTCCACTGAAAAAAACCGCATTTTATGCGGTTTTTTTCATCCGACCGCAGGTCGGATTTCATCCCGAAGGGATTTCACCCTGAAGGGATTTCACCTGACGAAGTCAGATTTCACCCCACGAAGCGAGATTTAATTATGACTGTAATTACAACTATTGCATCTGATTTCACTGATTATTCTTCGCTGTATTGATCGACTTTATCAATATTCTGCGTATAGTCCCGCAATCGTGCAGCAATGGTTTCACAATGTCATCAGAGAGAATACCGCTTCTCATCATCAATTCAAGCCAATACTCTGTTTCAAAACATTCCTTCAAAGCAATCTGAAATTTTGATATAAAATCCGCTCTACTGGAAGCGTAATTCGCCTCATGAATATTAGCTCCGATGCTTGTCGCGCTGCGTTCTATCTGGTTTTTCAGCGAATAATGACCTTTGATCATGTCACTTTGTTTTAATAAGTTTACAGCAAGGTCCATGGATAAATCAATCAATCTCTTTTCTGCCATATTATCATCCTCATGAATAATTATATAGTGAAATCTTGCTTCGTAAGGTGAAATCCGGGTTTACCGGGTGAAATCGCTTCGCGGTGAAATCTTGCTTCGCAAAATGAATTGTAAGACAACTTCCTGACTTCTTACAGAAAATCGAGATATCAAATATAATTATAAGGATATTTATATTCTCTTCGAATGATCAAAGGAGTACTTTCAATGGAGAACAACGATTCACGGCAGGTAATGCTTTCGGATTTCGACAGTTTCCTCTTCCACCAGGGAACCAACTATGGGATCTACAGTAAACTCGGTGCCCATCCGGACACCGAAAACGGCGTTCAAGGTACAAAATTTATGGTGTGGGCGCCAAATGCTCAGGCTGTTGCCCTGATCTGTGCGCGTACCGGTTGGGAAAACGAACAGTGGATGCACCGCTGTGAGTTTGACGGCGGGATTTGGGAAATCTTTCTCCCGGGTGTCGGGGATGGGGATGCCTATCGGTATATCGTGACCGGGGCGGATGGTGTCCGCCGCTGGAAGTCTGACCCGATGGCTTTCCGAACTGAACTGCGTCCTGCCAATGCCTCCATTGTCTGCCCTTTGGACACCTACACCTGGCATGATGATGCTTACCAGGCACAGCGGGACAACACCAAAGTGAATGACCGGCCGATGGCGATCTATGAAGTCCATCTGGGCTCCTGGAAAAAAGGGTTCCGCGATGGGAATGACAAAGATGGCTTCCTGAATTACCGGCAGCTGGCGGATGACCTGGCTGAGTATGTGAATTACATGGGCTATACCCATGTGGAACTGATGGGGATCTGCGAATATCCCTTCGACCTTTCCTGGGGCTATCAGGTGACCGGTTATTATGCCCCGACTGCCCGCTACGGGACGCCGGATGATTTCCGCTATTTTGTCGACAAAATGCATCAGTCCGGGATCGGGGTCATCCTTGACTGGGTCCCCTCCCATTTCTGCAAAGATGAATGGGCGCTGCGGTATTTTGACGGCACCCGCCTTTATGAAAACAGCGACCCGCTTCGTTCGGAATTCCCGGTTTGGGGCACGATGTCCTTCGACCACGGCAAGCCTGAAGTCCGCTCTTTCCTGATCTCCAACGCCTTCTATTGGATCAACGAATTCCATGTCGACGCGCTGCGCGTGGATGCAGTCGCTTCCATGCTTTATAACGACTATGACCGCAAAGAATGGCGTCCCAACATGTTCGGCGGCAGGATGAACCTCGAAAGCATGGATTTCATGCGCCAGCTGAACTATGAGGTCGGCGGCAAGACCACCGGCTATCTGATCGCGGAAGATTCTTCGGCAGAATGGGGCATTACCGCAGACGTGAAAGAAAACGGCCTCGGCTTCACCCTCAAATGGAACATGGGCTGGATGAACGACACGCTCAAATATATGAAGAAAGACCCGATCTATCGCCGCTGGCATCACGGGGAACTGACTCACACCGTGGATTATGCGTTTTCAGAAAGCTATGTGCTGGTCCTTTCCCATGACGAAGTCGTTTACGGCAAACATTCCATGGTGGAAAAGGCTCCCGGCGGCATTATGGACAGGTTTGGCGGTCTGAAGGCGCTTTATACCTACCAGTTCACCCATCCGGGGAAGAAACTGCTCTTTATGGGTCAGGATTTTGCGCAGGAACGGGAATGGAATGTCCAGGAAAGCATCGACTGGCATCTGGCCGATGACTTCGGACACCGCGACATCATGCAGTGCATGCGCAACCTGCTGGAAGTCTATAAAAAATACCCCTCTCTTTACAGTGATTCCCGGGATACCCGTACCTTTGAATGGGTGAACCGTAATGATGCGGACCGGAACATTCTCTGCTTTATCCGCCGGAACCCCTGGTCCTATGACGGGGCG
>CAYWKZ010000130.1:0-3324 GCA_964459115.1 uncultured Leptolinea sp. | reverse complement strand
TGCCATGTCTGGCTTGTCTTCAAGGATCGCTCTGATACGATCCCGATGAGCATTGTCAAAGAAAATGAATACTTTTCCTGGTATGAAGCTGAGTTTATCTGCCCGGATCATATGGTTTCATACTGTTTTCTGATTGAAAACGGGGGGAGAAGCTACATCTGCAAACGTTTCACTTCGGAACTGATGGACAAAAACAGAACGCTTGATTTTGCCCGTGCTTTCCGCATCTCCCCCGGGTTTCATACACCGCAGTGGGCAAAAGGAGCTCTTCAATATCAGATCTTTGTGGACCGTTTCCGCAACGGAAACCCTGCCAATGACCCGGTGAACGGTGAGTACTGTTATGAAGGTGTTTCGATCCGGAAGCGGAAAGACTGGTATGCGATACCGGATAACGATGATTACCGCTGCTTTTACGGCGGAGATTTCCAGGGTGTGGCGGAAAAACTGGATTACCTGAAATCACTGGGCGTTGAAGTGATTTATTTCAATCCCATTTTCCTTTCTCCCTCCAATCATAAATATGACACCCAGGATTACGATCATGTTGATCCTCATTTTGCTGTCATTCAGGAGGATCTTGAAAACGACATGTTTAATGATGATCCCTGGGAGATGGACCGCTATATCAAACGGGTCACGTCAAAAGTGAACCTGGAGAAAAGCAACGATTACTTTGCCTGGCTTTGCGGAGAGATCCACAAGCGGGGAATGCGCCTAATCCTGGATGGGGTGTTTAACCATTGCGGTTCGTTCAACCGCTGGATGGACGGGAAAAACATCTATGCTCGCTCCGGTGCGGAGATACCGGGCGCCTGGCAGTCAGAAAAAAGTCCCTACCGCAATTATTTCCGTTTTGACGCAAAGGGCAGCAATTATGATTCCTGGTGGGGACATCCGACCTTGCCGAAACTCAATTATGAAGGGTCATCGGAACTTTGTGAGGAAGTGTTCAACATTGCCTGCAAGTGGGCCTCGGAACCTTATTGCATTGATGGCTGGCGGTTGGACGTGGCGGCGGACCTGGGACACAGTGTGGAGTTCAATCACTGGTTTTGGTCAGAATTCCGCAAACGGGTGAAAGCAGTCAACCCGGACATCATCATCATCGCGGAGCATTATGGCAATCCGGCTGACTGGCTGAACGGCGACCAATGGGACAGCGTGATGAACTATGACGCCTTTATGGACCCGGTAGGCTATTTCCTGACCGGTATGGAAAAACACAGCGACTATTTCCATGATGGGCTCTATCAGGATGGCCCGCGCTTCTTCCGCGGAATGCGGGACGCGATGTCAAACCTGGACCTGTGCTCACTGCAGTGCGCGATGAATGAACTTTCAAACCATGATCACGCACGTTTCCTGACCCGTACCAACCGCACAGCCGGCAGGCTGGCAACGATGGGCGGCGATGCGGCAGCCAAAGGCATTGACAAACGGGTGTTCCGTGAAGCTGTGGTGATCCAGATGACCTGGCCGGGCGCACCAACCATCTATTATGGTGATGAAGCGGGACTTGTCGGTTGGACGGACCCGGACAACCGCCGCTGCTATCCCTGGGGACGCGAAGATCAGGACCTGATCGATATGCATCGGAGTCTGGCTGCCCTGCGAAAGACCCTTCCCGTGCTTCGTACAGGTTCCCTGAAAGCGCTGGATGCCGGAAACGGCTGGATCGCATATGCCAGATTTAATGAAGATGACCGGGTCGTTACAGTTTGCAATAACGGCAATGACAATGTGCTGGTCAGGCTGTTCCTGCGGGATGTCGGTGCTTTGGAAGGAGAAACCTATTCGATCGCTTTCCGTACCGATAACCATGGCTGGTCTGATGAGAAATTCTTTGCCGGCAAGGTGAAAAACGGCTATATTCAGCTGTTGATGCCCGCCCATTGCGCAGTGATCCTCACGCAGGAAAAATAGTTCTACAGAGAACAAAGGACCTGGCATGTAAGTGCCAGGTCCTTTGCTAAATTATTAACCGCCAATTATCAGCTCGATCTCCGTCTCATCCGTCAGCATCGCTTCAGGGATGTAATCCCCCTCAAGCTGTTTCCCGTTGACCGTCAGACTTTCACAGCCGCATTCCTTCCCGTTCGGGTTGGAAACACGAATGTTCAATGTCTTTCCGCGGAAAGTTTTCCGGATCTCAAGCGATTTCCATTCTTTCGGGATCGCCGGAGAAAGCCTGATCCCGTTCAGGTCCGGCCGCAGTCCCAAAATCCCTTCCACACAGCCGACCATCATCGTGGAAGCGGTCCCGGTGAGCCAGTGGACGTGAGAATGACCGAAGTTCGGGCTTGCGGGACCTTCCGTGAACTGTCCGTAGCAGTAAGGTTCGATGCCCCGGATCTCAGCCCGTTCATTCTGTGCGGCCGGGTTGTTTTCCATGTAATATTCAAAAGCCCGGTCCCCTCTGCCGGCAAGCGCTTCCGCGAGGACCAGCCAGCCCTGTGACTGGGAAAAGATTCCGGCATTTTCCTTCACGCCCCGGTTATAGATCACAGCCAGCGCTCCTTCAAAGGCATGAGCCTGATAAGGCGGATCCATCAGCGCCGCACCATAATCGGAATTCAGACGGTCGTGAACCAGATCCAGTGCGGATTCTGCCTGCGCTTTATCCGCCAGTCCGCTGATGACGGACCAGCTTTGCGGGTTCAGCCACAGGTTTGCCTCCGGTGCGTTCTTTTCACCGATCCGCTCTCCGGATTCTGTATATCCCCGGATGAAGCGGTCACCGTCCCAGCAGAGATTCCGGATCAAATCTCCCAAAGCTTCTTGTTCCTCTTCCAGCTGACAGCTATAGTCGTCATCTCCTTTTGCTTCGGCAAATTTCCGCATGATCGTATAGGCATAATAAAATTGCAGGGCGACGAAGGAAGACTCACCGTTCGCGCCGAGCCGCAGACAGTCGTTCCAGTCTGCATATAGCCCTGCCGGCATGCCGTGAGGGCCCAGATGTTTTCGTGAAAAGTCAATCGCCCGCTTCAGATGTTCATAGACCGTCCCTTCGTCTTTGTTGGCAAAGGGGATCACTTCATCCAGAAACGCGATGTTGCCGGACTCGGCGATATATTTATAAACTGTTGGGAACAGCCACAGCGCGTCATCCGCCCGGTAGGCGGGATGCCCAGTCTCTTTCACGTAGGAAGCATCCTCAGGTGTGTCCTCATGCCCGGCGTTATGGGTGAACTTGACCAGCGGCAGACCGCCGCCATGATCCACCTGCGCTGAAAGCATGAAGCGGATCTTTTCCGCGGCCATTTCAGGCGCCAGGTGGATGATTCCCTGGATGTCCTGGACCGTATCCCGGTAGCCGTA
>CAYWKZ010000129.1:0-9063 GCA_964459115.1 uncultured Leptolinea sp. | reverse complement strand
ACCGATCTGCTGGATGATGCCGGCATTGAAAACAGCGATGCGGTTGGAAACCGCCATGGCTTCTTCCTGGTCATGGGTGACATAAACGGTGGTGATGCCGACTTCCTGCTGGACTTCCTTGATGACCTGGCGCATCTCAATGCGCAGCTTGGCATCCAGGTTGGAGAGCGGCTCATCCATCAGCAGCACATCCGGTTCGATGGCCAGCGCACGGGCCAGCGCGACACGCTGCTGCTGCCCGCCGGAAAGCTGTGACGGCATCCGTTCGGAATATTCATCAATGTGCATGAGCTTCATGTATTTTTCGGCCTGTCCGCGGATCCTGCTTTTTTCCATCTTCTTGTTGACCAGACCGAATTCAACATTTTTGCGGACAGACATGTGCGGGAAGATCGCATAGTTCTGGAAAACCATCCCGATGTTGCGTTTGGAGGGCTCCATGTCATTGATCCGGGTACTGTTAAAATAAAAATCACCGCCTTCAATGGAGTTGAAACCGGCGATCATTCGCAATAAGGTTGTTTTTCCGCATCCGGACGGGCCGAGGAGAGTAAAAAACTCTCCCGGCCGGATATCCAGACTCAGATCAGGAATCACAACATTATCGCCATACTTTTTTAAAGCGTGTTCGATTCTGATGTTGACTTCCATGATGATTCTTTCTGATTAGTTATATTTTGCCCAAAGATCGTTGAAACGGTCAAGGATGGTCTGGCGGTTGTTGGCGATGTATTCGTAATCTTCGGCAACCAGCTTGATGGTGTTGACATCGGGCAGGAATTCGCTGGTGTTGGTGAAATTGAAGTTTGCCGGACGCAGGGAGGATTCCGCATAGATGCCCTGACCTTCATCGGAGATGATGAAGTCAATGAATGCCTTGGCGGTTTCTTCATCCGGGCAGCCGTTGATCATCGCTACACCATAGGACGCGGCGGTGGTGCCTTCCGCAGGATAAACAACAGTGACCTGATCGCCGAAACCGTCGGAGAGGTAGGAAACACCGTTGGATTCGGAAGCCAGACCGACCACATATTCGCCTTCATAAACGCCCTTGTGGGTGTTGCTCATGGAGTTGGCAAGTTTGCCGTCCAGGTTCTGGATCAGGGCTTCGAGATAATCCCAGGCTTCTGCGCTTTCCGGATCACCGTTCCCCATGACGTAGAGGATGCAGGTCAGCCAGCGGTAAGCGGTGGCGGAAGCAGCCGGATCGGCCATGACGATCTTGCCCTTTAATTCGGGTTTGAGCAGGTCGGCAAGTCCGTTGATCTCAACGCCGGCTTCTTCGGCCAGTTCGTTGTTGACGAAGAGGATCTGGATGTTGACGGATTTCATGGTGATCTTTCCGGTTTCATTCTGATAGGCAGGAGCGATGTTGGCATCGTTCGGGGAAACATAATCAGCCCACAGGTCAGCATAGGCAAAAGCATCGGCCTGGGTCAGTCCGCCGAACATCACGTCAGCCTGCGGGTTGCCGGATTCGGATTCCAGCCGGGTCTTCAGTTCACCGGAGCCGCCCTGGACGGTGTCGATTACGACATTCGGATATTTGTCCATGAATGCATCCACGATCATGTTGTATTCTTCTTCGTTTGCGGGAGAATACAGAACCAGTTTGCCGGACAGGTCGTCAGCACTTGCAGTCAGTGCAAGTGAGAGAACCATTACAAAAACCAAACACAGGAACAAATACTTTTTCATTTCCTTACTCCTATATGATTTATAGATTTGTTTCGGAAATTATAGCATGAATCCATGTGTTATATGTTTATATTAAACATAAATTTCATTAAAGTTACTTAAATCACGAAAATATTCACATAAAATTCATTGATAATGTTTATGCTATGATTAGTATATGTTTGTTTAGCAGGACCGGTATTTAAAACGAAAAACCACGCACCGCTTGATCTGATGCGTGGTTTCGAAGTTTTTATTTAGACCGGATTACAGATCAAATTCCAGTGAATGTTCCTCGTTGAGCTTGCGGCACATAGCCACGAACTCATCCAGCGGGACATCGTTCTTCTTCTTGTTGCCGCGGGCCGTGATGGAAACCGTGCGGTTTTCCGCTTCTTTATCACCCAGGATCAGGATGAAGGGATCACGGGCATTGTGGAACTGCTTCATCTTGTCGCGCATGTTGCGGTCTGAACCGTCCATTTCGGCGCGGATGCCGGCTTTGCGCAGGACTTTCAGAACTTCTTCCGCATATTCGTTATGGGACGGCATGATCGGCACGATGCCAACCTGATAGGGGGAGCACCAGAAGGGGAACTGACCCTTGAAGTTTTCGATCAGGATGCCGATGAAGCGTTCGAAGGAGCCGAAGATGGCGCGGTGGATCATGACCGGGCGCTTGAAGGAACCGTCAGCAGCCACATACCTCAGGTCGAAGTTCAGCGGCAGCTGGAAGTCCAGCTGGATGGTGCCCATCTGCCATTCGCGTCCCAGGCAGTCCTTCATTTGCAGGTCGATCTTCGGACCGTAGAAGGCGCCGTCACCTTCGTTGATCTCATAATTTCCTGCACCGTAGGTATCGTCAAGGATCTTCTTCAGCGAAGCTTCCGCCTGGTTCCAAGTTTCGATGTCGCCCATGAAATCATCCGGGCGGGTGGAAAGTTCCACGCGGTAGGTCAGGCCGAAGGTGTCGTAAAGCTGGGTCGCAATGCTCATGATGTCGCCGATCTCGGAAGCGATCTGATCTTCGGTGACGAAGATGTGCGCATCATCCTGGCGGAATTCCTGCACGCGGAACAGGCCGTTCAGTTCGCCGGACTTTTCCTTGCGGTGGATCACATCCACCTGGCTCACACGGTACGGCAGCTCACGATAGGAGTGAGGACTTCTGCGGAAAACGTTGATGGCGTTCGGGCAGTTCATCGGCTTGGCCGCATAGGTGGAAGGGCTTTCCGGATCATAAATGCGCTTGCCTTCTTCATCCGTTTCGTATCCCGGAACCAGGAACATGTTGTTGCGGTAATGTCCCCAGTGACCGGAGGTCACCCAAAGCTGTTTGTTGTTGATGACCGGCGCGGATACTTCGAGGTAGTCGTGTTCTTCATGGATCGAGCGCCAGTAATCCAGCAGGGCATTGTAGAGCTTCCAGCCGCGCGGCAGCCAGTAGGGCATGCCCGGAGCGGATTCGTCGAACATGAACAGGTCAAGCTGCGGACCGAGCTTCTTGTGATCGCGTTCCTGTGCTTCCTTGATGAGCTTCAGATGGTCGGCCAGGTCCTTCTTGTTTTCATAGGCGTAAACATAAATACGCTGGAGCTGGTCCCGGTGTTCGTCGCCGCGCCAGTAAGCACCGGAAACGGACTTGATCTGGAAAGCGGCGCCGAGGAGTTCCTGTGAATTGCTGATGTGCGGACCGCGGCAGAGGTCATAAAAGCCGTCACCGGTGAAGTAGACGGTGATCTTTGCGTCTTCCGGCAGGTCGTTGATCAGTTCGACCTTGAATTTCTGGTCGGCAAAAAGGTCCAGCGCGTCAGCCCGTGAATATTCCTGCACCCGCCAATCCTCTTTGCGTTTGAGGATCTCGTGCATCCTGGCTTCGATGACGGGATAATCATCCTGGGTCAGGTTGCGTGGCAGCTGAAAGTCGTAATAAAAGCCGTCCGCGATCTGCGGGCCGATGGCGATCTGAACATTTTCCTTGCCGAAAATTTCCATCACCGCATCCGCCAGCACATGGGCAAGCGAATGGCGGTAAACGCTTGAATAATATTCCTTATATTCTTCTTTGTTCATCAAAAACTCCTTCATGCTTTCCTTTGAAGCAACAGATTCTTATTCAAAAAAAGACTGCCTCCTGTGAGGCAGTCTTATAATTTCTGTTCCGGGATGATTCTACCTCACATGCTGAACAGACCGCCTATAGCGGTCGTTTCTGTAGTAGTGGTAGTGAGTCCGTAAACCATCTGTTTATTTTTCTCCATCTTTACTTTATCACCAGTCAAAAAGTTTGTCAACCGCAACCGATGATTTTTATGATGTTTTACCGTTCAGGCCCGGAAGGACATCGCCACCCAGTCTTTGACCTGCATGCGTTTGATGAAGGTCAGTCCTTTGGACTCGGCCATCTTCCGCACCTTGTCCTCCTGGTCTTCCAAAATACCGGAAAGGACGATGACGCCGCCCGGGTCGACCAGCTTTGCCATACCTACATCAAAGAGCATCAGCAGGATCGGCGCCAGGATGTTCGCCAGCACCAGCGGCGCGTGGTCAATGCTGCATTCGTTCTTCAGGATCTCGGCGACCGAGCCCTGATAGAACTCACATTTGTCCAGCACGTCATTGCGGCGGGCATTGTCCATGGAGTTTTTCATGGATTCCGGGTCGATGTCCACGCCCAGCGCATGTTTTGCGCCCAGCAGGACCGAACCGATGGAGAGGATCCCTGAGCCGCAGCCCACATCGATCACGTCGATCCCCGGCTGTACATATTCTTCGGCCAGCCCGAGACACAGCTGGGTGGTCGGGTGAGTCCCTGTACCGAAGGCCATGGAAGGGTCGATCCTGAGCGGAATGCGGTCCGGGTCTTCCTGTTCCACCCAGGCGGGCAGGATCAGCATCTTTTTCCCGATCGGGATGGGTCGGTAGAATTTTTTCCAGGAAGACATCCAGTCCTGGTCTTCAATGATCTTGAATTCCGGTTCCGGGATCTCGCTGATAAAGCCTAAATGCCAAAGGGCCTGGCTGATCTGGGACTTTTTCTCTTCAACTTCGTCATCCATCGGCACATAGCCGTAAACATGGCAGGGCCCGAAAGGCGTGCCGATGTCTTCCGCGTCGTTATAATCCATGCCGCGTTCTACTACGACACCGTTTTCACAGTAACGGGAAAGCACCTCGGAAGCCGCTTCCGCGATCTCCGCATCTACCGTCAGGCTGACTTCCAGCCAGCTCATGACATTCTTTTGATCCGACGATGAGTCCTCAAAATCACACTTTCCGGCAGCCGGATTCTGGCTCACCGGTTCTGATTTCTGATCACTGAACACTGACCACTGATCACTAAAATTATTCTCCACTGATCACCTCCTTCAGCCGATCCCAGAAGGTCGTTTTCCCGCCGACGGCTGTGTCAGTCCCGAGAGAGACAGCCAGTTTTTCGAACAGATTCCGCTGTTCATCCGTCAGATTGGTCGGGGTGACCACATCCACGATCACCTTCTCATCGCCGCGGGTACCGCCGCGCAGTGCCGGGACACCCTTGCCTTTCATGGTGATGATCTTTCCTGGTTGGGTGCCGGCCGGAATGCGCAGTTTTTCCTTGCCGTCAACGGTCGGTACTTCGATCTCCGCTCCCAGCGCTGCCTGGGCTACATTGATCTTCAGGTCCAGGTGAATATCGTTTTCATAGCGGCGGAAGAAGGGATGGTCTGCCACGGATACTTCGATATAAAGATCCCCGTTCGGGCCGTTGTTGGACCCCGGCTGACCTTCGCCGGACATGCGGATGCGGGTGCCGTTATCCACACCGGCAGGGACTGCCACAACTTTTTTGACCGTCTTCCGTTCGATGCCGCGCCCGTGACACTGGCTGCAGGGGGTCGGGATCGTCTCGCCGGTACCGTTGCAGGTCGGGCAGGTGGTGACCTGGACCATGGAGCCGAAGACCGTCTGGCGGGTGGTTTTCACCTCGCCGGTCCCGTGACAGGTCTTGCATTTCACTTTCTGGGTGCCGGGTTCCGCGCCGCTTCCGCCGCATTTTGTGCATTTTTCATCGCGGCTGAAGCTGATCTCCTTGTCAGCCCCGAACACAGCTTCCTCAAATTTCAGCTTCACGCTGGTCTGCAGGTCCGCCCCGCGCCGGGGAGCGTTGCGGCGGGCACCGGAAGAGCGGCCTCCGCCGAATCCGCCAAATCCGCCGAACCCGAACAGGTCTCCCAGAATTTCCGAGAAGTCGATGTTCGTGTAGTCAAATCCGGCGCCGCCCATGCCGCTGACGCCCGCCTTGCCGTAGCGGTCATATGCGGCACGCTTGTCGGGATCGGACAGCACCTGATAGGCTTCGTTGATCTCTTTGAACCGTTCTTCCGCACCGGGCTCATGGTTGACATCCGGATGATATTTGCGGACCAGCTGGCGGAAGGCGTTCTTCAGCTGTTCATCTGTAACATCTTTGCTGACGCCTAAAATTTCATAATAATCGCGTTCTTCTGCCATTGAGTAAAAATCTCCGATTTTTACAGTTGTTAGTTATTAGTTGGTAGTTATTGGTTGATTGTTTGTGCTCCAAAAGCTGTTGTGCAACTACTAACTACCAACTACCAACTTTTCTTCTAACAGCTAAACGGAACGGCTCTCAAAGAACCGTTCCGTTACCTTGTTATTTCATTGAATTTTACATCATCTGTTTCTCAGAAGTCAGTTTCAGAGGAGAGAGCATTACTGACACCTGAAAGCTGACCCCTGATCCCTGTGCTTACATGCTGCGGAATTCACCGTCGACCACATCGTCGCCGCCATTGGAACCGGTGGAACCATTGTCACCGCCCATGTCACCCGGCTGCGGGCCGGCATCCGGACCGGCGCCCGGCTGCTGGTACATCGCTCCGCCCATCTGCTGGAGCAGTTTGTTCAGCTCTTCGGTCTTGGCCTTCAGTGTATCGGTATCAGCTGTCTGGATCATACCCTTCAGCTCATTGGCCTTGGTTTCGACCTGGGACTTCAGGTCAGCCGGCAGCTTGTCGCCGTATTCTTCCAGCATCTTTTCGACCGTGTAAACGGTGCTGTCAGCAGTGTTCTTGACTTCGATGCCTTCCTTGCGCTTGCGGTCTTCTTCAGCGTGGGCTTCAGCTTCCTTGCGCATCTTTTCGATTTCAGCATCACTCAGGCCGGAGGAGGCGGTGATGGTGATCTTCTGGCTGCGGTTGGTGGCCTTGTCCAGTGCGCTGACGTTCAGGATACCGTTGGAGTCGATGTCGAAGGTGACTTCGATCTGCGGGACACCGCGGCGGGCGGACGGGATGCCGTCCAGGATAAAGCGGCCCAGGCTCTTGTTGTCGGCAGCCATCGGGCGTTCACCCTGCAGCACATGGATCTCGACAGAAGTCTGACCGTCGGCAGCGGTGGAATAGACCTGGCTCTTCTTGATCGGAATTGTGGAGTTCCGCTCGATCATCGGGGTGGCAACGCCGCCCATGGTTTCGACAGAAAGTGTCAGCGGGGTGACGTCCAGCAGGACCACATCCTTCACTTCACCGCCAAGGACACCGCCCTGGATCGCCGCACCGATGGAGACGACTTCATCCGGATTGACGCCCTTGTTGGGTTCCTTGCCGAATTCGCGCTTGACAGCTTCCTGAACAGCGGGCATACGGGTCATACCGCCGACCAGGACGACTTCGCTGATCTCGGAGGTGGTGATGCCGGCATCGCGCAGTGCGTTGCGGACAGGTTCAAGAGACTTGGTGATCAGGTCGCCGGTCAGCTGTTCGAGCTTCGCGCGGGTCAGTGTCAGAACCAGGTGCTTCGGGCCGGTCGCGTCAGCTGTGATGTAAGGCAGGTTGATCTCGGTCTGCATGGTGGAGGACAGTTCGATCTTCGCCTTTTCAGCGGCTTCCTTCAGACGCTGCAGGGCCTGGCGGTCATTGCGCAGATCCATGTTGTTGGCTTTCTTGAACTCATCCAGCAGGTAGTCCATGATGCGGTTGTCGAAGTCATCACCGCCGAGGAAGGTGTCACCGGAGGTGGAGCGGACCTGGAACACACCGTCACCGACATCCAGGATGGAAACATCGAAGGTGCCGCCGCCGAGGTCATAGACCGCGATCAGTTCGTTGCTCTTCTTGTCCAGACCGTAGGCCAGGGATGAGGCAGTCGGTTCATTGATGATACGCAGAACTTCGAGACCTGCGATCTTACCGGCGTCTTTCGTCGCGTTACGCTGAGCGTCGTTGAAGTATGCCGGGACCGTGATGACAGCCTGGGTGATGGTTTCGCCGAGGTAAGCTTCCGCGTCGGCCTTCAGTTTGGCCAGGATCATTGCGGAAATTTCCGGTGCGGAATATTCTTTGCCATCCAGCACCACACGGACATCGCCGTTCGGGGCCTTTGTCACTTTGTACGGTACGCGCTTGATGGTGCGCTGTACTTCTTCATCTTCATATTTGTGACCCATGAAACGCTTGATCGAGAAGATCGTGTTTTCCGGGTTGGTGATGGCCTGGTTGCGGGCCGCGCGGCCGACCAGACGTTCATGATTTTTGTTCACAGCCACGACGGACGGGCAGGTGCGTTCCCCTTCAGAGGTGGGGATGATGGTCGGTTCACCGCCAACCATGACGGACATCGCAGAATTTGTAGTCCCTAAGTCAATACCAAGAATTTTACCCATAATAAATCTCCTTTATCTTGCTACCCGTACCATTGCGGGACGTACAATTTTTTCGCCCATACGGTAGCCATTTTGTAAAACTTCAATAATTTCATCTGATCCGAATTCATCGCTGTCTTCCGAGGACACTGCCAGATGCATGTTCGGGTCGAGTTTGTCACCGGGCTTGACGTCGATCTTCGTCAGGCCGTCGTTTTCCAACAGAGAACTGAACTTTCGGATGATCAGTTCGATTCCTTCTGACCAGGCCGCCGCTTCACCGTCTTCCGGGCGGTGGGCATAAGCCAGTTCCAGGTCATCGAGCACCGGGATGAACTTCTCCAGAACGTCGGATTTGTATTTGTTCTTCGAAATCTCCTGGTCCCGTTCAACACGTTTTTTGTAGTTGCTGAAATCAGCCCGTTCGCGCTGCCAGCTTTCCAGGTTTTCCTGTGCCTTTTTCTTTGCCTCCTCCAGCTGTTCCCGAAGGTTGCCGATCACGTCATCAGTGATGTTGATCGGTTGTTCGTCAGACGCTTCTTCGGTCACTTCTTCAGCAGCATTGAGTTCTTCTTCGGGAATCTCTTTTTCGATTTCCGGTTCAGAGCCTTTATTGATTTTGATTTTCGTTTTCTTTCCCATGTTTTTTCCTCTGCTTTATTTTTCTCAAAAGCGCGAAGCGCCTTCCTTATTCACTGAAACCTGACACCTGCTTATTGACTGCTGTCGGCAACCAGATC
>CAYWKZ010000128.1:0-9098 GCA_964459115.1 uncultured Leptolinea sp. | reverse complement strand
AACCAGCAACCAGCAACCAGCAACCAGTAACCAGCAACCAGCAACCAGTAACCAGCAACCAGTAACCAGCAACCAGTAACCAGTAACTAACCACCAGCAACCAAAATATTGACAAAAGTCTTAAATTTACTGACAAAAATAAATTGACTTTTATGACATTTTTAGATAAGATTATAGGCAAACAGATATGTTTACCAACATATCATTCAAAACAATGAAGGAGTAAAGTATGAAAAAAGTTTTTGCTATGATTTTGGCTCTGGCCATGATCCTCACCCTGTCGGTCACCGCATTCGCGGATGAATACAGTGTTGCTTATCTCGTGAACGGTAACCTGGGCGACAAGTCCTTCTTCGATTCCGCTGAATCCGGCCTGGAAAAACTGGCTGCCGACGGCCGCATCGACTATGTCACCATCGAAATGGGCGGCACCGATGAAGACCAGCCGACCTGGCTTTCCACCCTCTACGATGTCTCCGAATCCGAAGAATATGATGTGATCATCTGCGGTACCTACCAGATGCCTGACTATCTGAAGGAAGTCGCCACCGCTTATCCGGATCAGAAATATATCATCTTCGACGACAACACCTATGTCGGTGAAAACGATAATGTTCTGAACCTGACCTACAAACAGAATGACATGGGCTACCTCGTCGGCACTTATGCAGCCTGCATGACCACCGATACCTCCCTGGACAAGATGAATGAAGACGCCGTTGTCGGTTTCGTCGGCGGTGTGGACTCCCCGGTCATCAATGACTTCCTCATCGGCTTCATCGAAGGCGCATTGTCCATCAATCCGGACATCAAGATCGACACCCGCTACACCAACGACTATGTCGATACCGCCATCGCGAAGGAATATGGCCTGTCCATGATCAACGACAACAAGTGCGACATCATCTGGGGTGTTGCGGGCAACGCCGGCAACGGTGCTGCTGAAGCCGCTCTGGAAACCGGCAAAGCCTGGTTCATCGGCGTCGACTCCGACCAGGAACTGACCCTGAGCCCGGACCTGGCCGCCCTGACCCTGACCTCCGGCCTGAAGAACATCGGTAACTCCCTGGTGTGGGTATTCGATGAACTGGATGAAGGCAACGAGTACTGGGGTACTGAAGTTTCCCTTGGTCTGGCTGAAGGCGGTGTTGGTATCGTCACCGACAAGAACTTTGACAAATATGCCTCCGATGAAACCAAGGCTGTCGTCGCTGCTGCTGAAGAAGCTGTTCTGGCTGGCGATATCGTTGTTGACACCGCTATCGGTGCAGATGCTGTGGATGTTGTAGTCATCCGCGAATCTGTTCGCCCGTAATCCCTTCGGTCTGTCGACTTTAGAGTTTGAATGAAATCTCATGAGGAGGCTCTCCGGAACCTCCTCATGTTCGTATAAAAGGAAGGATCCTGTACAAGGAAAAAACGCACACAAGGACAGTTCTCCGGTGCCGGCTGCGCGGCAGCAGGAAAACCGTCCCAATGCGCTCTCAAAACAGGATCGCTGACAGAAGCGGGAGGAGTTTGATCATGCCAGATGGAATACCCGGTACGAAGGACGAGTACGTCGTCCAAATGAAGAAAATCACCAAAGTTTATCCCAACGGCGTTGCGGCCAATCAGAGCGTCGATTTCAACCTTCGCAAGGGTGAGATCCATGCGCTGATGGGCGAAAACGGGGCGGGCAAAAGCACCCTGATGAAGATGCTCTTCGGGCTGGAACAGCCCACCAGCGGGGAGATCATCGTCAACGGTGAAACGCTGAACCTCAGTTCGCCTTCCGTCGCCATCGCCCACGGGATCGGGATGGTTCACCAGCATTTTATGCTGGTGCCAAGCCTTTCGGTCGCGGAAAACATGGTTCTGGGGATGGTCCCGACCAAATCCGGCGCCTTCATTGACAAGGCCAAAGCCATCGAAATCACCAAAGAATATGCTGAAAAATTCAATCTTCATGTGGAACCAGAAGCGAAGGTAATGGATATTCCGGTTGGTATGAAGCAGAAGGTGGAAATCCTGAAGGCGCTGGTGCGCGGGGCAAAGATCCTGATCATGGACGAACCGACGGCCGTGCTGACCTCACAGGAAACCGCCGAACTGTTTGTCGAGCTGAAAAACCTGAAGAATCAGGGCTACACCATCGTCTTCATTTCTCACAAGCTCAACGAAATCATGGAGATCACCGACCGGCTGACGATCATGCGCAAGGGCCGTTCGATGGGTGTTTACTACACAAAAGACGTCACCAAGGAAGAGATCTCAAGGCTGATGGTCGGTCGTGATGTGGTGCTGACCGTCCAAAAGGACAAGGCCGTCCCGAAACAGAGCATCCTGAAGGTCCGCGACCTGGAATACGTCAACGAATGGGGTAAGAAAATGCTGGACAAGGTCTCCTTCGACGTCCGTGCGGGTGAGATCCTCGGCATCGCCGGTGTGGAAGGGAACGGTCAGAAAGAGCTGGTGGACATGCTCTTCAACTTCAACACACCGAACTCCGGGAGCGTCACCGTCAACGGGACGAGTATCCTGGGTCTGCCGCAGCAGAAGATCCGTGACCTCGGCGTTTCCCTGGTCCCGGAAGACCGCATGATCTACGGCATCGCATCCAGTGCCTCCATTGAGGAGAACGTGATCTCCGACCGGGCAACTGAAAAACGCTTCAACAACGGTCCGTTGTTCAACATGAAAGCCATCCATGAAGAGGCCGACCGGCTCATCAAGGAATATACGGTGTTGTGCAAATCCCGGTCCCAGCAAGTGGGCATGCTTTCCGGCGGCAACATCCAGAAGGTGGTGGTGGCGCGGGAATTTTCCAACGAACCGGTACTGATCCTTGCCGATCAGCCCACCCGCGGCATTGACGTGGGCGCGACGGAATTCATCCGCAAAAAGCTGGTGGAGCTTTCCCGCTCCGGCATCGCAGTGCTGCTGGTTTCTGCGGACCTGAACGAGGTGATGGAGCTCTCCGACAGCCTGATCGTCATGCACAACGGGCAGATCGCCGCCTACTTTGACGACACCGCCAACCTGACGGATGACATCATGGGCGAATACATGCTCGGCCTGAAACATCACAGCAAGGAAGAAATAAGGAGGGTCTGCCATGACTAAAAAACGTCAGATAAAATTTACCCTGATCCGGACGCTTTTGGCGATCAGCATTGCTTTGCTCGTGGCCGCGCTGCTGATCTTCATCAGCGCGGGCGGCAGCACCTTTGGTGAAAAGCTGGAAGCGACAAAGGAAGCGCTGAAACAGATGCTGATCGGTCCGCTGTTCCGCATGAGCGCTAAAAAAGGCACGTCCTTTGAAGCCAAGCGATTCACGGAGATCCTGGCGGCCATGATCCCGACCATCTTCACCGGGCTTTCGGTGTGTATCATGTTTGCGGCCAACCAGTTCAACATGGGCGCGGAAGGCGGCATCATGCTCGGGGCCTTTGTCTCAGCCATGGCTGCCATCTACCTGCCGCTGCCGGCCGGACTGCACCCGATCGTAGCGGTCCTGCTGGGTGGACTGGCCGTGGCGATCGTGATGCTGATCCCGGCGGTCCTGAAAGCAAAGCTGAACGTCAGTGAAATGGTCTGTTCGCTGATGCTCAACTACATCATCATGTACGTCATCAAATTCCTGATGAACACATACCTGGCTGACAAGTCCAAAGGGCAGATCATGTCCTTCCCGTTCCGCGAGACTTCCAATATCGCGCCGATCGTCGACAACAAAATATTCAGCGGGTCCAAGCTCACCTGGGGCTTTGTGATCGCCCTCATCACGGTGATCCTCTGCGGACTGTTCATGTATCGTTCCCGCTGGGGGTATGCCATCCGCATGATCGGCATCAACCAGGACTTTTCCAAATACTCCGGCATGAACGTGGCCGGGATCATCATCCTCTCGCAGGTGGTGGGCGGTTTCCTGGCCGGTGCGGGCGGCGGCATTGAAATGCTCGGCCGCTACAATGCCTTTTCCTGGTCGGCCCTGCCGGGCTATGGCTGGACCGGCATCACCATCGCCATCCTTGCCGGGAACAACCCCTACATGGTCCCGCTGGCAGCCTTCTTTATGGCCTACCTCTCCAAGGGCTGTGACCTGATGGCGACCTATGCGAAAGTTCCGGCACAGCTGATCGACATCGTTCAGGGTGTCATTTTCCTGTTCTTCGCTGCCGAACAGTTCCTTTCCGGCTACAAACAGAAGCTGGTAGTACAGACCGCGCAGGAAGAAATAGCCCGGAATAATATGGTGAAGGAGGGATAATCTCATGATCAACTTTCTGAAAATGCTTGCAACACCGGAATTTTTCTGGTCAATCATCCGCATCTCCGCTCCGATCATTTTCGCAACGCTGGCTGCCATTGTTGTGGAAAAGGCAGGGTTCGCCAACATCGGTCTTGAAGGGCTGATGATGTTCTCCGCGCTTTCCGGTTCGCTGGTCAGCTATTATGCCAAAAGCTGGGTCTGGGGCCTGCTGGCCGCACTCCTCACCGGTGTGCTGATGTCCCTGCTGATGGGATTTTTCGCCTTCAAACTGAAAACGGACATCATCCTCGTCGGCATTGCGATCAACATGATGGGTTCGGGCGGTACGCTGTTCCTCTGCAAAGTCATCACCAACCTTACCGAGGGCAAATCCATGGCCTCCACCACCGGTCTCATCACCAAGGCACTGTGCATCCCCGATATCAACATCCCGATCATCAGCAGCATCCCCTTCCTCGGGAAGGTGATCTCCGGACACAACCTGCTGACCTATTTCGCGTTCCTTTTCTGCCTGCTGACCTCCATCATGCTTTACAAGACCCCGCTGGGGCTGAACATCCGGGCAGTCGGTGAAAACCCGAACGCGGCTTCTTCCGTCGGTGTTTCCGTGCTGAACATCAAATATGTGGCAATTGGCTTCTCCGGCCTGATGTGCGGATTCGGCGGCGCTTTCATGTCCATGGCCTATGCCCAGGGCTGGTCACTGGATATGGTCGCGGGGCGCGGTTTTATCGCGCTGGCAGCTCAGGCAATGGGCGGCGGTGAGTGTCTCGGCGGCATGCTCTCTTCCCTGGTCTTCGGCTTTGCCCAGGCGCTGGGGATCAAGTTCTCCGCTATTGGGCTGGACTCCAACCTGGCCTCCCCGATCCCCTACGCTGTCACGATCATCGGCCTGGTGATCTTCGCCATTGTCCGCAATAACAAAATCAGGAAACAACACTCTGCTGCAGCGCTGCAGGCGAAATAAGACTTTAGACTTTAGACTTTAGACTTTAGAGGTTAGGTGTACCGCCTCTGAATAATTATCGAAGGAGAAACAATGCCGGAAGTAAAGAAAATACCCATCATTCTGGATGGTGACCCGGGACATGATGACGCCATCGCCTGGGTGTTCGCCCAGGGCTGCGGGCTGTTCGATATCCTCGCGGTCACCTCGGTGGGCGGAAACCAGACCATCGAAAAAACCAGCTATAACTCGCTGCGGGTCTGCACCCTGATCGGGCTGCACGCTCCCTTCGCCCGCGGATGCTATCACCCGCTGAACACGGAACAGATGAACGCCCCCACCGTCCACGGTGAGTCCGGTCTGGACGGCCCGGCGCTGCCGGAACCGGACTTCGCGCCGGAACCCATCAGCGGCATCGAACTATGGGCCCGGGTGATCCGGGACTGCCCCGAGAAGGTGACCATCGTCTCCACCGGTCCGCTGACCAACACCGCGGCCTTCCTGATGGCCCATCCGGAGCTGAAGGACCGCATCGAACGCATCAGCCTGATGGGCGGCGGACTGCTGTTCGGCAACTGGACCCCGGCGGCTGAGTTCAACATCCTGGTGGACCCGGAAGCGGCGAAGATCGTCTTCGAGTCCGGCGTGCCGATCCTGATGGCCGGTATCGACGTGACGGAAAAGGCACTGATCAAACCGGCGGACTTTGAACGCATCCGCGCGCTGAACAACCCGGTCAGCGACATCGTCTGGCAGTGGCTGGAGTTCTTTTATAAATTCCACAAGACCATGGGCTACGAAGGCGCCCCGATGCATGACCCCTGCGCGGTGATGGTGCTGGTACACCCGGAGATCTTCACCATCCGCGATTTTTACGTCCAGATCGAGACCTGCGGCGATTACTGCAAAGGCGCGACCATCCCCGACTGGAACGGCATTCTCGGCTTCCCGCCCAATGCCTCCTGCCTGATAGACCTGGACCGCGAGACCTTTGTCGATTATCTGATCGACGCCATCAAGAATTATGGGGAGGTGGGAAAATGACGAAAATTCCTGTCTGGCTGGACTGTGACACCGGCACTGACGATGCCGTGGCGATCATGCTGGCGCACAAGCTCCCGGAGCTTGAGATTTTGGGGATCTCCACCGTCTGCGGCAACACGATCCAGGACAATGCTTATTGGAACACCCACCGCATCAATGCCCTGATGGGGACCGCCTACCCGGTCTACCGCGGGGCGGAAAAGCCGATGGTGATCCCGCTGGTGACCGCGGCTTACGTGCACGGGGAAAACGGCCTGGGAGATGTGGATCTGCCGCTGCCGGAAGGCGCGGTGGAACAAAAGGAAAGCGCCTGGGATGCGCTTTATGAGTGTGCCAAGGCTCATCCCCATGAACTGCGGCTGGTGCCCACCGGCCCGCTGACCAACATCGCCATCGCCTTCACCAAATATCCGGACCTGCCGAAACTGCTGCACTCCATCACGCTGATGGGCGGCTCCGCGGGACCGGGCAACATCACCCCGGCGGCCGAGTTCAACATCTACGCCGACCCGCAGGCGGCGGACATCGTGTTCCGCTGCGGTGCTCCGATCGTGATGTGCGGGCTGGACGTCACCACTCAGGCTTATTTTGAGATGGAAGATCTGGAGGAGCTGGCTGCCACCGGTAAACCGGCCGGAACCTTCGTCAAGGCGATCCTGATGCATTCCTACAAGGTCCTGGCCAAATATGGCGTCAAGGGCTTTTGCATGCATGATTCCTGCCCGGTGATGTACCTGGCGCATCCGGAGCTGTTTGAGGGTGAGGAAGCGGGCGTTGTGGTGGAGACCAGAGGGTCCTTCACCAGCGGCAAGACCATCACCGACCTTTACTCCGACAAGCAGTTCCCCTTCACCAACGCGCTGGTGATCCTGAAGGTCGACCGCGAAAAGTTCATCGCGATCCTGAAAGACGCGATCCTGAACGTATAAAACAATAAAATGAGGACTGTTTCCTGAGGGGACAGTCCTCTTTGTGTTATTTCTTTCCTCTAAATCCAAGACGATTCATCCTCTATTTTCGTTATTATTTATCCTCTAAAACATACATCAATTTTCCTCTATTTTATGTGTTATAATTCCTCTAAAATCGCATAACAAGGGAGATAAGTCATGGAATACGGTTCTCTGCTGCCTGATGGATATATGCCGCGAATCATTGATGAACAGATCGCGAAAAAACTTGACCTGTTTGGAGCTGTTGAAATTGCAGGAACGATGTGGTGCGGAAAAACCTGGACCTCTCTGGCCTTTGCGGAAAGCATCACCAGGGTCGGACGCTATGAAGTACGGACAGCAGTCGAGTCTGACCCATCCATTGCCCTGCTCGGCGCAGCTCCTCATGCCATCGATGAATGGCAGGATGTTCCGACCATTTGGGATGAGGTTCGGATGAGCATCGACCAATACGGCGCTCAAACCGGCAGATTTATCCTGACAGGCTCCTCAGATCCTCAGAAAGAAAAGGTCCATCACAGCGGAGCCGGACGTATCGACAGGATCAAAATGTCAACCATGTCACTTCAAGAGACAGGAGAATCCAGCGGAACGGTTTCCTTGAGCGGTCTGTTTCGAGGTGAATTTCAGCCGGTACTGGTTCAGCAAAAATTGCCGCCTTTGGCGGAAATAATTTGCAGGGGCGGATGGCCGATGCCGGTTTCCAGGAAGACAAACGCCGCCGATGCTGTTGAATACATACAAAGCTACTTTGACGCATTGTTTGAAATCAGCATTCCACGGAAAGGGCTCAATCAGCGCGAAGCAGAAAACATTGCCCGATCCCTGGCAAGGAACATCAGCAGTGCCGTTTCTTTGCAGACGCTTGCTAATGATGCCGGATTCTCTGCCACCGGACAAAAGGATCTGCCGCGAAAGGTTTCCGCTTATGTCGATGCCCTCAATTCACTTTATGTCATTCACGCAGTCAGCGGGTGGGATGCTCCCATCCGTTCAAAATCCCGTCTGCGGATCAAACCGAAATATTACTTTGCAGATCCATCCATGGCCGCCTGTCTGCTGGGGATAACACCGGATCGCCTCATCACTGACGGTCAGTTGTTCGGGTTATTGTTTGAATCACTTTGTATGCATGACCTGGCTGTTTATGCCTCAGCCCTCCCGAATGCCCCTGCTTCTCCGTTATCTTACTATCGGGATTCAGACGGTCTGGAAGTGGATGCCGTGATCGAACTTCGCGACGGGCGATGGGGAGCGTTTGAGATCAAACTGGGAGAAAATAAAGTCGATGAAGCGGCGGAAAATCTTCAACGGTTACGCAGAAAAATAGCGCTGAATCCAGCGGCAAGGAATCCAAGTCCGGAATTTCTTGCTGTGCTGGTTGGAGCCGGCGAAACAGCGCGCTTTGACAAAGCCAACGAAGTTTACGTCATTCCCATCACATCATTGGGAAAATGAAATCATAGCATTGCCCCGGAAACAGGCACCCACAAAAGTTGGGGGCTAAGAGACAATCAGCTTCAAGCCCCCTGGAGAGATCTCTTCCGTTCTGCCATGAGTGAATCTTCCTGATCTTCTTTCAGGACCATGTCGATGAGTTTCTGCATCAGCTTTGGAAATTTTCCGTTCTTCTCATCCATAAGTGTAACAAAACTTGTCGGGACGATATTCATCAATACTTTCATCTTCTCCGAATTACTGCCCCCGCGGACAAATAAGCGGGCAAACCAGTCACCCAAGAAAAGATCATTGACCTCAGTGTACATCTTTTCCCGGTCCGGGGCATCGATCGAATTTTTGAGTGCCTTCAGGATCATCTTCATTTCATTCATTTTTGATGAAACTGACCTTGTCATGTCTTCATCCAGCCATGCAGCGATATTTTCCTCATCACCTGCCT
>CAYWKZ010000127.1:0-9122 GCA_964459115.1 uncultured Leptolinea sp. | reverse complement strand
TTGTATTGACTCAATTGCCATGAAACAGGCATTAATCAGCGTTTCCTTAAATAATAAAAACCGGTACTGTCTGTGGCTGGTGGGATTAACTCCGGCAGAATTGCGTTCGATGCCTTTAGTTATGAAACGGGTCGAAGCATGCCGTGAAGATTGATTGGAAATGCGTTACCGCTATTCAAAAGACATCGTTTACAACAACTTCCCCTGGCCGGAGCCGACAGAGGAACATCGGGTGAAGATCGAACAGACCGCGCAGGCGATCCTGGATGCCCGTGCCAAATACCCCGACAGCTCCCTCGCCGATCTTTATGACGAGCTCACCATGCCGCCGGAGCTGCGCAGCGCCCACCAGAAAAATGACCGCGCTGGCATGGCCGCCTAAAATATAATTTACGGAAAAGAGCTGTCCGAACCAGGCAGCTCTTTTTACACTTCACTTTATACGATTTTGCGGATCAGTTCAGATAATAGGTATAGCGCATATCTGCCGGGGTCAGGTTTTTAACGACCTCGTAGTAAGCCGCTGCTTCTTCATTGCAGCCCTTCAGGTCATGATCCTGATAGTTGCCGCATTCTTCCACCTTGGCGCCCGGGATCTCACCATCATAGTTCGCCATGAATTCGAAGGATTTTACGACACAATCCAGTACCTCGGCATCGGTCAGGCCGCGGGTCAGGAAATAGCAGCCGGTGCGGCAGCCCATCGGGCCGATGTAGATGATGCCGTCTTTATATTGACTGTTGCGGGCGTAGGTCGCGAACAGATGCTCGATCGTGTGACTCACAGCGGTGGAAAGGTAATGGCCATGATTTGGTTCCAAAATACGAACGTCCCATGTTTTGACATCGTCATCTTCACGGGATAAATACAAGCCTTTGGCCAATCTGGTATGGTCAATACTGAAACTCGGAATTCTCTGCATAATATAAAGTCCTTTCAATTTTATATTCTATCATAAACATAGAGATACACATTAAGTACATAAATACTCAATTATCACCGCTGATGTTGATCAGTACCTTGATCTGTTCCGGACCGTGTTTGATCAGGTACTCAAACCCATCCTCAACCAGTGTCCCCAGCGTCACTTCCCGGGTGATCAGTTCATCGGCGTTGATTTTGCCCTCTTTCATAAAATCAAGAGCCTCCGCGATCTCATTGACGTGGGCCTGAGAAGTGTAAAGCACCCGTTCAGCTTCCTGCAGGGTGTTCATATCCACCACAGGTTTCTTCCCGAAGACGCCCATCACCATGATCTTCGCGCCGGGTTTACTGATGCGAATCGCCTGGTCCAGTGTCTTTTCAGAGCCAAGGCATTCATAAACCACATCTGCGAGCCGTCCGTCAGTACAGTCTGCGACATATTCTTCCAAATCAACTTTAGAGACATCAATATAGGTACCGCCATATTTTTCGATCAGCTCACGGCGATATTCTCCTACCCCGGAAACCAGGATCCTCCCGGCGCCTGCGTATTTTGCTCCGAAAAATGCACCGATACCAATGATGCCGGGGCCGATGATGACCACATCTTTTCCGCGGATATCCCCCAGCAGGTGAGTGGCATGGATCCCGCAGGCCAGCGGTTCAGCCACAGCCGCCGAACGCTGATCAACTTCGTCAGGAATTGCAAAAAGTTTTGCTGCTTCAACAACAACATAATCAGCAAATGCCCCATCATCACCGACACCGAGGAAGCCCAGCTTCTGGCAGATGTTATAGCGTCCGCTCCTGCAGGCTTCACACTTCCCACAGGTCAGACTGCCGTTGGCGGTCACCCGGTCACCCGGCTTCCACCCGGTCACGCCCTCACCGAGCTGTTCGATCCGCCCGGAAAATTCATGTCCGATCGTCAGCGGAGCCACCCGCCCGGTCAGGCGGTGCGGCTTTTTCACCGGTATAAAATTCGGTCCTTCATATTCATGCCGGTCGGTACCGCAGATCCCGGCCCAATCTACACGAACCAACACCTCTCCCGCACCCGGAACCGGGATCGGTTTTTCTTCAATTCTCAAATCCTTGTAACCATGCCAAACGGCTGCTCTCATTCTTTTCACCCATGTCCTTTCACACATCATCCTAAATAAGCCTGCATCAGATGTTCGTCCGCAAGCAAATCTTTTCCGCTTCCTTCCATCACGATATGTCCCACGTTCATCACATAAGCCCGGTCACACAGCTCCAATGCTTTCTTTGCATTCTGTTCAACAAGCAGTATGGTCGTACCGCTTTCCGCAATGGACTTGAGCGTGTCCATGATCTGATTGACAATGATCGGGGCCAGCCCAAGGCTCGGCTCATCCAGCATCAGCATCTTCGGCCTGGCCATCAGTCCGCGGGCAATCGCCAGCATCTGCTGCTCACCGCCGGAAAGCAAACCGCCAAATTGGGCTTTCCGTTCTTCCAGACGGGGAAACATTTTATAAACCATTTCCAAATCTTTTTGGATTCCCTCTTTATCGTCACGCTGGCAGCAGCCGACCATCAGGTTTTCCAGGACGGTCAGTTTATAAAAGATCTGACGTCCCTCCGGTACGATGGAAACTCCCCGTTCCACGATCTGATGGCAGTGACCGGGAAGGGGCTGCCCGTCGAAAATGATTTCACCGGCAGACCGTTTATGCTCGCCGGAAAGGCATTTCAGCAGGGTCGATTTTCCCGCACCGTTCGCGCCGAGCATCGCCACGATTTCCCCTTTGTTCACGGTAAATGAGATATCATCGATTGCCCGGATCCCGCCATAAGCAGCCGAGAGATGTTCCACTTTCAAGATCACATCATGGGATTTTTCACTCACAGTTCACCTCCCAAATAAGCCGCTACGACCGCCTCGTTCTTCTTGACTTCCTCAACAGTCCCCTGTGACAGGGTCTTTCCGAAATCCAGCACCGTACACTGTTCACATAGCCTCGAGACCACATCCATGTGATGTTCGATCATCAGTATCGTGATCGGATTATCATGATGAAGTTTCTTCACGAAATTCACAAGGTCCAGTGATTCTTCCTCATTCATACCGGCTGCCGGTTCATCCAGCAGCAGCAGCTTCGGCTCGGTAGCCATTGCCCTTGCGATCTCCAGCTTCCGCTGATGTCCATAAGGCAGCGAACCGGCGATATCTTCCGCTTTATCTGTCAAACCGACGGATTCCAGATAGCCCATAGCCCGCTCTTCAATGTTCTTTGTGACGCTGCGGTAACGCGGCAGGCGAAGAAGCGCTTCAGCCATGGAATAGCTGCTGCGCATGTTGCAGGCAATGATCACGTTCATCTTCACGGTCAGATTTCCGAAAAGCCGGATATTTTGGAAGGTCCGCGCGATACCGATTTCGGCAGCCTGATGCGGTTTGATCTTCGTGATATCCTTCCCGTCAAAGATGATCTGCCCCGCGTCAGCCTGATAGATCCCGGTAATGGTGTTGAAAATCGTGGTTTTCCCTGCACCGTTCGGACCGATCAGCCCGTATATGTCCCGGGGCATCACTTTCAAATCAAAATGGTCGATCGCCCTTACACCGCCGAAACGTTTTTCAACGCCTTTCATTTCCAACAGGGGAGTATTGCTGTTACTGTTCATCTCAGGCACCTCCCGCTGACTTTTTCTTCGTGATTTTCCGGATCAGGTCCGGAAATTCCATATAGCCCATCAATCCTGCGGGGCGCAGCAGGATCACCAGAACGACAGCGATCCCATAAGCCAGCATACGATATTCGGAGAACTTCCGAAAGAATTCCGGCAGCAGCTGAACGACCAGCGTGCCCAGCACGCTCCCGGTCAGGGATCCAAGCCCGCCGAGAACCGTGGTGATCACAAGTTCGCAGCTTTTCGGCAGGTTAAAGAGTACCGGCGTGATGTGCTGCAGGTAATGGGCATAAAGACCGCCTGCCCAGCCTGCGAAAATGGCGCTGAAAACAAAGGACATCTTTTTATATTTTACGACATCGATCCCGTTGGCAGCTGCGGCGACTTCGTTTTCGCGGATCGCTGAAAAAGCCTGACCGAAGCGTGAATGGATCAGGTTCCAGGCAATGATGAATGCCGCCACCGCGCACAGGAGCGCGACCACCCAGGTAGTACGATAAGGGATCCCCGTATAACCGACCGCTCCGCCCGTGATATTGCGCAGATACAGGAAAAGGACACGAACACATTCCCCGAAGCCCAGACAGCTGATCAGGAAATAATCGCCGCGCAGGCGGATCGTCAGGCTGCCGAGGAGGTAGGCGATGATTCCCGCCGCAGCAGCCCCGCAAATGATCGCCAGAAAAAACGGTAGATGGAACTGAACGCTGCAGATGGCAGCTGTATAGGCTCCTATCGCCATAAACCCGGCATTGCCAAAGGAGAACAGACGGGTGAACCCGGTCAGCACCGACATCCCCAGCACCGCAATGATGTTCACACAACAGGTGACGATAATGCCTTCATAAAATGAATTGATCATGATCACCTCCCTTCAGGCCTTTTCCTGAACATCCACGCCGAAAAGACCGGAAGGACGGATGAGCAAAATCAGGATCAGCAGGGAAAAGGAAATCAGGTCCCGCAGGCCGGAGCTGATATAACCGGAAACAACTGTCTCGATAAGGCCCAGCAGGACCGCACCTACGATGGCTCCCGGAACAGACCCCAACCCGCCGATTACTGAGGCAATGAACGCCTTCAGTCCAACGTTGCCCATCGTCGGATAAACGTTATATTTCATGCCATAGGTGATCCCGGCCAGCCCGGCCAGCGCACCGGCCATCAGGAAGACTAATGCGATCACCTGGTCAATGCGGATCCCCATGATACGTGCCGTACTGCCGGCGCAAGCAACTGCACGGACATGCAAACCGAATCTCGTTTTATTGATGATGAGCAGCAGGACCACCAGCATGATCAAAGAAATGATGATGCACAGGAGATCTGTGGTGCCCACAAAAATGCCGTTGATGTTCAGTGTTGATGTTTTAAAGAAACGGGGAAGCTGCTTGAATTTGGAGCCCCAGATAACATTGGCAAGGTTCTGATAGGTGGTCGAAAGACCCATCGCCGCGATCATCAGGAACATGTTCGGTGAACCGTTGTTGCGGATGCGGCGGTAGGCCACTTTTTCATTGAACACACTGATCAATGCTGCCCCGCCGATACCGATCAGACAGGAAACAGCAAACGGCATCTTCGGGACCAGCGTCGCCATGAAGCAGCAGTAGGCTCCCAGCATACAAACTTCCCCATGCGCCCAGTTTGAAAAGTCCAGCAGACTGTAAACCAGGGCATATCCTGAGGCGATCAGTGCATATACACTCCCAATCGAGATCCCCGTGATCATTTGCTGTATCAGTATCTTCATAAACCCGTCTCTTTCTCAGCGTTCTGCAGCCGGTGGTCAATGGTCAGTAGGTATTACTGTCCATAGAGCACATTCCATAAAACGCTGTAAGCGAAATCAAAATCAATGAAGGAAAGAATTGTACAGACCCGTGCACAATTCTTTCCCTTTTTCTCATTATACGCAAGAGGTCGGAATGAACTATCCCAACCTCATTATTACTTACTCCGGTCAATTATTTTGCAGGATCGTAAATGCCGACATAGGTCACTTCATCCGCATCAACACGGAAGATAGCGGCATCACGGCTGGGGTTGTGATTGGTCGGATCCACGCTCATGTGTCCCAGCAGTCCGTCAAAGCTCTCGGTGGCTTCCAGCTGATCGCGGATGGCATCGGGTTCGGCAGAACCGGCGGCTTCGATCGCCTGTTTGATCCACATCAGGCCGTCATTACCGTAAAGGCATTCGGTTTCCTTGGATGAATGGAACTTGGCATCATAGATTTCGAAGTAAGCAGCAGCTTCCGGGAGGTTGAAGCCCGGGCGGGAAACGTAATAAGAACCTTCCAGTGCACCGCGGGAGAGCTCGATCAGTTCAGTCGTATCCCAACCATCGGCACCGACCATGACGGCGCTGATGCCCAGCTCACGGGCCTGCTGGCCGATCAGGGCGACATTGGCATAGTTCCACGGAACGAACAGGACATCCGGCTGAGCCATCGCGATCTTGGTCAGCTGGGCACGGAAGTCGTTGTCACCGCTCTGGGCTTCTTCCTGGGCGACCACTTCACCGCCGAGGCTGGTGAACGTATCGATCATGTATCCGCCTACACCGGTGCTGTAAGGATCGGTGATATCGGTGATGATGGCAGCCTTGCGCAGGCCAAGTTCATTGTAAGCATAGGAACCCGCCAGATAGCCCATGTACGGGTCAATGAAGCACAGGCGGAAGGAATAAGGATGCAGCTTACCGTTGGCATCCACCGTGACCAGTTCATTGGAAGCTGCTGTAGCGATCACCGGGACATGCAGTTCATCAGAAACCGCGGCAATCGGAATGTTGCAGGAAGAGAAGTTGGTACCGACAACGGCCACAACGCCTTCCTGTTCGACCAGACGCTTGTAAGCGGCTACTGAGTCATCCGCAGCGCCTTTTCCATCCAGACCGATGATCTGAACTTCACGGCCAAGAATACCGCCTTCTTCATTGATCATTTCAGCAGTCAGGTTCAGGCCGTTCAACCCTGCCTGTCCCCACAACGCCGTATCACCGGAAAGGGCACCGACATAACCGATCTTAATCGGATCCTCAGCATAAACACTGCTAACAAGGACTAAAGAAAGAACCAACAAAACAAATGTAAACAACAAATTCTTCTTCATGATATTTCCTCCAAAAGAATTACAACGCAGTAAGTATAATATCCCAAAAGCAATTTGTCCAATATTATAATTAAATATTTATCTATAGATTCAATCTATAAGTAACTAAAAAAATAATATAGCTATACGCCCAGATATGCACGCAGTTCTTTGATATAAAGTTCAGCCATGCGGCTCAGGATCATATATTTCCGTACGATATAGCCGATATCCATTGTGTTATGCTGGCTCCCGTCATCCGACTCAAACGGAACGGCGATATATTCCGAGCCGTTCAACTCCTCACAGATGATCCCGGAACATAAGGTATAGCCGTTCAGTCCAACCATCAGGTTCAGCATGGTTGCCCGGTCATTGGTCTTGATCGTGCGGGGATATTCACTGGTGGTCAGGATCTCTTCGGCGAAATAAAATGAGCCCGCAGATCCCTGTTCAAAGGAAAGACAGGGATAATCTGAAAGTTCCTCAAAACGTATCGATTTCTTTGAAGCCAGCGGATGGCCTTTCCACAGGTAAACATAGGCGTCGCAGTCGATGAGGTGATGGAATTCCAGGCTGTTAGCCCTCAGCAGCTTTTCGATCGCCTTGCGGTTGAAATCGCTGAGGTATAAGATCCCCACTTCACTGCGTCCGGCGCTGACATCATCGATCACCTCTCTGGTTTTGGTTTCCCGGATCGCGAACTCATACTCCCCGGTGTCAAATTGTTTGACCATTTCCACGAAACTTTTGACGGCGAAGGAATAGTGCTGCGTCGAGATCCCGAATTTCTTTTTGATGGTTTCCGATTTCCCGTATTTTTCCAGCAGACGCTCATACTGCAGGATCACCTGGCGGGCATACTGGATGAACTCCTCCCCATCATTGGTCAATGTGACACCCCGGGCGCTGCGGTTGAAGATCGTGATGCCGAGCTCCTTTTCCAGCTCCTGTATGGAACTGGTCAGGGATGGCTGCGCTATGTAAAGCACCTCAGAGGCTTTGTTCAGCGATCCCATCTCCGAAATAATGATCGCGTAATTTAATTGTTGTATCGTCATATGTTAATGATATTTTGGCAGCCAGTCCCCGTGAGCCTCGATCAGCTCGTCGCACATGCTCACAATATCGTCGATAGAGAGCTCAGCAGCGGCATGAGGGTCCAGCATCACGGCTTGATAGATATAATCCTTTTTCAAGGTCATCGCGGCTTCAATTGCCAACAGCTGTACGTTGATGTTTGTCCGGTTCAGGGCTGCACACTGTTCCGGCAGATCACCGATCACCGTAGGCTGAACACCGTTGCGGTCCACCAGGCAGGGAACTTCCACACAGGCATTCTGTGGCAAATTTGTGATCAGACCGCGATTCAGCACATTCCCTCCGATCTGGGTCGGGATATTCGTTTCCATGGCTTCCATGATATAGCTGGCATATTCCCGGGAACGTTCATGGGACAGGTTCGGATTTTGCGTCAGTTCATGTCCGCGTTCCTTCCAATCTTTGATTTGCCGGATGCAGCGGCGGGGATATTCATCCAGAGGTATATTGAAGCGTTCAATAAGCTCAGGGTAATTTTTCTTAATAAAGTAAGGCGTATATTCCGAATTGTGTTCACTGGACTCGGTGATGTAGTAACCAAACCGAAGCATTAGCTCCAGCCGAACCATATCACCATGGCGTCCGGTTTTTTGATAGAGATCATATTCTTCCCGCATATGGTCGATCCATTCGCCCGGACGAGGTTCTCCGCAAGTCATTCGTTCGGCCCACTCGTCAAAAGGACCAATGTCCAACTTGCCCGCATTCAGCATCCTGGCACGGCGTTTAATTTCAGGATAAAGATCTTCGCCTCCACGAGTGCATTCCAGCAGCCAGGCCTGATGGTTGATGCCGGCGATTTTATACTGAACCGAATCATCATACCCGATTCCGAGCTCGTTGAGCAGTGTCGGAGCACACACTTGAACACTGTGACAAAGCCCGACTGTCTTGACATTTGTGAAACGCAGCATAGCTCCGGTCAGCATGGCCATCGGATTGGTGTAATTCAGGAACCAGGCATCCGGACAAACCTCTTCCATGTCCCGGGCAAAATCCATCATCACAGGGATGGTCCGCAGAGCGCGGAAGACACCACCCACACCAAGCGTATCGGCAATTGTCTGCTGCAATCCATATTTCTTTGGGATCTCGAAATCGGTAATTGTACATGGGTCATATCCGCCTACCTGAATGGCATTCACGACGTAATTTGCATCTCTGAGCGCATCCTTCCGGTTTTCCACACCAAGATATTTCTCGATCCGTGCCTTGGAACCATTGGTCCGGTTAATGGCTTCCAGCATCGCTGCCGATTCATCCAGTCGGATAGAATCAATATCATACAGCGCAATGGTACTGTTTTCCAACGCGGGGGTCATCATACTGTCCCCAAGGACATT
>CAYWKZ010000126.1:0-9243 GCA_964459115.1 uncultured Leptolinea sp. | reverse complement strand
GACTTCCGCTTTCGTCATGATGTCATCGCTGTTTGTCCTGATCTGTCTGATCTTCATCATCATATAGAATAATGGATTTCGACATATTCTAAGGTTGATTTAAGGTTCGCAGTATAAAATCGATAATAAAGGAATGGAAAACGTTCTTTGAAATAAATTATTTGAAGAGGAAATATTTACAGTGAAAAAATCATTGAGTTTATTATTGGTTTTCAGCCTTTTGCTGACTTGCGTTTCTGTGTTTGCACAAGAGGGTAATCCTCCTGAACCTCCTTCTGGTGAGGCTCCGATGGGTACTCCTCCTGATGGATTCGGCGGCGGTCAGGGCGGTCCCGGCGGCGCTCCGATGGGTACTCCTCCTGATGGATTCGGCGGCGGTCAGGGCGGTCCGGGAGGTATGCCCGGCGGCAGATCCGGTTTTTCCGGAGAGTATGATGCTGTTCTGACGATAGACAGCGACACTGTGTTGACTGATAATCTTACTTCCACCGGAACGGATGAAAATGCTCTGCTGGTAACAGGAGGAAAAGTCAGCCTGAATGATGTGTCAGTGACACGGATCTCTTCCGATTCTACGGGCGGTGATAACAGCAGTTTTTATGGAGTCGGTGCGGCTCTGCTTGCAACCGGAGGAACTCTTACTGTTGACAATGTAAATATCACTACGGATTCAGCAGGCGGAGCAGGCGTCTTCTCTTATGGAGACGGCGTGGTTTATATCTCCAACAGCACCATCAATACGAAACAGAACACTTCCGGCGGGATCCATGTCGCAGGTGGGGGAAAGCTTTACGCCGCAAACCTGACGATCAACACAAACGGCGGATCTGCCGCGGCGATCCGCAGCGACCGCGGTTCAGGGACGATGATCGTTGACGGCGGCTCATACACTTCCAACGGATCCGGTTCTCCCGCAGTTTATGTTACAGCGGATATTACCATCCACGATGCGGATCTCACGGCTACAGGCTCCGAAGCGCTCTGTCTTGAAGGCCTGAATACCGTCCGCCTTTATGACAGCGTCCTTACCGGAAATATGCCGGACCTTGAACAGAATGACAACACCTGGACCGTGATCCTTTACCAGTCCATGAGCGGTGACAGCCAGGTGGGGCAGGGAACCTTCACAATGGATGGCGGAAAACTGGTAAGTCAGAACGGAGGAATTTTCTACACAACCAATACGGAAAGTGTCTTTGTGATTCGAAATGTTGAGATCGAAAGCGCTGACGATTCCGAATATTTCCTCCGCGTGACCGGAAATGCCAATCAGCGCGGCTGGGGTAAAAGCGGTGCAAACGGTGCCGACTGTGATTTCACGGCCATTACCCAGCAAATGAACGGTAATGTGATCTGGGACAGTATTTCCACCCTGAATCTTTATCTTACTGAAGGTTCTGTTTTGACCGGATCAGTTGTTGATAATGAAAGCTGTGCCGGCGACGGCGGCAGCGGCTATGCCCGTGTTGTTATCGACAGTTCATCCTCATGGATTGTTACCGGAAACAGCGAAGTAACTGATTTGGAATGTGCCGGAACCATTACGGATGCGGCAGGTAACGCTGTTACGATTGAAGGGACAGACGGAACGGTCTTTGTTCAGGGTAACAGTGAATATACAGTAACAGTTTCTTCCTTTACAAAAGAAGCAAATCTTGAACAGGCAGGAATAATGGATTCCTTCGAAGACCATAACATCTTGTAATTTTTTCATAGATCTTCATGTATATCCACTCCTATTTGTTACCCGCCTTTTGACCTCAAGGCGGGTAACACTTTACCAGTTGGGAAGTTCGATAATACGTCTTCTATTAGATGGTACAATGAGATTTGAGCACTGCTCACGAATATCAACAATAATATGGAGGAAAAATGGAAGGATATTGTGTAAAGTGTAAGGCTAAACGTGAGGTACAGAATTCCTTCACCTTATCCAAATTCTCAGGTGTGTCCAGCACGAGGATTCTCTGAGGCTGCGCATTCACAGCTGTCGGAGCCCAGCGTCCCGCCTCCAGTATTTTTTCGATTTTCTCCTGCTCTACAGGCGTCTGTGCATACTTTCGTACCGTATGCCGTTTCCGTGAAATGTCCATAAAATCCATTTTGCTGCCTCCTGTATCAATTCTCCCTCTATACATCAAAGAACTCGTCCCTGTGGCCGGACGAACCCACCACAAACTTCTTCAGTTCAAAATGCTTTTCCTCTTGCAGTTTGGGCAGTTTCTCATACATAGCTTTGATCTGCTCAATGGGGCCTGTTGTAAACAGACTGACATGCGGCTGAAATATCCGGTCATATCTGCTGATTGGAATACCATAGTTCTTTTCCAGCAAAGCATCCAGCTGGTCATGCACCTCTCGGATACTGGCATCCGGTATGACAGGAAGCCAGAGCATCCCTTTGTGCCGGATAACAGCCCCGTTCTGCACGGGACAATGCCTTTTTGCAAAAGAAAATCCACAACAGTCTGTTTTACCGTTTTGAAATCCTCGGTGTAAAAACTCTTCTTCATGGAGATATGCAGCGGAAACCGGAACACCGTTTCAGGCAGCCCGATTTTCTGATTTGCATCCCTGCAGATGCTGACGATCTCACGGTTCAGCGTCTCCGGAAGAATTCCGCAGACCCACATCAGCTCTCTGCCCATTACCGTTTCCTTTTGTCCTCGCTGTAGCGGTGAGTCTTTGCTGTCCGGTCTTTCTGAACACCCCTGGCATAACGGATTTCAGGATATCCAAATCCTACGATCAGTCCCGTATAATGATCTCTCGGAATATTCAGCATTTCCCGTGCTTTGGGAGCCAGTTCATTGAGAACTTCTGCCGAATAACTCATGATGGTAGTCCCGAGCCCATATGCATTGCAGAGAAGTTCAAAATACGCCGTGGCGATGTTGCAGTTCACTTTGCTGTCCTCCGCCCATTTGCCTACGCATTTTTCATGAGCGATGAACAGATGAGGAGCACCGCAGAACAGCAGATCACCCTTACGGACCGTTTTCTCAGACTGCTTCATCTTTTCATAGTAGAAATCGCTGAAACTGTGGGTGTAGACATGTTTCTTTGCTTTGGCGTCCATGACGGAGTAAGCTTCTTTCCATATTTCATGGGCCCGATCCTTGTCATCAATGACGGTGTATTCCACTCCCTGTGCGTTTCCTCCGGTAGGAGCGGCTGCCATCACAGAGAGGACCCGCGTGATGATTTCCGGTTCAACATTTTTGTCAAGAAATCTGCGGCAGGAACGTCGGCATGCGACAAGCTGCTCCATATATTCACCCATCCGGTCCGGCGGCATAGGAAGCGAATCTTCCGGTTTTTTCCCAAATATGGAAATTGCCCCAACAGGACAGACTGCAAGACAATGCTGACAACGCCAGCATCCTCTCCAGCCAAAGCGTTCAAATTCCTTCATATACGGAAAGCCGTCCGAGCCGGCCCCGATCACCATGCCGGAGCAGGTATTGATGCAGCTGCCGCATTTTATACATTTGGATTTATCTACAGAAAATCCGGTCTTCTGTTCCATTCCCATAACAATCACTCTTTTTGTATCATGCCGGCTAAATTAGAAGCCAGTGTTTTCAGGACTTCAGAACCGAAGCTGTCATGAGATCCCAAATATCCGTTCCAATAGTCGCTGCTGACGACAGGCATCTGACTGAAGGTGAAGTACTTAATGAGCCTGTCAATTGACGGTGTCGCCCCTGCGCGCCAGCAGGTGGCAATGGCAGCGGCGGGTTTACCGGCCAGCAGCTGTCCGTGATTCGCAGCAGCATAAAAAGCACGGTCCAACAGAGCGCAGAGCGCTCCATTGGGCCCGGCAAAATATACCGGAGTACCGATTACGACCGCATCGGCTTTCAGCAGCATTTCGATCAGTTCGTTGCATTGGTCATCCTGAAAAGCACAGCGATGTGTCTCGGAGCATCGTTCACAGGCAATGCAGCCCCGAACCGGCTTTCCATCCAATTGGAAACGGAATGTATCCAATTTGTGATCATGAAGCACCTGTTCTATGATTTTCAACGCGGCGGCCGTGTTGCCGTTCTTACGCGGACTGCCGTTTATCAATAATACATTTCTCATATGCCGAAAACTTCCTTTCCGAAGCTGAAATCCATCATAATTGATATCCTTAAAATGATATCAGGGAATTCTATCTTGACCTGTTGTCACTCATTGAGCAGGCTGCTGGTTGATTTTACTTTACAGCGCTGAAAAGAAAACATCCGGCAGCTGTTACCGGATGTTTCTTTTCACCAATTCTACTGCTGGAAAAGCCAGTCACGCACGGCTTCGATCTTGTAAGCGTAGTCGAAAGAAGTCATATGTTCGCCGGCTCCTCCGGGAGCTGATGCACCCTCGGCCAGGGTAGTGCCTGCGGTGAAAGTCACAAAATTCGCGGAATTGCCTTCACTGAGCATTGCGGCAACGGCGGCATTCTGATCATCAGCCGGATCCTGTGCTCCCCATTCCTCATGAGAATAGGCAGCTCCGTCTGCGTCGAAAACAGCGAGAAGCTCAGATTGTCCCGCTGAAGCTTTGGGATCACCTGCCGAGACAATATAGAAGAATGCCTTATCCTCAAGAATATTCAGTTTGCTGTTGTCCCACTGGCTCCCGACAAATAGTGATGCGGCAAAGAAATCGGGATATGTGATATTCAGGTAGAACGAGGTCATCCCGCCCATAGACTGTCCCGTGGTATAGAGCCTGTCCGAATCGATTGAATATGTCTGAAGCAGATGCTGAATAAAATGAACCGCGGCTTCGATCTGCTCAGAATGGTTGAAGCTGTCATCCACTATTGTATCCGTAAAAACCGGCACAACGACGAAACAGGGATGCTTCGACTGTTCCTCTTCCGTTGCCCAGATCAAGCCTCCCCATCCCTGAGTCAGAACATAATCTGTTTCTTTCCCGATAACACTGGAATCAGGAATGAACTGGATCAGCGGATATTTTTCATCCGGGTCATAATCAGCGGGAACAAAAAGCTGATATTGCAGCGAAATTCCTGTATCAGGGTCTTCCCATGTTACCAGCTGAAATTTCGGAGCCGTTTCCGTGATCATTGCCTGCAGATCTGTATCTGCCGATTTGTCCACACCGCCGCCGTTTCCGCCGCGGTTTCCGCCTCTTTGTCCGCCAGGTCCTCCGGCCGGTCCCTGAGCTGTCACGGACGATATACTCATCAGAACTGCTAAAACTGCTGCCAATATTATTCTCTTCACTGTCCTTCTCCTTATAGTGTTTGTTCGCATTGAACAATTTTGTTCTCTGCCACAATAAATTATAAAGCCCGTATTGGTATGCTTTCCCGGATAAAATTACAGGAAAGGATTGAACATGGGCTTTTTGAATCTGTTCAAAGGAAAAAAGAAAGATACAGAAAAACCGGTACTTGAAGAACCGGATCCAAATCAACTGTCATATCCCGGCAAGCCTACAGCGGATACCGTAGATCTGGTCAGCGTCATCGCCATTGACGATCCCTTCCTGATCACCAAAGAGGGCGCCTTTGTCCTGATGTTCGAGATTCCAGAAATCGACATGGACATTTACGGACAGACAGAAGCGGAGCTTTTCGAACGCTATCAGATGACGATGGGCGCTCTTCCTCCCGGGACAAAATTTCAACTGACCGTATTTGAAGAGCCCTTCGATCCATCGGATGACATCCGTTTTTTCACAGAACGGTCCGAAGCCTTTCAGCAGGAGATCGCATACATGGATCCCACATCACTTCCCTACATCCAGGGGAAAGCGCTCGCGGCATCCTGTATCGCCATGATTGCCCGAACAGCCGAGATCTATGACTCAGTCAAGCCCATCCGCCGCAGGACCGTGATCACCCTCTACTACCTCCCGGGTGCGGCAAACGTCGCCAGGAACATCGTCATGGGACAGTACGCGGAAGCCGATATTGCTGAGATCCGGAAAGGGAAAGACTCCGCGATGGAGAACCTGGAGGAGCGGATATCAATCCTACAGAGCGCGTTTGCCGGAGCAGGACTGCCTCTGGTTCAGCTGACCCCGCCTGAAGCGCTGAACGCGATATGGCGTACCATGCATCCATTTTCCTCAAATGATCCGGAAGTAACCGCCTCGGATATCGCGAAGAACATGGTGCTTGGGGAAGAGATCTATAAAAAGGATCCTCCAAGCCTTGAGGAATGGGTTCCCGACATGAAACCGGAAGAAATATCCTCCCTGCTGAGCCCGAACTATGTGATCGAGCGGAAGGATATGCTGGAAATAGACGGCGTCCTCATGAAGGGGTATCCAAATGACATCAGATGAGGTAAAAGAACTTGCAAGTGAAGGTGTATCGAAATCTGTGAGTCTCATCAAAAAAGCTCACCTGTCATTAACAAGTGCGTCCGGAAAAGTCGGCCTCTAAGTAGAATAAACCTTGTTAGGAGCAGGAGACAGTGCAATGTTCGTGTTTTTTCTGTGTTTATCGTTGATTGTTTTTCTTTTCGGTCTGGTTAATGCGATCAGTCTGAAGCAAAGCGGAAAGTGACCTGTTTTCGCTGACGAAGAATTGACGCGAAGCGGCCTGTACTGTATATAAATCGGACGAAGTCCGTTCCTTACAGTGCAGGTTCAGCAGAACAGGTCAGTTTGACTGGTTATTTTTGGCTCAAATGCCGAAGAAGCGTTCAAAGAATGCTTTCAGTTTTTCGATGACGGTTTGCTTCTTTTCCTTCCGCTTCTTGTCAAAGGGTGACATCGGCGGAAGGATAGCAGAGATGTCCGTACCGCTGGTTTTTACCTCACCGTTTTGGAATGCCTCATCCATGAATTTGCGGGTCGCTTCCGGCTTCAGCTTTTCCTCACCAATGATCTTCTGCAGTTCCTCTTCCTTCTTTTGAGCGATGTAGGTTTTCCATTCTTCCTGGACGTTGCCCATGTGGTTTGCCCCGGAAATAAAGGCCTCGATCAGGTCCTTCTTGCTGCGCAGTTCCGGAGAGGCGTCCACCGCTTTCAATGCCTTGACCAGAACTTCAGCATCCCGGCAATGATCGTCATGATACTTCTGTACCAGCATCAGAATATAGTCGATATTGATCTCAATTTGTTTGAGCAGCTCAATTTCATAAACGATGTCATCAGAAATGTCTTCGCCTTCATGGACACCCGGTTGAGGACGCACATCCTGGTAGCGGCTGCAATAGTCCTGAAAATCGTACTCTGTCAGGATCTCTTTCCCCTCGAATTCGTCAAAGGAGCGCAGAATGTTGTTCAGCCTCAGGATCATCCCGAAAAGCTTCAGAAATTCTTTCTTGCGTTCTTCTCCGATGATCTGCGGTTCTGTCAGCGGGAACTCGTTCAGCAGCCTTTCGACCAGTTCCTTCCATCCCGGATGGAAATCACCTTTATGGTCCTCGTATCCCTCATAGTAATCCCGGAACGGACGGACCAGCACAATGCCGGACGCATCCTTGTCACCGAACAGCGCGATGGCTTCGTCGACCCGTTTCTGTAAATTGCGGAAGCAGACAATGTTGCCGTAGGTTTTGACGCTGTTCAAAATGCGGTTCGTGCGGCTAAACGCCTGGATCAGCCCGTGCATTTTCAGGTTCTTATCGACCCAGAGCGTATTCAGCGTCGTGGCATCAAACCCGGTCAGGAACATGTTGACCACGATCAGCAGGTCCAGTTCCTTGTTTTTCATTCGTAGCGAGACATCCTTGTAATAATTCTGAAACTTATCGCTGTCGGTCGAATAATTGGTATGGAACATCTCGTTGTAATCTTTGATCGCCCTTTCCAGAAAATCACGGGACTGAATATCCAGCGCGGAGGTGTCCTCCGGATTCTCCTCATCCAGAATGCCGTCAGTTTCCGCTTCATTTGCGCCGTAACTGTAGATCGTGGCGATCTTCAGGCTTTTTGACGGGTCTGCCGACATCTGTTTTTTGAATTCCTCATAGTAACGTTTCGCCATCGGGACGGAAGCGACCGCGAAGATTGCGTTGAACCCGCTGATGCGCTGTTTGTCCTTGATCTCTTTAATCAAACCGTTTGCGCCGGATGCCACATCGGAGATGTTTTGAAGCTTATTAAAACTGTAAGTCAGCTGACCGCGGTAGGTCTTCTGGTCAAAGTGCTCCAGAATATATTTCGTCACCATCGCGATGCGTTCCCGGGCCATAAAGGCGCTTTCCCGGTTGATGCCAAAGACCTCATCATCTTCAAGCTCGTCATCCTTGTCCATGGTCTTGATATAATCCACCCGGAAGGGCAGGACGTTTTTATCATTGATGGCATCCACGATGGTATAGGTGTGCAGCTGTTTCCCGAAGGTCTGCGGCGTGGTGAAGAACTGCACGTTTTTCACGCTTCCTGCATTGGCGGCAAAGATCGGCGTGCCGGTGAAACCGAACAGGTGATATTTTTTGAAATTCTTCACGATCACGGCATGCATATCGCCGAACTGGCTGCGGTGGCACTCATCAAAGATGATGACGACCCGCTTGTTATAAACCGCGTGATCTTTGTTCCGGTTGACGAAGTTGGAAAGCTTCTGGATCGTGGTGATGATGATGCGGCAGCTGTCGTTTTCCAGCTGACGCTTCAGCACCGCGGTGGAAGTGTTGGAATTGGCCGCGCCTTTTTCAAAACGGTCATATTCCTTCATGGTTTGGTAGTCCAGATCCTTGCGGTCAACGACAAACAGGACTTTGTCGATCTCCTCCATCTGGGAAGCGAGTCTTGCAGCCTTGAAGGATGTCAGTGTCTTACCGGAGCCGGTAGTGTGCCAGATGTAGCCGCCGCCATCAATAGTGCCGTACTGTTTATAATTTCCGGAAATTTGGATCTTGTTCAGGATGCGTTCGGCAGCCGTGATCTGGTAAGGGCGCATCACCAGCAGCAGGTTTTCGGAGGTGAAGATGCAGTAACGGGTCAGGATGTTGAGCAGCGTATGACGGGCAAAAAAAGTTTTGGTAAAATCCGTCAGGTCCGGGATGATCTTGTTGTTCCCATCCGCCCAAAAACTCGTGAATTCAAAACTGTTGGAAGTCTTCCCCTGTTTTGCTTTGGTCGATTTGGCTGCATCCACAGCATTCCAGCGGGTGGTGTTGGAGTAATATTTGGTGTGGGTGCCGTTAGAGATCACAAAAATCTGGACATATTCATACAGGCCGGCTCCTGCCCAGAAGGAATCCCGCTGGTAACGGTTGATCTGGTTGAACGCTTCCTTGAGCGCGATCCCGCGGCGTTTGAGCTCGA
>CAYWKZ010000125.1:0-9345 GCA_964459115.1 uncultured Leptolinea sp. | reverse complement strand
CGCTGTCAACGCCCTGATACCCCGGCATGCGGACGTCAGAGGGCGAAAATGAATAGGCGTCAAAGTCGTTTTTGACTTGAACAATAAAATTCATTTTTTCATCAAAAACATCCACATCCACATCGCCGTGGATCACAACATGGGCATAATTTGCCTCACACGTCAGCAGCTCTTCGGGGTCTTCGTCTGAAAACAGCCAGGCACGATAGGTCTTTTCGTAATGGTTGAAAGCCAGGTTTTCCTTAACAGGGAGCCCCGGATCCCAGTAAATATTGGCCGCATCCTCATCATTTTCCCCGATCAGGCTTGTATAGACAAACTGAGTGACAAAATCCAGAAAATAATAAATTTCACGCAGCTGGTAACGGGCGATCTCGTCCCGCCGCTGCAGATATTCGCTGATGGTATCGACATTGATCAGTTTTACAACATCATTCACCAAAGCATGCAGATCGCGAGTCTGGACATACTCAACCAACGGCTGCTGAACATTTGTTTTGTAACTGTCAGCCGAGCTGATGAAAAAGGCCAGATAATCTAAAAACGTATGAAGATTTCTGTTAATCTGCGGGTTAAAAACGATCTCTTCGCCGGTGGCCGAGAAAAATTCCTTCTCAACTTTGTCCTGCATCATGTACCAACGGCTGTTCGTTTCAATGGCAGGAAAAAACAGGTCGACCCCGTAACGGTCAAACCCCCATTCCGGGAAAGGAACCATGGGAACAACGTCAAACGGGTTGATCATGTTGAAGATGCTGTGGTAACGGCCTGCGTTTTCTTCCCGGGTCGTACGGGGTGTGGCAAAGGTATAGGCATACACCGCCTGAAACAGCCCGCTGTCCACCGCATCCGCGGCAAAATCATTCGTCACCGCGGCAGCACGGCTGTATCCTGCCGCCCACAGGCGCAGATTCCCGTGCAAATCATGATCACGAATATAGGCATGCAGACGATCAGTCACTTTATCGGCGGCATAATTGAAACCAGCCGCCCGGTTATCATCGTCGACCGTCAGGTTCCCGCCCCATTCTCTCTGATAATTATTTCCGGAAATTGAAACCGCGATCAGTGTAGCGTCCCCGACTTTTTTATAAGCGATCGCGGTGCCGATCGTCTCTATCGATGGCGTAACATGAAAATCATATGTTCGCGGTTCACGAAAACCGGCCTGGGCATAAAAATCCAGGATGTTATAATCCCTTTGAGAAAGCTCTCTTGTCCTGTCGCGAAAACCCGCAGCAGCCAACACAAAGGAAGCCTGCATCAGTTTATGATTATACACATCATCCGGCGCCAGCAGCCAATCGTCAGAATAATCAACGGTAATCGTCTGTTTTTCCGGCTCAGCGCCGCTGTACTCCACGGTGATCGACAGGGGTTCACCGGGCAAGAGCGAAGAATTATCCTCTCCTTCAGCCGAAACAACGCTGAAGACGGACAGCAGGATCAGCCGGAGCAGGATGAATAATCGGAATGATTTTTGTTTTTCGGCAGGTCTCATCATTTACATCAGTAAGCGTATTTCAGTATTTTGATTTTATCGCTGTGTTTCAGGATCAGCCACCCAAACGTCAGCGTCACAACAGCTGTCAGAAGGAAACACATCGTCGCCCAAGGCATCTCATATTCACCGAATCTCGGCATAACGACATAAACCCTCAGCAGCTCGGCGATCGTCGCATGAATACAATAAATGAGCGTGCTCATGCAGCGCAGGGTTTTGGCATGAGAAAGGTGAATATCCAACTTCAAAACGAGCCAGAAAAACAGCGGACCGGCCAAAAGACAGAAAAAGTAAACATCGTTGTTCATCGTGAACAGTCCGCGATCGTAAAGCCACTTGTCCTCGAAGAACAAAAGGACCAGGGAACAAACGAAGAATGCCGCCACTGTTTTGATATTGACCGCAAGCAGACGGTCTTTGAATTTCACGAATAAGTGTCCCATCCAGATCCAGATGATAGAGATGAAGAACGTAACTGAATAACTGATCTCAGTTGCGTTATAGATCCTCGGCAGAAAAGTGGTTTGGTCAGCCAAAACACGCCAGGTCTTCTGCCCAAGACAGAAGAAGAAAAATAAAAAGGCGATGACAGGGACGATGTATTTCCCGATACCTCTGTCCAGTTTTGCAACGAAGATGATCCCGATCGCCAGAGCCATCAGATACCAGGAAGCGGGAAAAGAGGAACCGAGCAAGATCGAACCCAAGAAAAAGGCGACCCCTTTATGAAGGTAATCCCGGTAGATCATTGTAAAGGGCAGAAAGACAATGAACCAGAAGAGATAGAGAGTCAGATCCCTTTTCACGAATTTCCAGAGATAGCTGTTCTTTTCACCATCAGGAAGGCGGTCATATTTACTGAAAAACAGGAAGGAGCTGATCATGAAATAAACCGGGATCATGATCCTGCACCAGGGATGGAGCCAGTGAAAGTGAGAATCTCCGAATATTCTCGTGTGAAGAATCATGACCATAAAGGACAAGATAAATTTGAATAAATCAAATGAATCATAGCTTTTCGATCTTACTGCGGTATCGGTTTTCTGCATAAACGCCTTGCCTCTGCTGTTTTTATTCCTGTGAACTGACTGAATTATATCATATTCTTTATAATCTGCATACATAAGAAATAAGATATCCGACCTGTTTGATGTATAATCAAAGACCGGAATTGTGGCTCATCTCATCCGGGAAGGATACCTCACAGTTCAAATTCAGGAAAAGAGGAATAAGATAATGAACAGAAAAACAATAAATATCGCATCTTTGGTTTTGGCTTTGCTGTTCATGCTGAGCCTGACTGCCTCAGCCCAAACGGACAGCGCCGGAAATGTTTTCATCAGCGGCACTGACTCCGTGCTGCAGACAGTGGAAAGAGACCTTTATTGGGCCGGCGCCAGCCGGATGTTTGACGGCTATCAGATCGGGAAGAGTTTCCTGGCTGCAGGACGGGATATCACCCTCAATGAAAGCACGGTCGGCGGGTCGCTGAGAGCCGGTGCCTATACGATCACCATCAATGGCGTGGACGTGGAAGACAACATCACTGCAGCCGGTTATAGCGTACAGGCGTCAGGCGTCACCGCAGCAGGGGTTTATCTCGCCGGTTACAACCTGTATTTCAGCGGGACGGCTGACAGTGTCAACATGGCCGGACAAAATGTCACCCTTGACGGTGAGATCCGCGGGGATGCAAACATTTACGCAAACAAAATCGTCTTTGGAGAAAATTTGCTCATTGACGGCACGCTCACCGTCCGCAGCGGAAATGAACCGGCCCTTCCTTCCGGAGTAAAGGTCGGGAACTATGTTTTCGAAAAAGACGATTCGATCAAAGAAGTAAATGTTAACGTGGATTCAGAGGGCACACACATAGAGGTAAAAGAAACAGTAGAGGTAAAAGAAACAGGAGAATCAACCGTTGTAGTAAAGAAATCAACCACATCCCGTTTCGGCTCCTTCATGCGCGGACTTGCCGGCAACCTGCTGCTCGCCGCATTGCTGTGTCTGCTGCTTGGCGGGCAGGCATTGTCCAAACCCGGAAAAATGCTGCTCGAAAGACCACTCCCGATGCTTGGTTCAGGCTTTGCGGGTCTTTTCGTGCTCCCCGGCATCATTCTTGTGCTGCTGTTCATCGGGATCGGTTTCCCCTCCGCCGGACTGCTGAGCATCCTTTTCGCGCTCGTGTGCATATATGCCCTGATCTTCACCGGGATGACACTCGCAAACGCACTGATCCCCCGCTATACGGACAACAAAGTGCTGACCAATGAATGGGCTTGCTCGCTGATCGGCGCATTGGTGTTCTGGCTCCTGCGGAAGATCCCTGTTTTCGGTTTCATTCTTCAGATCGCAGCAGTGATCTATACGCTTGGTTATTTTATCCAGGTCATTTTCCTGCGCCTGAAGGGCAGCAAAAAATCGCAGAAAGCGGAAATCAAGCCGGTTGACGATGCAGCACAAACTGACGCACTGGAAGCAGTCACACCGGAAATCGAAGCCGCAGATGACGCCGACCCTCTCGAAAATCCGGTGACAGGTCCGGAAGAAACAAATAAGGCTGCTGCGGAGTAAAATCCGGAGGCAGATCCCAAACAGTCACATATCGACAGTGATTCTGTGACAATCAAAAACAGCTTCTCTTGCTTTGCGGGAGAAGCTGTTTTTGATTTGAAACCAGTGTGTTCCTATACCGTTTGCTGCCTGTGTTCTCTGACCTGGGCTGCATTATAGAACACCAGGGTGATGATCACGACCGCAAAACCGATGAACAACACCAGACAAACGAGAATTTCCTGCTTCGTCGGGGTCGATGCCGAGGATCTCGGTGATGGTTGGGGCAATGTCAATGATGCAGGCATCCTCAATGACCCTGCCTTTTTCAAACATCGGACCGTGGCATGTGAGCGGAATCGTCATATCTTCCGGAACATTATCACCATGGTTGCGGTCATGTCCCCCATAATCGGCGGTGACGATCACGCTGTATTCCGGCGGGAGGAAGTTCACCACATCCATGATACACTCGGTGGACGTTCGAACACACTCAAGATATTCCGGGGACATCCAGCCGAAACCGTGCCCATATTCATCCACCATACCCAGAGAAAGCCGGACAAAATCCGGCGCGTATTCGGCGATATGATCTTTGCATGCCTTGGTCTCGGGGATATCCAGGTTCATCGGAACAAAGGTGTTCGTCCACACGCCGTAACGTTCCGTCTTTACGCTGTGAAACAGCGACATATGTGCCGGCAGTGTCACCGGAGGAAAAGTCGTCTGCGCAGCATAGCTATGCGCACCTTCACTCGACAGTCCCATCATTCCTAATTCCGAATTCCGCATTCCGCATTTTCATTGCCCCCGCGACATTGCGGGTGGTCATGTTCACCAGGCCCGCCCGCAGCAGGTATTTCTGGTCCGCCTCATCATTCACCGTCCAGAGGGAAAGACCAATGCCGTGAGCATGACAGGCCAGGATGCGATTCGGCGTCATCACTTTATAGTTTGGGTTGATACATTCCACACCCAGAATCTTCACCAGTCTGGTGATTTCCCTAAAATGCTTGTCAAACAATATGATCCTTTCTTGCCAACCCGGAGGAAGAAGGAAGTTTTTCATCAGAAGATGCTTTAAGATCTGTTCGAGATTCAGGAAGATCCGCGCCCGTCTGACAATTGTGGGATCTACTCTCAGCAGGGCAACATCCACCGAACCGGAAAAGACCAGCCGTTCACGGGGAATACCGGCAGCTTCAGCAGCTGCCAGCACCGGATAGAGCAGCCTTTCCTCTTTGAGATCGCAGTTGACAGCGACATCGCTTTCCGCGATCGCCCGCAGCGCGGTTTCAAGCGGAACAGCAGCGGAATAATCCTCAAGCTCATTGTGGGTAAGGCGCAGCGTCCCCTGCGGATCCATGCGGATATCGATCTCAACACAGTCAGCGCCGAGTTCGATCCCCTTGAGGATGGATTCCATGGAGTTATCCGGGGTTCCGTCACATCCGGAATGAGCAGTGATCATTGTTTTTTTCATTGTGATCCTCATTCATCAAACGAGTAAAAATTATCAAATTCCACGATGACCAGTTTTCCGAAGAATGGGATCCGCTTCGCTTTGCCCTGCAGGGCAAGGACGATGCCGCGGATCGTACAGAACAGGCAGAACAGCAGGCACAGCAGAGAAAGATATGGCCCAACCTTCGGGATCCCGGCCAGCCCTCCAATGCCCACTAATTCCAGGATCAGCAGGATCAGCCCCTGATTGCAGTGATAGCGGGCGAATTTGCTCTCCGGGTGCATGACGATCGGCACAAAGAAAAACAAATAACCGATCGCGGAAGCGATCCGAGCCTGGTCGTTGGTCTCCCTGTCGAACCGCACTGCCAAATCTTCGTTTAGGAAAACGCTGATTTAATCGTTCTGAGTCAAGAGTGACCTGTTTTCGTTGACTCAGAATTGAGTCAACAGAACAGGTTGCATTGACTCCTTTAACGTGCAGCCGGCATTAATCAGCGTTTCCTTAGTTTTGAATGGTCAATCGTCATAATTAATTCGGAATGAGGAATGCGGAATTCACTTCTCACTCTTACCCCCTATTCCCTAAATCCTATATTCTATACCCTATTTTATCCCGTTCCCGATAAAGGCAACTTTGATCTGACGGTTGGCAAAGATATAGAGGAGAAGCAGCGGAGCCATCAACATCACATTCCCTGCCATCATCACATTCCAGGCTGAGATCATATCCTCTGAAGCGTCTGACAAACGGTTCATTGCCAGCGGCAGCGTGCGGATATGGTCATTCGTCGTCAGCGTCTGGACCCAGAAGTAACCGTTCCACTTGCTGATGAAAGAAATCATGATCTGTGTGATCATGAAAGGCTTTACCGCAGGCAGCATGACGCGAAACATCACAGAAAACTCACTTGCACCATCCAGGCGGGCAGCCTCAATTAGCTCCGCCGGAACCTGCATAAAAGCATTGCGCAGGAAGAAGATCACTCCTCCGCTGTAAATAAACAGGAAAAAGTAGCTGATATAGGTATTCAGGATGTGCATTCGAGAATCCGTATAATTCTTTTTTTTGCTGTCATATTCCTGTCTCCTATTGATAATGGACCCGTTTGTCAAGGACCGTGAAGTTGATGATCGCCAGGGCGCCGGATATAAGCAGCAAGATCACCGCGGCAGCCATTGCGCGTCCGTACTGGTTGAACCCTAAACCCTGCTGGTAAATATAGAAAGCGATCAGGTTCGTGGCGTTATCCGGACCACCGTTCGTCATCATTTTCACCGTATCGAAACTGGTGAAGGCACTGGCCGTCGTGGTCACCACCATATAAAGCATGTTTTCATAAATCACACCGGCCCGACTCTCTTCCATATTGCCGCCCACGGACAGCGTTGAGATATGGACAAGCTTCATATTGTTTTTCAGACATACCCCGATCAGATTTTGAACACCGTGGTAATTGACCCGGTCCAGCAGATCATCCTTCACAAAATGCTTTACATTGGCGGCACAGTTTATGACCATATCCGCCTTCAAATCATCAAACGCAAGCAGAGATTCCCTGTCGGTAATATCCCCATAAACACGGAAGATATTGTTCCTTTCAGGAGCGCCCTGATGTTCCACTCCTCATAATGCTGTGAATCATATTCGCAGGTGATGCGGAAGCCGTTCTCTGTTTCATACACATTGATCCGTAAAGGAGCCTTGAGTGTATCCAGCGAAAGCGGAACCGTTTCGGCCTTTTTCCCGCCAATCGTAACATCTTCGGCCATGAACCCCTGATGAACTCACCTTGTTCTTTTCGCTGAAAGAAAGCTGAGCGTGTCAACATATATCATGGAGGAAGATGGTTACTCAGAAACCGGTTTACAGCTTAATCCAGTTCACGAATCTCCGCCACCAGCTCCTCTTCTTTCTGAAGAACTTTTCAGCAGTGAGTTTTTTCTGCCGTTCTTCATATTCCTGAACTGTGGCAATGCTCGCCTTTCTTGCCTTTTTCCCGTTGGCATAGACATCATGAAAAGCCTCAGCAAAGAACTCATCCGGAGCAGCCATCCCATACTTGGACGTATACCCTTTGGCGTAAAGTTTGTTCTTTTCGGTATGGATCGTCCCTTCGAGAAGCCGTGGTTTTTGCCAAACATTTTCCGACTTTTCCTGTTCATCCTTCGTATATCGCTGCAGTTTTTTATAATCTTTCTCCGGCATGATATCTTGATTTTTAAATACGCTTTCCATGATTTCAGTCTCCTGTTTACCGGAGGTGTGCATGTCGAATGCATCAAAAGGATCTTCCTCATCGATCAATGTTGGAGCCAATACATGCCCCAGTTCATGGGTTCCGGAAAAATGAATATTCCCGGCTAAATAACCTTTTCTCCCGAATAGTCTGTCCCGTTCGGCAATGCCCTCATCGGTATCGAAATGGGAGTTGTAATAAAGCTGAGCTTTTTGAAATTCGTCGAATGTTCTCTCAGAGCTCATATATTTCGTTTCAGGATTCCACACTGTCATATTGCCGATTTGGCCCTGCAGCTCCGGATAATCACGGACAACGCGGGTCATATTCTTCAGTTTTTTCTTCAGCGCCGTCAAATTTGTCTTCGTACCGATTTGGTTGATGTATTGTCCGGAACTGTTTCCGGCAAAGGTACTGAAGACTTTGTATGCTTGCTCCGGGTTGCGGGCTTTGTCAATCGCAGACTGGACCTTAGTAAGTTCCGGATCATTCCCGGGATTAAAATTGATCTCGTCTGAATCCTTGCCGGGTACATCCATTTCATAGGCACGCTTCCGGTTTTGTCCCTGATTATGTTGAAATCTCGGAGGATCGGCCATCACATTTGCGTCCATGGCTGCTTCTTCAAGGTCGCTTTCCCGCAGACGGTTCGAAAGGAACCCGATAAACTCCTGAAAATCGAACAGCCGCTTCCGGGCAAAATGGTCTGTCCCGAAGGACCGTCTCAGGATATTCGCCAGAACCGTTTTTCCGGCGTAATCCTTCTCGGCCGCCTGTGCAAGAAAAATGATGCCGCTTTCTTTGGAGCATCGGCGAAAGTGAGTGCCTGCGCCTTTTTTGATCAGTGCAAAAAGGTCGCTTTCCAGCGCATGATAGACTCTTTCGCCGTTCTTTGTGTTGAACATTTGTGCCAGAAGCGCCTGCACATCTGTGTTGTTGTCGATCTTGATGTTGGGATCGATCTCATCCTCTTCCGTTTGGTCTTCACCATTCGGCTTCAGCTGGACTGCGCCCATGGGGACGGATTGGGAGACGTTTCCCCTTACAGCTCCCTGCTGCACGGTATGAACCAGTTCATGAGCGGCAATAGCGGGGTTGAATCCGTCTTTCCCGAAGTAGACATCGCGCCCCTGCGTCCAGGCCTGAGCGTTCAGAGCTGCGGAACGCTGAATGCTGTTGATATCAGTGTGAAAATGAACGTTCGAGAAATCTGCCCCAAGCCGTTCCCCCATCTCCTGCTTGAGCGCAGAAGGAGAGGTTGAAGTGACGCCATCAGAAAGCCGGTCAGCTTCACCTTCGGCATCGGACTCCTGCATGATGCGCATCACCAGGCTGTTGGGCAGTGCTGCCTGATTCTCCTTTTTACTGAGCTGCGGTTTTTGCGAAAAGCTCTTCAATTTTTTTCGTTTTAATAATTCTTTACCCATGCGCAGCCTGAATCCTTTCTCTACCATACCGGATGATCAAACGCCATGTCTGTTTCAACGGACCTGCTTTTTATAAATTATAATGTGATTCTTCAGAAAGCAGCATAAGAGACTTTCCACTTATGGGACTCTCCCCGGCGGAAGAGTCTCCGGCTTC
>CAYWKZ010000124.1:7606-9363 GCA_964459115.1 uncultured Leptolinea sp. | reverse complement strand
AAATGAAGAAGGGTATGTTCTCCATGATGAACTACTACCTGCCGCTGAAGGGCATAGCTGCGATGCACTGCTCCGCCAATACCGATATGGAAGGCAACCACACCGCCATCTTCTTCGGTCTCTCCGGCACCGGCAAGACCACCCTTTCGACTGACCCGAAGCGCCTGCTCATCGGCGACGATGAACACGGTTGGGATGACGAAGGCGTCTTCAACTTCGAAGGCGGCTGTTATGCGAAAGTCATCAACCTGGACAAGGATTCCGAACCGGACATCTACAATGCCATCCGCCGCGATGCACTGCTGGAAAACGTCACCGTTGACGAAAACGGCAAGATCGACTTCGCAGACAAGTCCGTCACCGAAAACACCCGTGTTTCCTACCCGATCGAACACATCGAAAAGATCGTCAAGAACGTCCGCCCGATCAGCTCCGGTCCGGCTGCCGATAACGTCATCTTCCTTTCTGCTGATGCCTTCGGCGTGCTGCCTCCTGTCTCCATCCTGACCCCGGAACAGACCCAGTACTACTTCCTCTCCGGCTTCACTGCCAAGCTGGCCGGTACAGAACGCGGCATCACTGAACCGACCCCGACCTTCTCCGCCTGCTTCGGCCAGGCTTTCCTGGAACTGCACCCGACAAAATACGGTGAAGAACTGGTGAAGAAAATGCAGAAATCCGGCGCGAAAGCTTATCTGGTAAACACCGGCTGGAACGGTACCGGCAAGCGTATCTCCATCAAGGATACCCGCGGCATCATCGACGCCATCCTGAATGGTGACGTTCTCAATGCTCCGACCAAAAAGATCCCGTATTTTGATTTTGAAGTCCCGACCGAACTGCCGGGTGTGGATCCCGCCATTCTTGACCCGCGCGATACCTATGCCGATGCTTCCGAATGGGAAGCCAAGGCAAAAGATCTTGCGGGGCGGTTCATCAAGAACTTCAAGAAATACGAAACCAACGAAGCCGGAAAGGCCCTCGTTGCCGCCGGTCCGAAGCTTGACTGAGCATAAAGCTGATTATGAAGATGACCACCGGTTCAGCCGGTGGTTTTTCTTTCTCTGAATTCTGTCAACAAAAAAAGCCGCCCAATGATTTGAGCGGCATTTTTTTATGAATATTTATGAATTAGTAGCGGCCGAACTGGGCATCGTTGTTGCCGGAATCGGTGGTCCACATTTCCAGCATGTTGATCGGGTCGTTGAAGTCAGCGATCCAACCGTTGCGAGCGATATCATAGTTACCGTCTTTACGTTCGTTGAGAAACACGTTCCAGTCGATAGAGCGAATGGTCATTTCGATCCCGACCGCGGCCAGGTCCTGTTGGATACATTCAGCGATCGCAACATGACCGGAGGTCGCATTGGTCAGATATTCAAAGCTGATCGGGGTTTCTTTGGAAAGCAAGCCATCTTCATCGAATTTGAATCCGGCGAATTCAAGCAGTTCGCGGGCGCCGTCAACATCAACTTCGGTGTAGTAGTAGCCATCTTCAACCGGGTAATCCCAGGCAGCTGCATCTTTGAAAACGCCGCCATTGCCATCTGCCATACCTGCAGGCAGGAAGGAAGTGGCGATCTTCTGGCCGGTCTGACCGACTGTGTCGATGATGTACTGGCGGTCGATGAGTTTGCTGAAAGCTTGACGCATCGCGCTTGCCTGTGAAGCGGTCTTGCCGTCAAACAGAGGGCTCTTCACGTTGAAGATCACATAGTAGGTACCCAGTTCATCCACAATGTGGAATTCCGGATCAT
>CAYWKZ010000124.1:0-7506 GCA_964459115.1 uncultured Leptolinea sp. | reverse complement strand
ACAGGGAGCTGTAAATACCGTCAACCTTGGATGACTGCATATAAAGATCGTTATAGTAGTAGATCGGCAGCAAGGCACCGGTATCCATCAGCATATCTTCTGCCATGTGCATCATCTTCGCACGTTCGGCGAAATCAGTCGTGGATTTGATCTCCTTGATGAATTCATCATAGGCTCTCCAATCCGGATACGGGGTCAAAGCATCGGCCACGGCAGCGTCCACCACTGTTTCGGTCACAGCGTCTTCAACCACTGCTTCCACAACTGCATCAGCAACAGCTGCCTCAACAACTGCCTCTGCCACAGCTTCTTCAACAGCATCGGCAACGACTGCTTCCGCGACAGCTTCTTCGACAGCTGTTTCATCAACAGCATCTTCAACTACTGCTTCCGCAACTGCTTCTTCAACAGCGCCTTCAACTGCAACATCAGCAACCGTTTCTTCGACTGCTGCTTCGGCTACAGTTTCCTCGACTGCTGCTTCTTCAACAGCATCGGCAACGACTGCTTCAGCAACAACTTCTTCCACTGCTGCTTCTTCAGCAGGAACTTCTGTCGGTGCTTCGGTAGGAACCTCAGTCGGAGCCTCGGTCGGGGCTTCTGTAGGAACTTCCGTCGGTACTTCTGTCGGTACCGCAGTCGGTTCCGGCTGCTTTCCACCGCATGCTGCCAAAGCAAAGGCGAGAAGCAGAACCATCAAAATCAGATAAAACTTCTTCATTATTATTTTCTCCCTAATAATAATTTCTACCCTTTCGGATAGTTTACAAACAAAATCATTCAGATATTCCAGCAAGCCACCTGATGTCCGGCTGAAACTTCCTTGAGTTCCGGCCGTTCCTGTGCGCATTTTTCCGTCGCAAATCGGCAGCGTGTCCGGAAAGAACAGCCTGAGGGCATATGAAGCGGACTGGGAACATCACCTTCCAGCGGGATCCGCTGCCGTGAACGTGCCAGCTTTGGATCAGGAACCGGCACAGCAGACATCAAGGAGACTGTATAAGGATGAAGCGGATGATCAGAAACTTCATCCGCTTCAGCTGTTTCAACGATCCGGCCAAGATACATCACCGCGATCCGGTTAGACATATGGCGCACCACCAAAAGGTCATGTGCGATGAACAAATAAGCGATGTTCAGCTTTTTCTGCAGATCTTCAAAGGTATTGATGATTTGGGCCTGGATGGAGACATCCAGCGCGGATACCGGTTCATCACAGACTATGAAACGCGGATTGACGGCCAATGCCCGGGCGATCCCAATTCGCTGACGCTGCCCGCCGGAAAACTCGTGAGCATAACGGTTCGCCTGTTCGGAATTCAGCCCCACCAGATCCATCAGATAACGCACTTTATCAGTTCGCTCAGCCTTACTGCTGTAAAGATGATGAATATCTAAAGGCTCACCGATAATATCGGCCACGGTCATACGCGGATCAAGAGAAGAATAGGGATCCTGAAAAACGATCTGCATCTCTTTCCGATAATTCTTGATATTTTTTGAAGTTATCAGATTGCCATCGAAATAAATTTCTCCTGCAGTGGGCTTATACAGGTGGAGCAATGTACGGCCCGCAGTTGTTTTACCGCAGCCCGATTCACCGACAAGGCCTAATGTCTCCCCTTCATTCACATAAAAGGAGATGTCATCGACTGCTTTCAGAGGAGTTGTCCCGAAGAAACCGGTTTTGATCGGGAAATATTGTTTCAGATTTTTTACTTCGAGCAAAGGATTCAGACTCATCTCAGGCTTTCTCCTTTCCGGCTTCTTCATAAGCTCTCTTCACATTCATCCAGCAGGCAGCAGAATGATTCTCGTTCATAAATATTTCATCCGGCTGTGCTTCCATACAAATCTTCATTGCATTATCGCAGCGGGGAGCGAAAGCACATCCTTTCGGCAGGTTCAGCTGATCGATCGGTGTGCCTGAAATAGGAATCAGGCGTTCCCGCTTCCCCACAATGCTCGGAATGGAACGCATCAAACCCTTTGTGTACTCATGACAGGGGTTGTAGAATATCTCATCAGCAGTGCCGCGTTCACATGCGCGCCCTCCATACATCACGATAATCGTGTTGCACATGTCAGCAATCACACCCAGGTCATGGGTGATCATGATAATGGCCATGCCCATTTCTTTCTGCAGCTTCTGCATCAGCTCAAGGATCTGTGCCTGGATCGTCACGTCCAACGCAGTCGTCGGCTCATCAGCGATCAGGATATCCGGCTCACATGCCAGCGCCATTGCAATCATCACACGCTGTCGCATCCCGCCGGAAAGCTCATGCGGGTATTGCCTGACGCGCTTTTCCGGTTCATTCACCCCAACCAGTTTCAGCATCTCAATGGCGCGTTCCCGAGCCTGTGCCTTTGTACGGCTGGTATGGAGCAAAATTGCTTCTTCGATTTGGTTCCCGATGGTATAGGTCGGGTTTAGCGATGTCATCGGATCCTGAAAGATGATGGATATCTTTGCACCGCGAATTTTTCGCATTTCCTTGTCCGTCATCGAAGTAATATCCTGCCCTTTATAAAGGATCTGTCCGCTTTTAATGGTTCCCGGATTAGTCAGAATACGCATGACCGAATACGCAGTGACACTTTTTCCGGAACCGGATTCACCGACAATCCCCAAGACTTCTCCTTCATCCAGGTTAAAGGAAAGTCCGTTGACTGCTTTTACTTCGCCTGCATCGGTGAAAAAGGAGGTATGCAGGTCCTTCACTTCCAAAAGTCTTTCCGTCATCATTTACCTCCTCAATTTCGGGTCAAAGGCGTCGCGCAGACCGTCACCCAGCAGATTGCAGGAAAGGACGATCAGACAGATCATCACCGCCGGGAATACAAGCTTATATGGGTAACTGGAGAGGCCACCGCGGGCTGCATTGGCAAGAGAGCCCAGTGATGGCATCGGCGCCTGTACCCCAAGTCCGATAAAAGACAGATAACTTTCTGTGAAAATTGCAGACGGGACCTGAAGCGCAGTGGAAATGAATATCACACTCATGCAATTCGGAAGAATATGCTTCCAAATGATCCTGGCAGAACCGGACCCTAAAGCCTTGGCTGCCAGCACATATTCGTTGTTCTTGATCGTCAAAATCTGACCGCGAACCAGACGTGCCATCCCTACCCAATAAAGGAGACCGAACACGATGAACAAACTGATCATGTTGACGCCGAGTTTCTGAAAAATCGTTCCCTGAAGTTTATCGTTGAGGACGGTTGAAAGAATTACCGAGAGCAGGATAACCATCAGTGTATCCGGCAGCGAATAGATGATATCCACGATACGCATCATCACAATATCTACTTTTCCACCGGCATAACCGGAAATCGAGCCATAAAGCAGACCGATCACCAGCACGATCAGACTGGCAAAAAGCCCGACAGAAAGGGAAACACGCGTTCCGTAAATTACACGCATAAAATAATCGCGGCAAAGTTCATCTGTTCCGAAAATATGAGGGAAAATTTCTTCGCCTTTGTCGATGGCTGCCTGCTCATTTTTTGAATAGGTGAAAGGAGCCAGATTCTTAGCGGTTTTATCCCGTTTCCCGTCAACTGTGATCATCTGATCATAACTGTATGGAACGATCTTCGGTGCAATCACGATCAGCAGGATGATCAGTACCAGTACGATCATACTGCCCATGGCCAGTGGGTTTTTGCGCAGTTTTCGCATTCCGTCTTTGAAAAAGGTGGTCGACTCACGCATCACCACGGCCTGTGCTTTTTCTTCTTCACTCGCCGCCTCAAATTTTGAGAGATCCAGTTGAAGACTGAGCAGTTGTTTCTTGGGAAATTCTCTGTTTTCTTCCATTTCTCACCTCTCTTTAATCGAAACTGATCCGAGGATCGACAAGTTTATAAACCAGGTCGGAGACCAATGTCGCGATAACCATCAAAACCGCAAGGAAAATCGTTGTAGCCATGATCATCGGGTAGTCCTGATTATTAATCGATGAAACGAACTTACCACCCAGGCCGCCGATCGTAAAGACGGATTCCACAACAAGAGAACCGGTGATGATATAAGCAACCATCGGACCGACATAAGTAATAACCGGAATCAGGGCATTACGAAGTGCGTGCTTCGCAACAACCCAGAATTGAGGCACACCTTTGGAAACTGCGGTACGGATGTAGTCCTGCCCCAAAACATCCAGCATGGAAGATTTGGTTAACCGGGTGATATAGGCCATCGGTGACATCGCCAGAGAAACAACAGGAAGAACATAATTCGGATTGCTTGAACTCCAAACCGGGAACCATTTGAGTTGGAGACAAAAAATCAGCAGCAACAGCGTTGCCAGAACAAAGCTTGGTACCGATACCATTAAAGTAGTAAAGAAAATGATGAAACGATCGGAAAAACCGCTCCTCGTCAAAGCAGCGATGCTTCCGAATGTTAAACCAAGCACAACAGCGACTGCAGCTGCCATCAGACCAAGTCTTGCGGAAATGCCGAAGGATTCAGTGAGCACAGTCGTGATAGGACGTCCTGTTTTCAGAGAGACGCCAAAATCACCATGCAAAATGTTCTTTAAATATAAAACAAACTGTTCCCCTACCGGTTTGTCAAGATTGTAACGTTCCTCAAGCACCGCTTTAACTGCCGCGGATGGAGCCTTTTCTGAGGCAAAGGGTCCGCCCGGGATCGCGTTCATAGCGAAAAATGTGATAGCAATGATGATGAACACAGTTACGATAGCCAGTACTATTCGTTTGACAAAATATCGCAGCATGTTGTGTCTCACCTCCTGAGAAAAATAAAAAAAAAAAAAAACGAAACCGGACAGCTGTCGGCTACCATGTGAAATTTAACTTAAAAAGTGACGCTGCATACCTCAAAACCGGAAACTCTTTTCAAATTTTCCACGATGAATAAATATACCACAAAAAATTTAGTTATTGTGTCTTTTATTTTCATTCATTACTTTATCAGACGCAAGCAGATAAAACTGTATTCACCTTTTAAAATATTCAAAAACCAAATTCAAATGATCCGCTGTTATGATTTATAACATTAGGATAATACAGCATAATCACAACATCCGGATCATATGCTTCTATCAAATCGGGATTAATGCTGCCAACATACCCGTTGTAAAAGGTATTCACTTCGGCAAACTGCATAATCATATAAGGATTGACCGCTTTTGCGAAAGAATCAGTGATCATCATGACTTTTACATTATTTTTACTTCCATGATTTTGATAATGACCAAGAAAGTTTGAGCCGCCCAAAACGGAATCATAGGTATAACGCGAGGTCAAATCACGAGTCTCAAGATACTTTTTTATAAAAAAATAATCATGGATCGAACCTGTTTCCCCGTTAGGGTCCACCAAGGTGACATCAAAATTCGGATCGATCAGAACAAAATCATCGATGCCCGCAAAATAGATCCCGGTTCTCTGCCCGCGAGAGCCCAGGTGCCAGTTTTCATAATTGGTTACTGAATAATTTTTCAAATCAGCGATGGTTGGATCAATTTCGCATCCGGTCTTTGCTTGAATATAATTTTCCAGCAAACGATATGCATGAAAACCCGCTTCTGTGGTCCAGTGATGATCCGTTTTATACATCATGCTGTATGGATCGATATCTTCAGCATGCAATACTTCACGAAAATCGATCGTATCAACCCCCGCATCCTGCAACCCGGAAATCAACCGGTCAATATTATTATTACTGAAATCTTCCACACCGACAGGCAATTCCGGATCGTATGCGCTGACTGTCGAAGGTGGTGAAAAATAAAGCAATGCTGTCCCCCGATTTTCCAGGTAATCGTTGAATGTTTTTGTTTTATATACAAATTCTTTTATATCCTCATCCGGACATCTGTCTGATATTTCTGTCAAATATCCGTTATTGAGCTTAATAACTCCATTCATTTCCTGCTGACCGAATATCTTTCGAACAGCACCGTTCAGGTTCACAAAAGAAAATTTTTGAAAGAAGGTGCTTGAAACATCAGTTTCAAATTTGTTTCCCAATTCACTTGTCCATTCATTATTGACGATCGTCCCATTTATGTAATAATCAGCAAGTCCGGAAAAGCTTAAAATACCTAATCCGAACACTAAAAGGAGAAAAATCAGAGATAAGAGAACAGCAGATGTTTTATTATGCATTTTCTTCTCCTAAAAATTAAAATAAATAAATGGGTTGTGAGCGCCAAGGATCAGACAGGAAACAGCCCACAAGAAAATTGCTGCATAAATCACCGAAAGGAAAACATTTTGAATCACAGCAGCCCTCGAATCGGCGATTTTTTCTTCTAAGATATTCATAACCGGAGTCGCAAAAATCAAGCCCAAAACAAAATAAACGCCATATTCCCGCATATATGACCGCATGAGAGCATCCCAGGCAAATCGATGTACATATACTCCAAGCATCGAAAGACAATAACGTAAGCCACTTTTCAAAGAAGGCGAATTAAAAATGACCCACCCCCAATTTATGCAAAGGAGTGTGATAACACGCCAGAATACCTGAAGTATCCGGCTTTTCCTTTCTGACGGTTTTAATAAGTACTTTTCAAAAACGAGCAATACAAAGTAACCCAATCCCCAAAAAATAAAAGTGAAATTCGCACCGTGCCAAAGACCTGTCAACAGCCAGACCACAAACATATTCCGAATATTTTTGACAACGGAACCCCGTGACCCTCCCAGCGGAATATATACATAATCCCTGAACCAAAAGCTCAAAGAAATATGCCATCTGCGCCAAAACTCTGTTACAGTGCGGGATATATAGGGATAATTGAAGTTTTCAGCAAATGAAAAACCAAACATTTTTCCAAGTCCTATCGCCATATCGGAATAGCCGGAAAAATCGTAGAAAATTTGCAGACTGTAACAGATAGATCCCAGCCACAAAACCAGAGGATTCACCGTTGTAAACTGCATTCCAAACACTTCTTCAGCGACAACCGCAAGATTATTTGCCAGAATCACTTTTTTACAAAAGCCGATAAGGAATCGCTTTACTCCCTCTCCAAAAAGGAGCACATCACTACAGCGCGTGGATAATTGTCTTTCTATATCATGATATCGCACGATCGGTCCGGCAACAAGCTGAGGGAAAAAACTGATATAGAGCGCAACATATAATGGATTTTTTTGTACTTCAACCGTACCGCGATACACATCAATGACATATGACATTGCCTGAAAAGTAAAAAAAGAGATCCCGATTGGGAGCAAAATATTAAGAGGCTGAATATCTGTATGAAACAAACTGTTCGTCACAGATATCCCGAAATTTAAATATTTATAAAAAAAGAGGATACCTGTATTGAGAAGAACATCAATGATCAGCAAGCCTTTGGAAATCTGCCTGTTATGACTGATCAACAGTGCAATTACATAATTCAGCGCGATCGAACCGAGCATCACAAAAATAAATTTTGGCTCTCCGTAGGCATAAAAGCACAGACTTGCCACAAGAAGAATATAATTCCGATATTTTTCCTTCGACAGATAATA
>CAYWKZ010000123.1:0-9366 GCA_964459115.1 uncultured Leptolinea sp. | reverse complement strand
CCTTAAAGAAAATTCCTTTCTTGCGTTATCCATTGCTTTTGACCGCTAAATCATACATGGTGAAAGCGGCTATGTTTGTCATGGCATTGACTGTTTTGGCGTCCGCCGAGGCATGAAGGAAGTTCTCCCCGTAAATGAAGATCAGCCCCATGATCAGCAGGTTCCCTGTTCCCGGACCGAAAAACCCGTCATAAAAGCCGATCGCCAGTCCCAGCAGCATTCCAAGCGCTGCCTGCTGACGGTCGGAAAACCGGGAAGCATGTTCTTCCTGGCCGAAGTCTTTTTTGAACAGCGTAAACACGATGAGGAAAGCCAGCAGCGTAACAATCAGCGGTTTCAGCAGTTCGTTCGGGACCCGTTTGGCTGTATAGGCGCCCAGGGCTGAGGTGAACAGGGCAATCAGGGCGCTTTTCCACATCCGTTTGAGGTTCACCAGGCCTTTGCGCTGGTATTCGATCACCGCTGTGATCGTACCCAGCATGGAAGAATTCTTATTGATCGCAAGCAAGGTCACTGTCGGGACATTCGGCAGGAAGGCCAAGATCCCGGGAAGCTGGATCAGGCCGCCGCCTCCGGCGATCGAGTCGATCAACCCGGCGGAAAAAGCGATCGCACACAGGCCGACAAGCTGCCAGATATCCATGGAAAATGGAAGAACGATTTGGTTCATTTTGTTAAGGATTCCTACGTAATATAGCTTATTTTGTAATTAAATTAGTTTTAAGGTTACGTTTTTCATAAATCATCAATCCTGCCCAGAGCAGAGCCGATACCCCGCTCAGGATCAGTCCGGCCTTTTGCCCATAGGGCTGAAAACTGATCTCAACTGAATCGCATCCCGCGGGAAGCACAAACCCCAGCACGCTTTCATGGATCATTTTCAGCGGAAGGTTGATCCCGTTAGCCTTCACCTTCCAGCCGGCGTCAAACGGAATGGAGGAGACAAGGAGGCGTTCCTCCTCCTGTGCTTCAGTTGTGAGCCTGAATGAGGTCTCACCGGTTCGTTCGGCCAGCGGAGCCGCGGAACGCACAGATCCCGCAAGAGCCGCCAGTTTTTCCGTGTCGAGGGCATAAGCCCTGAAACCTCGCTCAAGCTCGTCTGTCAGCAATTCGACACGAGCGAAGATCGGTCCTTGCGAGGCATAGGCATCCAGACAGATCGGGAAGGGCGCATAATCCCGGTTCCCGTTCATCAGCTCATCACCGTTGACCGAGACGGTCACGTTCAAGCTGGCTCCCGGTATAAATAAGTACAGGGACTTTCCCTCTTCCGGTTCAACCTGGATTTCCGCATAAGCTTCTTTTTCCGGATCGATACGCCGGTATGTCCCGTCTTTAGACAGTGACAGGTTTTCAAGCGCTGTGACGGTCACCGGGGTCTCCGAGAAGAAGTTGTCATTGGAGCCGGAGAGAAGCCTCAGCAAATCATTCTGGCGCGTGATAGCATCTTTCCCCGACATGAAGTCATAACGGGCGAAGTTGTCTTCTGCAAAGAAAAACAGCGGAAACTGTGCCGGATGCTGCCAGGTCTCATCACCGGCGGCGATGGATCCCTGTTTGCCCGTGTTTCCGAATTCATATCGGATCCGCAGCAGGGCATCTGTGACAGCTGTTGATCCCTGGTAAGTGCACCAGGTGGCATAGCAATTGAAGCCGAGCCGTTTCAGAAACTCTGCCTGGCGGGTGGAAGCAGTTGAACTGAAATGTGAAACTCCCGGGAAACCGATCCCCAGCGGGTCATTGTAATTACGGACCTCGCGTTTTTCCATGCGGTAAAAATCTGAGCCGAAGGGCAGAACTTCCGCTGCAAGCTGACGGTAACGCTTATGGTAATCCAGATAATCTTCGAGGTGCGTATAACCTCCGGTAAAGTTTGAGATGGTCATCATCCCATTCACCAGCAGTTCCGTGAAAAGGATCACGCTGAAAAAAAGGTTCTTTTTCCGTTTGATGAAAGCCGTTCCCGCATACAGAGCCGGGAACAGCAGGCTCACAAACATCCCCCATTTGCTCCATGGTTTGCCAAAAACACCGGCAAAGGCAAAGAACGCAAGGCTCACGGCACAGGCAATCAATAAGTCACGGTTTTTTTCAGCCTTCACAAAACCTTCGTATGCCAGAGAAAGGATCCAGAAGGTGAAGAGAAAGGCATAGCGATAAGGAAACCAGCTGGGGTGGTCCATCGCGTGCCACAAAAAATCCAGCGGAGAAAACCAGAAGCTGAACAGCAGAAAAGCACCGATCAATCCGGAGACAATGCGTTCCCTTGCGGAAATCTGCCTGCAGGTGAGGTAAAGGGTCAGCCCGATCAGAGCCGGGATCCCGCAGTATATGTGCGGCAGGCAGTCTTTGATCCCGTCGAAGCTGCCGGGAAAGGATTTTTGCAGTATCTGCAGAAATGGGAACAGTCCTTTTACCTCAGGAAAAGCCTGTCCAAAGGATCCCATGTTGTTTTTCAGCACGTAGACAGTCGGCAGGAGCAAAAAAGCGGAGAGACCGGCGGCGATTCCGACACAGAGGGCGAAGACAAGAGTCTTTTTGAGAAAACTTTTGAAGGGAACCTGTTTTATCAGTATCCGAGAAAGAAAATACAGCGCACAAAAGGCTCCCGTCATCCATGCTATATAAAACTGGCTGAGGAAGGACAGGACAAACAACAGTGTCAGACCGGCCATCCCTCTACTGTCAGCCAGAAGCAGACGGTCGATCCCTGCGCACAACAGTGGAAGCCAGATCAGCGCGTCCAGCCACATGATGTTGAAGGCATAGCCGAGTGCATAAGCGCTCAGAGCATAACAGGCTCCAAAAATCGGGATAAGGGAACTTTCTTTCCCATTATGTTTCTTCAGCCAGAATGCAAAAGAGGCTCCTGCACAGCCGAGTTTCAGCACAGTCAGGAGCGAAACCGCCAGCGGCAGTCCGTCTTCCGGGAAGAGGACCAGCAGAAAATTGAAAGGGCTGGCCAGATAATAGGCGATGACCGCGAGAAAATTCAATCCCAGCCCTGCATGCCAGGACCAGCTGAAACTGCCTTGTCCCAACAGGATTCGCCGGTATTCAGCCATGAATTCGACATACTGAGAATCCAGGTCGCTGTAAAGCAGGGTCAGATTTCCGAAGGGCAGGATCCTGAAGCGCAGCAGAATGCCTAAAAAAATTGCTGCCGGCAGAAGAAAGGCCAACAGCAAGTCAAATGAAGTCCTGCGGTATTGTTTCACCTTCATGAGGGTCATCCCTGAATCGGCTGAGCGCCGGCCAGTCTCAGAACCGTGATGGTTCCGGCTCGGGCGATATCAAAAGCATAAGGGATGTTCACATCCACAATAAAATCAGTAGGGGCATGCCAGTTTTTCGGGTAGGGACGCGGGCCGCATCCCCCTTCGGTTGAATCTGTGGTAAAGTTTTCCATCGCTGTCATAGCCGGGATCCCTGCTTGCCAAAACGGTGTGTGGTCGCCCAGCTCATAGGCAACATAGTTGAAATAGTCATAGGTCAGGTTGATCCCGTAATCATGGATCGCGGCTTCAAAAGCTCTGCCCAGCGGGTCGCTTTCCGGCATGGTCCCGACATGGATCTCAAAACAGCGGTCATCTTCCGGGTCATTGCCGAACATGTCCATGTTGATGACGCCGACGATGTTGTCGCTTCTGTGGGCATCCACATAAGCTGTGCTGCCCTGCATCCGGTTTTCTTCACCGCTGAAGAAGATCACTTTGACTGTTTTTTCAAAACTTGTTTTTGCAAAGGTCGGTATGGCTTCGAGGAGTGCGGCCACGCCGGTCCCGTTGTCGTTGGCGCCGGGCGCCAGTTCAAGCGGGTTGACATCGGTCAGTGCCACGCAGCTGTCATAGTGTGCGGTATAAAGGATCTGCTCATCCGGTGAAACGGTCCCGGGAAAGGTCACGATGATGTTATACCAGGTATAAGCGCTTATGGCATCATGGTATTCATAGGGTTCGAAGGTGATCATATTTGCCGGAACCCATTGTGCCAGTTGTTCCAGCAAATATTCGGAGGCTTTCGCGTTGTCCTGGTTCCCGAACATGGCATAGGAGTAGCGGGTGGTGATGGTATATTCCTGGCCGCCGATGGTCACCGGTTCATCCCCGGATAGTTTGCGGATCCAACCGGCGTAACGGTCTTCGGAAGTGTCGGAGAGAAAATAGGAAATCGGGTCGATGGTTATTTGGGTTGGTGTCGGTTCCGGCGTGAGCGTGGCAGTCGGTTCTGATGTCGGTTCCGGCAGGTCTTCTTTTGTTTCGGCCGGAACGATCATGATCGTTTCTTCTGTTGAAATTGGTGTCTCAGCGTTCTTTGTCCGGGTTGGAAGGTGATTGCCGAAGACGAAAATCACGGCCAGAGCCAGCACGACCACCGCTTCCACGATGATCGGCACCCATTTGGATAAATTGTTGTTGTCACGGTTCATGTCCCTCATTATAATTCAAATTACAAATGTCCGGACTCAGTTGTTAGCGTTTCATTCTAATAAAATCACAGATACCGCTACTTTCTGCTAATCAGCAACCGCCGGGGTCTGATTATCTATGGTACAATGAGATTGATGATAATTTTTGGAGGGAAGAAATGCTTCACCCTGAATTGCTCGAAATTCTGCGCTGCCCCGCTTGCGCTAAAGAAAACAAAGGGGAACTGACATACTACAAAGAAAGCTGGCTGATCTGCAAAGATTGCGGCAGGAAATATCCCGTTGTGGACGAAATCCCTGTTATGCTGATCGACGAAGGTTCAAAATGGATCGAAACCGAAGCTGAAAACCTGCAGATCCCGCCCGTCTTGAAATGAAGGACACTATGGAACAGAATAATTATCCCAATCCAACTGGAATGCCGCAGCCGAATGCACAATATCCGGTGAATGGTCAAATGCCATATGGCGGTATGCCTTATCCGCAGCAGAACATGCCGCAGGGAAACCCCTATCCGAATCAGGGAGGGTATCCTCCGCGCGGGAACATGAATATGCCGCCGGCCGCACAAATGCCGCCTGCCCAAAAACCACCGCAAAACAAAAAAAGCGCTAAAAAGGCCGCCAAAAAGGAATTGAACAAAAAGAAATGGATCACGCTCGGGATCTTTGCGGTGATCGGCATTGTTATCGGCGCTCTTGTTTTTTCGGTAGTGAACCGCTATACAAAGCGGGTATCCATCATCGACCTTCCCGGTGCGCCGATCGTGGCATCCAATACCAACACCAACACTGCCAATACAGACGTTGACGGTGACGGGATGGTCGATGTTATCGAGTCGGTCAACAGCCTCGATCTGTCCCAGCAAACAGTTCAAAAAGGCCAGGCCTGGGACGGGAAAAACCGGATCACCTGCCTGGCCATGGGTCTGGACTATCGTGACTGGGTTGCCAATGACGGCACGCCCCGCTCCGATACGATGATGCTGCTGACATATGACCCGTCTACGCAATATGCCGGTATGCTTTCCATCCCGCGTGATCTTTGGGTGGCGATCCCGGACCATGGTTACGGACGGATCAACACGGCTTATTCCATGGGCGAAGGTGAACAGCTGCCGGGCGTTAACGGGAAACCGGGCGGCGGTCCGGGTCTTGCCATGCGTACAGTGGAGCTTTTCCTTGGGGTCGAGATCCAATACTATGCAGTCGTTGATTTTTATGGCTTTATTGAGTTCATTGATGCAATCGACAAGCTTGCCATTAATGTTCGTGACGATATATGGGTTGACCCGCTCGGTGAAGGGAACACTGTGCGCCTGATGGCCGGTGTACAGGACCTTGACGGTGCAACTGCCCTTGCTTATGCCCGCTATCGCTATACCAATGGCGGTGATTTTGAGCGTGCTCAGCGTCAGCAGGATGTTATCATGGCGCTCTTCGAACAATTAAAATGGCAGCTTCCGGAATTGCTGGCGACAAAATCTGATCTGCTGTTTGATATTATACAAAGAGCAGTCAAGACAAATCTGACCATTCCTGACATTGTGAAACTGGCATGGACTGTGGTGGACCTGGATGTCTGGTATGTTAAACGGGCAGTGATCGCTCCGCCGGACCAGGTGATGTATGAGAAAAGCACTGATGGTCAGCAGATCCTGGTGCCAATCCCTGACCGAATTCGAGAGGTAAGAGACACCATTTTTGCTTATGAATTCGGTTCGGGTGCAGTGATCACGGATGCGCATTATACTCGTGAAGAACGGCTCAAAGATGAAGGCGCAAAGATAACGATCATCAACGGGTCTACCGTGCCCGGTATCGCTGAGCGGACAGCCGAATATCTGCAGCAGTTTGGCTTGCAAGTCGTGAGCATTGCCGGCGGGACGACCGGTTACGCGAACGCCCTGGAGGTTCGGGGCTCGAAACCGTACGCAGCCCAGTTCCTGAAAGAAATCATGAACATCCCGACTTCATCCATCACGATGAATTACACACCGGGTTCGGATGTAGACCTGGTCGTGACCATCACCGATGCCTGGGCGAACAGCAACCCGATGTGACAGCAAACCGGGATAAAGAAATAAAATTCAAAAAAGAGGAGCCGCGCTCCTCTTTTTTTGCTCGCTTTATTCCGGAATTTTAAACCCGCATTTCGGGCAGACCAGATCTTTGCCGACCCTGGTGCCGCAGCGGCATACTTTGGCGATCGGGCGGGCTGGGTTGCCGACCACCAGTGTATAGGGTGGCACATTTTCCGTCACTACAGAGCCTGCGCCAACCATGCAGTATGTTCCCAGCGTGTGGCGGCAGACGATCGTTGCATTGGCGCCGATGGAAGCCCCCTTTTCAACCTTTGTCTCAGAAATTTCCCAGTCGGCATTGAATGCCCGCGGGTAATAATCATTGGTGAAGGCGGCATTCGGACCGATGAAAACGTCATCTTCCACTGTTACACCGTTATATACCGAAACACCGTTCTGGATCTTGACATTATTGCCGATCTTCACGGCATGGTCGATGTAAACATCCTTGGAGATGATGCAGTTTTCACCGATCTCAGCATCTTCCCGCACCTGAACATTGATCCAGATCTTTGTGCCGTCGCCGATTTTGGCTTTGTCGGATACGTGGGCAGTCTCATCGATATAAACACTCATGCTTACCCCCTGAAACTGTTGACAACACGGACAACTTCCGCGACTTCTTCATCCGTCAGACCGGGATGTACCGGCAGGGAGACCACCTGCTGTTTGACCGTATCGGCCACCGGCCATTCGGTCTCGAACCCCCGGTCTGCGTAGCATTTCTGTTCGGGGATCGAAAGCGGGTAGAAGATGCCATAACCGATGCCGTTGGCTTCCAGGTGTTTGATAAAAGCGTCGCGGTGTCCCAATGCGACCTTGACGGTGTACTGGTGGAAGACATGCTTGGCGTTATCCGGCTCGATCGGTGTTTCGATGAGCGGGTTGTCGATATGAGAGTTCATATAGAAGGCATGTTCCCGTCTGGCTTCGTTGAAGCCTTCCAGCTTCTTCAGCTGACAGCGGCCGATAGCTCCGCAGATGTTGGTCATGCGGTAGTTATAGCCGATCTCATCGTGATGGTAACGGACTTCCATGCCGTGATTGATCAGCAGTCGTGCTCTCCGGGCGGTTTCTGCATTATGCGTGACCACAGCACCGCCTTCGGAAGTGGTCATGTTTTTGGTGGGATAGAAGCTGAAGCAGCCGACATCACCGAAGGTCCCTGCTTTCTGGCCTTTCCAGGCCGCTCCGTGAGCCTGGGCACAGTCTTCGATGAGCAGCAGCTTGTGGCTGCGGACGATCTCCATGATGGCATCCATGTCGCAGGCCAGGCCAAACAGGTGAACGATCAGCAGCGCTTTGGTCTCCGGATGCTCTTCCAGCGCCTTTTCAATGGAGCCGGGATCGATGAGGAAGGTATCCGGGTCGATTTCGGCGAATATCGGGGTCGCTCCGGTGTAAATGATGGAATTGGTAGAGGCAATAAAGGAAAACGGTGTGGTGAGGACGGTGTCACCCTTCCCGATGCCCAGCGCCCGCAGGCCCACTTCCAAAGCTGTGGTTCCGGAAGTTGTGGCGATGCAGTGTTCTGTCCCGAGATAAGCCGCAAATTCTTTTTCAAATTCACTCACGATACTTCCGCAGGCGATCATGCCGGAGTCCAGAACATCCAGCACTGCCTGTTTTTCTTCAGCACCCATTAACGGTTTTGCGATATTGATCATTGTGTTCTCTCTTTCCGAACTGGCGGTTTCCCATCAGTACCGTTACTATTTTAACGTGTACAGGCACCTTTTGCGAGATTTTCCCCGGTCTTTAATGACAGAAACAATTGAAATTCAATGGCGCTCTTTTATTTCATGATATGATTAAAAGACTGGCTGATTCAGCCGTTTAATATTGTATCGTTATGGTGTTGTTATGAATTTGATTGACCGTTTTATCCGCTATGTAAAAGTTTATACCACTTCCGACCCGGAATCGGAGACCGTTCCCACCACCGCACGGCAGCTGGACCTGGCAAAGATCCTTTGTGAAGACCTGAAGGAGATCGGTGTTGCTGACGCCCGCATTTCCGAATACGGCTATGTCTACGGGTCGATCCCCGCTACCCCGGGGTGCGGATCCGCACCGGCTCTGGGGCTGATTGCCCACATGGATACCGCTCCGGCCTTCAGCGGCGAGAACGTTGTCCCAGAGGTCATCCCGGATTATGATGGGAAAAAAGTGACCCTGGGCGTCAGCGGACGGGAATTGGATCCGGAAATGTTCCCCTGGCTGCCATCCCTCAAAGGAAGGACGCTCATCACTACCGATGGAACTACGCTGCTGGGTGCGGACGACAAAGCTGGTGTGACCGCTGTCGTTTGTGCGCTGGAGACGATCCTGAAAGAAAACCGTCCTCACGGGAAGCTCTGTGTTGGCTTTACCCCGGACGAGGAAGTCGGGAAAGGTCCCGACCACTTTGATGTAGAGGGCTTTGGCGCGGACTTCGCTTATACCGTTGACGGCGGACCGGAAAACGAGATCAGTTTTGACAACTTCAACGCGGCAGCTGCCACGGTGAAAATCAAGGGTTTCTCCATCCATCCGGGTGAATCCAAGAACAAGATGATCAACGCAGGTTTGGTCCTTTATGAATTCAACAGCTTGCTGCCTGCCGGCGACACGCCGCGCAATACGGAAGACTATGAAGGCTTCTTCCATCTGACGCAGCTTTCCGGAAATGTGGACAGTGCGGAAGGGCATTACATCATCCGGGAACATGACAGGAATCTTTTCGAGGGACGAAAGAAGACCATGCGACACGCGGCGGATCTGCTCAATGAAAAATATGGCGCCGGTACCGTCATGCTGGAGATCAAAGACCAGTATCGCAACATGCGGGAGATCATCGAACAGCATCCCTTCC
>CAYWKZ010000122.1:0-9410 GCA_964459115.1 uncultured Leptolinea sp. | reverse complement strand
CAACGAAAACAGGTCACTTTGACTCAAGCCGATTAAATCAGCGTTTCCTTAAAAAAAGTATAACTTTGAAACAAATAATCCTGTTACTCCTCACATGTTTTTGAGGACAAATATCATAGCGGCAAATCTGATAAAAACTGGCAAGTTTTGGTAAAATAGTCCGTTAGAAGGAAAAAGAATAATGAACAAATCCAGCTTGAAGCTGATGCAGTGTATCGGCATTCTCCCGGGGATCCGTGAGATCACCGGCAACATGCCTAACGTTGAGTATAATGATGTCACTTTTGACAGCCGCAAAGTCAAACCCGGTTCGATCTACGTAGCGATCCCGGGAATCAACACAGACGGACATGACTACATCTCCGCAGCCATCCAAAACGGTGCAGCTGCCGTGATCGGCAGCAAAAGCCTGCCGATGGCCCCGTCCGTACCCTATATCCGGGTAGAAGACTCCCGGGAAGCCATGGCATGGGCAGTAGCAGCACTTTACGGGTTCCCGTCAGAATCCATGACCGTGATCGGTGTCACCGGCACAGACGGCAAAACTACCACCTCCATCTATCTCTATAACATCCTGCGGGCGGCCGGACTTCATACCGGCATGATCTCCACAGTCTCGGCGATCATCAATGATGAAGAACTGGACACCGGGTTCCACGTAACGACACCGGAATCTCCGGACATTCAAAGATATCTCGCCATGATGCGCGACAAAGGCGTCACCCATGTGATCATCGAATCCACCTCCCACGGACTGGTGCAGAAACGGGTCTCCGCCATTGATTTTGATATTGCGGTGGTGACCAACATCACCCATGAGCATCTGGATTTTCACAACTCCCGTCAGGCCTATTTTGAAGCCAAGGGGCTGCTGTTCCAGAAGCTCGGTATGAACCAGGACCGCAAAACACCGCCGCTGGCTGTTTTGAATTATGACGACCCGGACTCCTACAACTTTCTGGATAACCTCATCAGTGTCCGAAAAGTGGCTTATTCCGCCAACGGGCACGTTCATCATGCCAGCGCCACCATTCGTGAGATCAACTCCTCTCCCTCCGGCATCAAAGCCATTGCCCGCTTCACCGACCTGCCGGGCGGTCCGCAGGAGACCGAAGTCCGCACCAGCCTGTTGGGTAACTACAACGGTGCGAACTTCCTGGCTGCCATGACCGCGGCCGTTTACGGCCTCGGCATCAGCCCGGAAACAGTGGCTTTCGGTATTGCGAACGTGACCGGTGTTCCGGGCCGCATGCAGGTGATCGATGAAGGACAGAACTTCATCGCGATCGTGGACTTTGCCCATACACCGAACGCTCTCGAAAAAGCGCTGACCGCGGCCCGCAAGATGCTGCCGGCGGATCAATACGGGAACCCGCAGGGACGCATCATCGCGGTTTACGGTTCGGCAGGTCTGCGCGACCGGGAAAAACGCCGCATGATGCCCGATGTTTCTTCCCGATGCGCAGATATCACCGTCCTCACTGCGGAAGATCCGCGTACCGAACCGCTCAACAAGATCCTGAAAGACATGGCGGATGAGGCTGTGGACAAAGGCGCTGTCATGGACGAGACGCTCTTTGTCGTACCGGACCGCAGGGATGCCATCCGCAAAGGACTGGCGCTGGCCAAACCGGGAGATATTGTGCTCTCCCTGGGGAAGGGACATGAACAATCCATGTGTTTCGGCGCCACAGAATATCTTTGGGATGACCGCACCGCCATGCATGCCGCGCTTTGTGAAATGCTCGGGAAGGAAGGGCCTGAAATGCCCGTTCTCCCGGACGTGGGTCCGTACATAGAACCCCAGGAATAACAAAATAAACATAAAAAAAACACGGGAGGCCTTTTACCGTGTTTTTTTTATTTCTCAGGGAACAATCAGCTTTATCACTTCAGCACAATATCATAAATCACAATTTTTTTATTGACAAATCATTTTTTTTTCGATAGAATTTGAAAGTTGTACGAATGACAACCTAACAGCAAACGAATTGGAGGAATTATGAAGAGAACTTTGTTCGCAATTCTTATGGTTGTGGCTCTGCTTGCCTGCAGTGTTCCCGCAATGGCTCAGGATAACGTTCTGCACACTTATGTGGACCGTGTTTTCCGTACCTTCAGCCAGGTGACCGGCTCTGATGGACATCTGTTCATCGTCCTTGGTTCTATTTCCGAAGGTCTGCTTCGTCTGGATGAAAATCATAACCCGCAGCCGGCTCTGGCAGAGAGCTTTACTGTTTCCGATGACGGTCTGGTTTACACCTTCACACTGCGTGACGGCATCCAGTGGAGTGATGGTACCCCGATCACTGCTCAGGACTTTGAATTCGCCTGGATCGAAGCCATGAGCGATCAGGATAACAACGGTTATGCTGATGTGATCGCCCCGTTCATTAAGAATGGCGTTGCCTGGATGAACCACGAAATCGAAGCTTCCGAAGTCGGCGCCAAAGCGCTGGATGAAAAGACCTTTGAAGTCACGCTTGAAAATCCCTGCGCATTTTGGGATCGTTTCATCACGCTGCCGGTCTTCTTCCCGCTCAACGAGGAATTCTACAAGGCTCAGGGAGATAAATTTGCTACTTCCGCTGATACCATTCAGTGCTGCGGTCCGTTCGTTGCCACCTACATGGATGTCGGTGTTGGCGTAACTATGGAAAAGAACCCGAACTACTGGGATGCGGAAAATGTCAAGCTGGACGGCGTTGACATCAAAGTCATCACCGATTCTTCTGCCGCGCTCAACGCCTACGAGGCCGGCGAACTGGATCGTGTGAACCTTGCTTCCATTGATGTCGTTCTTTACAGCGGAGATCCGGAATTCGGTTCCTACTCTGACTTCCGCAACTACTTTGTTCAGTTTGACACCGCCAACCCGGAAATGAACCTGAACATCCGCAAGGCCATCAACTACGCTATCGACCGCGAGACACTGGTCAACGAAATCCTGATGACCGGCGCAGTCGCTGCCGGTGGTGTCGTTTCCCGTGGCATTCATGGTTCCGATGAAGTTACCTATCGCGATTATGCCGGTGATTTCTCCTACTATGATCCGGAACTGGCAAAACAGTATTGGGACGCCGGTGTTGCCGAACTCGGTTACGCTCCTGAAATCGTCATGCTGACCGCTGAAGGCACCGATTTTGATGACATGGCTACCTTTGTCCAGGACTGCTTCCGCAAAGTTTTGGGAATTGAAGTGACCATCAACAAGATGACACAGAAGGCCCGCAATGAAATCATGAAGACCGAAACCTACGATTTCGCACTCAATGCCTGGGGCGCCGACTATGACGATGCTATGACCTGGCTCGAACTGTGGACAGTCGGAACGCCCTATCGCGGCAACTATCTCAACGAAGAATACAATGCTCTGGTCGAAGCTGCCCGTGCGGAAACAGATTCTGCCAAGCGTCTGGATCTGCTGGTCGCTATCGAAAAGAAACTTATTGAAGAAGATTGTGCTGTCACAGGTATTTACGACCGTGGTTATTCCTATCTGGAACGCCCGTATGTTGAAAACTACATCGTCCATCCGGTAGGACAGTCTGCTGAATTCAAGTGGACATCCATCAATAGGTGACAGGTGTCAGGTATCAGGTATCAGGTGTCTGGTGTCTGGTGTCAGGTGTCTGATGCCTTGAAAAACCTGTACCATTAAAAAAAATAAGGGCGGTACGTTTCGCCGCCCTTATTTATTACAAAGAATGTGGGTTGAAGGAAATGCTTTCAAATGTAATTTGGAAACATTTCCTCTGATACATCATAAAAACAACTACATTCAGTCAGAAAGGAGACAATTTCATGGCGAAATATATCGGCAAACGGCTGATCTATATGGTCGTCACCCTGTTTGTCATTGTTGTTCTGACTTTCACACTGATGAAAATTCTTCCGGGTTCTCCTTTTGATGAAGAACGCTTTACCCGGCTGACACCGGAAAAACAAGCCGAAGCGCTGGCTCGTTACGGACTCGACCAACCGATTATCGTTCAATTCGGCAAATATTTCGGAAATATGCTGAAAGGTGATTTCGGTACATCCTTCTACTACACAAATATTCCTGTAACGCAGGTGATTTTTTCCCGTCTTGGGCCTTCCATGCTCATCGGAGCCCAGGCGATCCTGATCGGGCTGGCCATCGGCCTTTCTCTGGGTATCATTGCCGCATGCCGGCATAACGGCATCGTGGATAATATTACAATGGTGCTGGCGGTATTGGGCATTTCTGTCCCCAACTTTGTCGCTGCAGCACTTCTTCAATATTATGTCGGGCTGAAACTCGGCTGGCTGCCAATCGGATTCTGGAAAAGCTGGTCGTGTTCGGTACTGCCTTCTGTTGCGCTCTGTTTTTCTCCGCTCGCAACCTGCGCCCGTTTTATCCGCACGGAAACACTGGACGTTCTGCAGCAGGATTACATCGTCACCGCCCGCTCCAAAGGCATGTCACAGGCTCGTTTGCTCATCAAACATACGCTGCGGAACTCCATTATCCCGGTGATCACGATCATGGGCCCGATGGTGGTCAATCTGCTTACCGGATCTCTGGCAATTGAAAGTATTTTTTCCATTCCGGGAATCGGTGGACTGTTTACCGATTCAGTAAAAAACAATGACTATAACGTGATCATGGGTCTGACAATGTTTTACAGCCTGTTTTACATGGTCACGATTTTGATTATTGACGTTACCTATGGCCTTGTGGACCCACGCATCCACATTACCGGAGAGGAGGGAGCCGAATGAACACACCGGAAAAGATTCCTCAGGAACTGTTCACTCCCTCGGACGATAACGCCTCAAAACAGGAACACATCGTACGTCAGCATCACAACGCTTTTTACGATGGCTGGATACGGCTCCGAAAAAACAAGGCTGCCGTGATCTGTTCAGTCATTATTATCATCATCGCTGTCATGTCCATTGTGGTGCCGATGACCTCAAAATACACCTATTACGATACGGACTACAGCAACAAAATCGCCAAACCCAGCGCTGAGCATCCATTCGGCACTGACCTGTTCGGGCGGGATCAATGGGTGCGCGTATGGTACGGCACGCGGATTTCGCTGCTGATCGGACTGGCTGCGGCTTTGATCAATTTGATCGTCGGTGTGTTTTACGGTGCGATTTCCGCCATTTTGGGCGGAAATGTTGATGCTGTGATGCAGCGTATCATCGAAATCCTGGTCGGGATTCCCTCTTTGATCATCGTGATCCTATTCATGATGGTGCTGCCGCCGGGCGTCTGGACGATCATTATTGCCATGTCTATCACCGGCTGGGTCAATATGGCTCGTCTGGTTCGCGCCAAGATCCTGAACTTGAAGAGCCAGGAATTTGTCCTTGCGGCGCAGCTGCTGGGCACAAGCACTTGGAAGATTATCCTGCGCCATCTGATTCCCAACACGATCAGCGTCATTGTCATTCAGGTGATGTTCGCGATTCCGTCCGCCATTTTCACCGAAGCCTTTTTGAGCTTTATCGGTGTTGGCCTGGCTGAACCAAAAGCTTCACTGGGCGTTCTGATCAACAATGGTTACAAGGCGCTCCGTGCTGCTCCGTTTCTGCTGATCTATCCCGCGATAGCGATTGTGCTGATTATGGTTTGCTTCAGCATTGTCGGCGATGGGCTGCGAGATGCCTTCGATCCGCGCATGAAACACTGAGAAAGGAGACAAAGTGATGAAAAAACTTTTGGAAGTGAAAAACATGTATGTCTCCATTCATACAGACAGCGGCGTGATTCAGGCTGTACGCGGAGTCAGCTTTGATTTATATGAAAGTGAAACGCTTGCCATCGTAGGAGAATCCGGTTCCGGAAAGTCTATTACCAATAAGGCGATCATGGGACTGCTTCCGGTCGGAGGCAGAATCGATGAAGGTCAGGTGATCCTCAATGGGCGTGACATTTCTCACTTTTCGGAAAAGGAAATGAACAGCATCCGCGGTGCAGAGATTTCCATGATCTTCCAGGATCCGCTCACTTCCCTGAACCCGACCATGACCGTTGGAAATCAGATCACGGAAATGCTGATGCTGCATAAGCCGGGCATGAGCGCTGAACAGCGCAGAAACCGGGCGCTCGAACTGCTGGATATGGTCGGGATCCCGAATCCGGTTGAACGGATCGACCAATATCCGCATCAGTTTTCCGGTGGAATGCGGCAGCGTGTGATGATCTCCATCGCTCTGGCATGTGAACCGAAAATTCTGATCGCGGATGAACCCACTACCGCGCTGGACGTCACTATACAGGCTCAGATTCTGGATCTGATGAGACGGCTGCAGAAAAAGGTTAATACATCGATCATCATCATCACCCATAACCTCGGTGTGGTTTCTTCCATGGCTGATCGCGTACAGGTAATGTATGGCGGCCGCTTTGTGGAATCCGGTGACCTGGATGAGGTTTTTTATGAGACGAAACATCCCTATACAAAGGGATTGATGGATTCCATACCGAATATGCAGCTGAGCGATCAGAAGCTTTATTCCATTCCCGGTACGCCGCCGGATCTCATCAGTCCGCCGAAAGGCTGCCCATTCGCGGCTCGCTGTAGCAAATGCATGAAAGTCTGCGAAGAATATCAACCGCCGGAATACGTTTTTTCTGCGACACACAGGGCAAGCTGCTGGCTTTATGACGAAAGGGCGAAAGGGGTGTTCTGATATGGAAAAAACATTGCTCGAAATCAAAGATCTGTCCCGTTTTTTCACACTCAGCAAAGGGCAGGTGCTGGAAGCTGTCAACGGCGTTTCCTTTGATATCCACCGGGGAGAAACCTTCGGACTGGTCGGTGAATCCGGCTGCGGGAAATCAACACTCGGACGGACCGTTGTCGGGCTTTATCCGCCAACCAAAGGGAAGGTAATCTTTGACGGAATCGATGTCGCAGGAAGCAAAAGCCGCACACAAAAGATGGAGCTTTCCCGCCGCATGCAGATGATTTTTCAGGATCCCTATACCTCCCTGAACCCGCGCATGAAGGTGATGGACATCATTGCCGAGGGGATTGACAACCATCACATGGCATCTTCCCAATCAGAGCGAAACCAGATGGTGCTGGACCTGCTGCACAGTGTCGGGTTGGATGAGGAACACGCCAACCGTTATCCGCATGAGTTTTCAGGCGGCCAGCGGCAGCGCGTCGGGATCGCACGAGCGCTCTCGGTGAACCCGGACTTCATTGTCGCAGATGAGCCGATCTCCGCCCTGGACGTTTCCATTCAGGCACAGGTGGTGAACCTGATGAAACACCTGCAGGAAACCCGCAACCTGACCTATCTGTTCATTGCTCACGACCTGAGCATGGTGAAATATATCTCCGACAGGATCGGTGTGATGTACCTCGGGAATCTGGTGGAACTGACTGACAGTGAAGAGCTGTTCAAAAATCCCCTCCATCCGTACACAAACGCGCTTCTTTCAGCCATCCCGCTCCCGGACCCCAAAGCAGAACGGACCCGGTCCCGGATCGTGCTGGAAGGCGGTGTCAAAAGCCCGATCAATCTGCCCAAAAACTGCCACTTCTGTACGCGCTGTACACGCAAACAGCCGATCTGCGAGCAGGAGGTCCCGCCTTTCCGGGAAGTTGCACCGGGGCATTTTGTAGCCTGCCACTTAGTTAAATAGTAAATAGTAAGTAGTAAATAGTATAAATAGTAAGTTGGAAGTAGTGAAGATAAACAAGGCACCTGATACAAGTGTACAGGATCCGGTACACATCACCTGATCTCTCTGATGCTCACCGAACCGCCGTCCGAGGCACGTCCTTCACGATGGACAGTCGCCCCGACGTGGCCGGAAATCTGAGCAGAGGCCGTGTCCACCGTCACACGGGATTTGTTATATGCCCGTCCGCCGTACCAGACGCTCTGTCCCACGTTCCCGCTCGGTTGGAGGTTGAGAAATGCATGCCCGCTTGTCACTGATAATGAACTCTGGTCAGCGTATCCGCCAAGGAACACCGCATAAATCACAGAACCGGAAACATCCAGCACGGAGTCTTTGACGACCGATTCAGAACCGGCGCCGAAAGCGTAACCGCCCCCGGCAATGCTCAGGTCCAATGACGCGCCCTGGGCAATGACCATGTTGGCTGTGCCATCCACCACGGAATAGCCGCCGTAGAGTGCCGCACCGCCGCCATAAAGCCAGCCGGTGGCTTTCCCCCGGAAAATCAGGGTGGTGTTCACCACATGAGCGGAAGCGGCAGAGCCTGTCGCCTTGGACCCAGCGACCACTTTGTTCACTTTCCCGGAAATATCCAGATAAGTCGTCTGAAGGTTTGACTGCTGGCCCGACACGACATTGGCGCCGCCATAAATCACACCGTCACTGAAATAAACACTTTCGGCGATCGTTGTGGGGATACCGTTCGCGAAAAAGCCCACATCCTCCGGCCAGGTAACCGTCATGCGGGTGTTGTTATTGCCGGTGACCGTCAGGGAAAGGATCCCGCGGTTCGCGGGGATCACGACATCATTTTCCTGCCTGAAGTTGCCCATAATGCGGAATTCAACGTTACCGGCATTAGCGGGGAGCAGGTTGACGGCATCCGTAAAATTCTGAGCCTGCTGACCGGGTCCGATATACATGACGGTAGCTGCCGGAGCAGGGATCGGCTGAACAGGAAGCGGATTCTGAACCGGCGCCGGTACCGGCGCTGTACTGCGGTTGATCAGCTCAATGTTATAGGAACCGATCGCCGCACTGCCGCCATTTTCCGCCAGGCCGGCATCCCGGTTCAGGCTTGCCGCATCACCCAGAGCGATCACATGGGCGGAGGCCACCGGTGCGCTGGAGCCCTGTCCCGCGGCATAACCACCGGCATAAACAGCATTATTGACCGCACTGCTGCGGGTCAGGATCAGGTTCACATTTTCGCTGACGTCGGCGACCCCGCCGTTGAAGGCATACCCGCCGCCATGAACATTATTGGCGCTTCCATTGACAACGATGTTCACTCGCTTTACCGAAGAAACAGCCCCCTGGTTCATCGCCAGTCCCCCGCCGATCACATAATCGGCGGACCCGTTGACGACCAGCACCGATTCATCAGCCTTTTCCGTGTCGTTCATCGCAACACAGTAACCGCCGACCAGGAAACCATTGCGAAGTGTCACTGACTCTGCCAGGGTAAAGGGGATCCCGTTAGCGCAGAGCACACTGCCGCCCATAGAAACCTCGACGGGAACACCGTTGTAGGAAGCAAGCGTGACGGATTTCAATCCGGACAATCCATAGGGAATTTCGACCTGTTGGTACAGGCTCAGCGGACCGTTCAGGTAAATCACCGCGTGTCCCGCATCCTGCCGCAAGGCCATCATCGCACTGTTCAGGTCATAGATCCCGTTCTGACCAATAACAATGATTTGGTGATCCGATTCTTCCATCGCACTGCAGT
>CAYWKZ010000121.1:0-9555 GCA_964459115.1 uncultured Leptolinea sp. | reverse complement strand
TCAGGCGCTGGTCGACCTGGCCGACAAAGACGCTATCGTCATGCACTGCCTGCCTGCCCACCGCGGACAGGAAATCACGGATGAAGTTCAGGATGGACCACATTCCCGCGTCTTCCCGGAAGCCCACAACCGTCTTCATGCCCAAAAAGGTGTTCTCGCCTGCCTGATGGGCGGCATGTAATCAATATAGAATAAAGTAACTGGAGCCGGAAGCGCTTTTCAGTTTTTCAAAAGCAGTCGAAATCATCCGATTTTGGCTGTTTTTGATATGAAATGCCTGCAAAAACATATATAATTACTTAACAATTAATCATTCGGCTATCTGCTCAAAAACAGGAAAGGATCTCAGATGAACGCTCCCATCGATATGAATAAGAAAAAACTCGGCTTTGGGCTGATGCGTTTGCCTAAAAAAGACGGTAGGATCGATATTGAACAGGTCAAAGAGATAGTGGACCTTTTTATGGATGCCGGCTGTACTTATTTTGACACGGCTTTCGTTTATTCCGGCAGTGAAGAGGCTATCCGGCAGGCATTGGTAGAGCGTTACCCAAGGGAAAGTTATACTCTCGCAACCAAAATGGCCGCCTGGTCCGGCTGCAAGACCCGGGAGGATGCCATCGCCCAGTTCAAGACATCCCTGGAACGTACCGGAGCCGGTTATTTTGACTTCTATCTGCTCCACAACCTGGGCTCGACACGCACAAAATATTTTGACGATTTCGACATGTGGTCCTTTGTGCAGGAAAAGAAGGCGGAAGGCAAGATCAAACATGTCGGGTTTTCCTTCCATGACACTGCTGAAGTCCTGGAAGAGATCCTGATCGCCCATCCGGAGGCGGAATTCGTCCAGCTGCAGATCAATTACGCCGACTGGAACAGCGGAGATATCCAATCCAAAAGGGTTTATGAAACGGCACGAAAATATGGAAAACCTGTCGTGATCATGGAACCGGTCAAAGGCGGCACACTCGCTGATCCGCCGGAAAGTGTTGCAAAAATACTGAAAGAAGCCAACCCGGATGTTTCTCTCGCATCCTGGGCGATCCGTTTCGCTGCCAGCCATGAAGGGATCCTTGCGGTTCTTTCCGGCATGAGCAGCGTGGAGCAGATGCGGGATAACCTGTCCTACATGAAAGATTTTCAGGAGCTGAATGAAGCCGAAAAAGAAGTGATCACCCGCGCACAGGCGGAACTGGCCAAGTATCCGCTGATTCCCTGTACCTCCTGCTATTACTGCGCAAAGGTCTGCCCCATGAACATCGGCATCCCTATGACATTCTCCTCGCTGAACATTCTGACGCTTTATAATGACCTTGCGAAAGCCCAGGGACGGGAAAGCTTCCACGTGGCAGGGATGGGAATGGCTCGCGCGAACAAGTGCATCAAATGCGGACGCTGCGAAACGGTTTGCCCGCAGCACATTGAGATCCGGAAATGTCTGGAAGAGGCAGTGGAAAAATTAGAAATTCAATAAGATGAAAAGCAGAGAGTTGAAAGGAAATCTTTCAACTCTCTGTCTTTACAGGCGGTTCACAAAGCGCTGGAGCAGCTGGAGAATGAGCATCAAAATAACGGGACTGATGTCAAACATGCCGAAGCTCGGCATAAATCGGCGGATCGGATCCAGCAGCTGATTAATGAATCCGTCGATCCACTGCCGCAAAGGGAAATCCGGCGAAACAAACCAGGACATGATGCAGTAAAGCAGCAGCAGCGATGTCGTCGCATTAATCAACAGCGAAAGAAAGATTTTTATAAAGCCCATAAAACCTCCGCTTCACGCTTTATTATAATTTCTTGGTCCTGCCAGCGCCGTTCCGATACGGACAATGGTCGCACCTTCCTCCACCGCAACCGCATAATCCGAACTGGTTCCCATGGAAAGCTCAGTCAGCCGGGTACCAAAGGTCGAGTTCAGATGATCCGCGATGCTGCGGGTCCGGATAAAGAATTTTCGATTGACTTCTGCTTCCTCAGTGAAAGGGGGCAGGATCATCAATCCGCGCACGTCCAGATGAGGCAGCTTTATGATTTTTTCAAAGTCCGCAAGAAAGCCGTCCGGAACGGTATCATCCGCGAAATGCCAGCCACTTTTGGACGCCTCATCCCCGACATTGCACTCGATGAGCACCGGCAGGATCCGGTTCCGCTCCAAACAGAGGGTTTCCATTTTTTCGGCAGTTTCAAGACGGTCAAGGGAATGATATTCGTCAAAGATCTCTGCCACGATTTTTGCTTTGCGGCTCTGAAGATGACCGATCATAGCCAGCTTTGCGGCAGGATCCGTACGGAAGGCAGCGATCTTTTCAGCGGTCTCATCGGGATAATTCTCTCCAAAACAATGGATCCCGCTTTTGATGAGCGCATCAATGACCTCTGCAGGTTTTGTCTTCGTCACCGCCATCAGCGTCACATCCGAGGCATTGCGTCCGGAACGTGCAGCAGCCTTTTCAATGTTTGCCTGAATCGTTTCAATGTTCTTTTGTATTACAGATGATTCGATCATGTCTGTTTACGATCCTTATTTTGTATGCAGCGCTCTTTTTCTGTCCCGTAAGGACAGTTCCGCTGAATTAGATACTTGCATTTCACTTTCTATCTTTTACTTTAATCAATACACCGTAGCGGCCGGACTTCCCATGGTCACCGCGGTGAGAGAACCACTCATCTTTGTGACAGACTGTACAGATCTCAGCTGTTTCGATCTTCCGGACTCCTTGCTCTTCCAGCAAAATTCGATTGGCTTTCCAGAGGTTCAGATAGATACGGTCATCCCGCAATTCACTGATTTCATTATAACGTATTCCAAAGGTTTTGCGGAAAGGTCCCGCGACATCATCCTTCACTTCGAAATGACAGGGCCCGATGGACGGTCCGATCCCGGCAAGCACATCTTTCGGTTCCGTACCGTAAAGTTTCCGCATATTCTTCAGCGTGAGAGCACAGATGTTGTCCAGTGTTCCCGGCCAGCCTGCGTGACAGATCCCGACTGCATCATTGACCGGATCATAAAAAATCACCGGTACACAGTCGGCAAAGCGCTGGACCAGCGTCACCTCCGGACGGTTGGTGATCAGTCCGTCCGCACGCAGCGGATATTTCACCGAAGAACTGCGCGGGACCTCTGCCGCAATGACCGTCCTGCAATGGTATTGCCAGCCGTCATAACGCGTCTTCAGATCCAAATCGAAAACATCAAACATGCGCCTCAGGTTTTCCAGCACATTTTCAGCCGTATCCCCAACGGTCGTCGCCATATTCAGAGAATCAAAAGGCTGCGGACTGACTCCGCCAAGACGGGTGAAGAAACCGTGTGTGATCCCTGCCTCGCAGAAGGATTCAAACTGATAATATTTCAGGCCGTTTTTTTCATTGACAAGCATCATTCGCTCCTTCTCTGAGCATCTTCTCCAAGGTGGGAAGCAGATACCAACAGGTAAAGAATCCAAACAGGGCGCCGGTCACTGTCCGCACGAACGGAGTGCTTTCCCGAAAAGTCAGGAACGGAAACAACTGACCGGACAACTGCCAGATGCCGTCAACAGCCATCGGCAGTACACCACAGATCAGCCAAATGCGCCAATCCACCCGCCGGAGGCAATTCCGGCTCAGGAAAAAGATCAGACAAAACAGAGCCATGGCTGCATAGATGGCGAAATCCCGCTGGCATACCGCCATCTTATAGCCCATTTCCTCAGTACCGTAAAAGCGCCTGTAGTCAAGCCCTGCATCGGAAACCCCGGCCGCTTTCTCAAAAGGAACCAGTCCCGCGTGCTCATCAGTATATAGCGGATAATAAGACTGCTTACCGCCCAGGAACCAGGACCGCCAGGGGTATTGATGGCAAAAAAAATAAAAACCTTTATATATCGCTCCTGCCACAGATTGGTGTCCATCTGCCATCAGCCGAGCCGGCAAAACCGCCATTCCAACATAAAAGATAAAAACAAACGCGAACAGCAAAGCATATCCGCGTCTGAGAAAGCTGCTTACAGAACTGACAATGCGCTTCACTTCAGTTCACGACCTCGACCTTTGTTCCCTGAAGACCTGCCGCAACAATGTCAATATCTCCCGGGTCCAGCCCGACATACGGGTTCGTCCAGCGGTAGATCCATTTCGCGTCCTCATTACGGCAGTTGATACAGCCATGGGAACGGGCAACACCGAAGCTGTTATGCCAGAAAACCCCATGGATAGCAGCTCCACCGGGTGCAAACATAAAATTCCAGGGGACCCCTGGTGTGTCCCAGCCGCCGCTCAGCGAACCGGACATGTGCAGAGAAATCAGCTTGCGGTGCGGGGAATGATTCCCGGCCGGTGTGGCATAATTATCTGTGACCTGTCCGTCGTCACCATATACACGTCCTGAGGAGATACGGCAGAAATACACTTCATCCTTCCCCTCATAACAGGTCAGGGTCTGATAGGTGAGGTTTGCAAGAATGCGTTTTTCTTCCGCTTCCGGATGGATCTGCGCAATGTCTTCTTCCCGAATACGTCGGAATCCTCTTCCATCGGCATAGACTTTATCGCCATAGGTTCCGTAAAGCTCATTGGCACGATACATGACCGTGCCGTCATAACTTGTGCGGATATCGTCGATCCAGAAAACCTGCCCATAATAGACCCGCGGGTTATGTCCATAGATGGACTGATACCACGGTGAGACCGGATCTCCGTCAAAGCTCAATCCTAAATAAGGCACGGTGACCTCAGCCCAAAAGCCCTTTCCCATGCTGGTCTGGGGCAGATCGCTTTCAAGACCGTTCGGCTCGTTCTTCACTTCCTGGATATTAGGGGAGAACGCATAACCATAAGGCGTCTCATACCAGGTAGCGATCGGCGTTCCGGCCGGAGCTTCTCCGACGACCTCACGGTAGATCGGGAAAAGCGCGTCCTCATAAACGATCTTGACGATCGGTGCATCTGCAGAAGGACGGGACCGGAAATTCAGAATGCCGCCGGAACAGTTGCGTCCCATGAATTCTGCATCCGGAAAGTTGTCCAGAGCCGCCGCGCCTGCCAGATGATTTCGGGCAATGTTCGCCTCCACGTCCTTCGGCAGCAGCAAAACCCCCGCAGCGGCAGCGGCAGTCTTCAAAAAGTCTCTGCGTGACAGTTTTTTCTCACTCATATTCTTCAATCTTCATTTGATCTGCGCTGGGCGTCACGTTTGGCAATTGTTTCCCGCTTGTCATAAAGCTTCTTGCCTTTTGCGATCCCGATCTCAACCTTTGCCAAACCATGCGTCAGGTAAACCCGCAGCGGGATGACCGTTACACCCTTCATGCGTACTTCATTCCAGATCTTACGGATCTCACGTTTGTTCAGCAGCAGACGGCGGTTCCGGGTGGGATTGTGGCCGAAACGGCTTGCCGGGTCATAAGGCGCAATATGCGCCCCTACCAGCCAGGCTTCCTTCCCATCCTCGATCTTGACGTAGGCTTCACCCAAACTCATCTGACCCGCACGCACAGATTTGATCTCACTGCCCATCAATGAAATTCCGGCTTCGTAAGACTCCAAAATAAAATATTCAAACCGCGCTTTGCGGTTGGTAGCAACAACTTTTTCACTCATAGCCTTTATTTTAGCACGAAAGTATTGATTTCAATTAAAGAAACACAATTGTTCGGACTTGACTTGAATGATATTTTGAAATAGACTTGTACTATACATTTTTGGGAGGGAACATGATCCAGGCCGTTATCATGCCACATCCGCCAATCGCACGGGAACTGGTGGGACGCGGGGAAGAAAAGAAAATCCAATCAACACTCGATGCCTACCGCATCGCCTCCCGGCAGATCGCCGAATATGCACCGGAAACCATCGTCATCATCTCACCCCATAACATCTTTTACCGGGACGCATTCTATGTTTCTCCCTGCGAAATCTACAGCGACAGCCTGGCCCGTTTCGGAGCCTTTGCAGACCGGCTTTCCGTTCCTTATGATCGGGAACTGCGGAACGAGATCATCCGGCTCTTCGAGGAAGAGAACATACCGGTGGCACAGGACAAGCGTTATGCAAATGAACCCGATCATGGTTCACTGATTCCGCTGCTCTATGTCAGTGAAGTTTACACAAAATTTAACGTTGTCCGCATCGCGCCATCCCTGCTCTCGGATGAAACACTGGTTGAAGCGGGCCGGCTGATCGAACGGGCAGCAGCTCACGTCGGACGCAAGATCACGCTGATTGCCAGCGGCGACCTTTCTCATAAACTGCTTGCGGAAGGCCCCTATGGTTATGTAAAAGAAGGACCCGAATTTGACAGCCTCGTCACCGAAATGATGCGGACCGGAAACGTGAAAGCCTTTTGTGAGTTCACCCCGGAATTCCGGGACCGCTGCGCGGAATGCGGACTGCCCGGTTTCATCATGCTTTCCGGAGCACTGGAGAGTTATCATATCCAACCCGATTTTCTCTCCTATGAGGGGCCTTTCGGCGTAGGATATGCCATATGTACCTTCAAAGCCGAAGACGCATGTATCCAGCTGGCAAAAGACAGCCTTGAAAAATATGTCAGGACAGGAAAAAGGCTGTCCCGCCCGGATGACTTGCCGGACTGGATGACGACACAGCGGGCAGGTGCCTTTGTCTCCCTTCACAAAAACGGAGACCTGCGCGGCTGCATCGGCACCTTCATGCCCTGGTCAGACTGTGTAGCAGACGAGATCATCACCATGGCCGTCGAGGCCGGGACACAGGATCCTCGCTTCCTGCCCGTGAAAGCCGATGAATTGCCTGATCTGGAATATAACGTAGACATTCTTTCCGCACCAGAGCCGGCAGATAAAACACAGCTGGACGCCAAACGTTATGGCGTCATCGTCACCAACGGATACCGCCGGGGTCTGCTGCTGCCGGACCTGGAAGGCGTGGATACTCCCGGACAGCAGATCGCTATCGCTCTGCAGAAAGCCGGCATCCGCCCGGACGAGCCTTACGTGCTCGAACGCTTTACCGTGGAAAGACACAGATAAAATAAGAAATATCTGATTTATGACAGAAGCGCACTGCACGATTTGTTTTCATCACTGTATGCTCACCGAGGGAGGGCGGGGATACTGCGGCACCCGTATGATGCGAACGGGAGAAATCGTCAGTCTGAACTACGGTGAGATCACCGGACTGGCCTTGGATCCGATCGAAAAGAAGCCGCTGGCCCGGTTTCACCCGGGAAGTTACATCCTTTCCCTCGGCAGCTGGGGCTGCAACATGCGCTGTCCCTGGTGCCAGAATGATTCCATCTCCCGGGGACGCGCCAGATCTGTCCGGGTAAGCCCGGAGTTTATCATTCAGCGGGCGCTGGATCTGCGGGAAGAAGGGAACATCGGCATCGCCTACACCTATAACGAACCGCTGATCATGGCGGAATTCATCCGTGATACCGCTTTCCCGGCCCGGGATGCCGGTCTGAAAAATGTGCTGGTCACTAACGGCATGGCAGACCCGGCTGTGCTGAAAGATCTGCTCCCTGCCATTGATGCGCTGAACATTGATCTCAAAACGATCCGGGCAGATCACTATGCTAAAATCGGCGGCGATCTTGATACCGTGCTGGAGAACATACGCCAATCTGCGCAATCATCTCATGTGGAAGTCACCACCCTGATTGTCCCCGGGTTCAATGACAGCGAGGATGAGATGACAGAATTGGCCGGAACCCTGGCAGCGATCGACTCCTCACTCACCCTTCACGTCACCCGTTTCTTCCCCGCGGCTGAAATGCGCACTACACCGCCTACACCGGTGCAGACCGTATATCATCTTGCTGACATCACCCGGAAATATTTAAAACATGTGTTTGTCGGGAATTGCTGATTTGTCTGACAAATATGTGATTTTTACCTGCTGAAAACCTGATTTTTTACCATTGCGTCATTTCATCTCTCCGATAGAATTAAGATAAGATTGAATTTGAAAATAACGGAGGAAAATCCATGTCGAAAAACAACGTCACCATCATTAAAACCCCGAAAATGCTGCTCCCAAACGCATCGGTAGACATGTCCAAATGGGCAGTGATCGCCTGCGACCAATACACATCCAACAAATCCTACTGGGATAAGGTCGAAGCGCTGGTAGGCAATGCCCCGTCCACACTCCACATCACCTTCCCGGAATACTACCTTGGCAAGATCGATGAAGCTAAAAAAATCGCAGACATCCAGGCTGAGGAACGGAAATACCTGGCGGAAAACCTTTTTGACGTCCATCCCGGCATGATCCTCGTGGAGCGTCACATTGACAACGGTATTCGCTGGGGGCTGATGCTCACCATCGATCTGGAAGACTACGACTATACCAAAACCTCCACCAGCTGGATCCGTGCCACCGAGGGCACCGTTGCCGAACGCATCCCGCCCCGGGTCAAGATCCGCGAAGGCGCTCCGCTGGAAGTCCCGCACATTCTGGTACTGGTCGACGACAGCGAAAAGAAACTCATCGAACCGCTCATCGCTCAGCGCGATAAGATGAAGAAGGTCTATGACTTCGACCTGATGATGGGCAGCGGCCACATCACCGGATACTCCCTTGCCGAACCGGAATACGAAGACCACATTTACAAGACCATTGCCGAGCTGCAGTCCGATGAAACGATCACAAAGAAATACGGTCCGGCCTGTGACAAAAATCGCATCCTTTTCGCCATCGGTGACGGCAACCACAGTCTTGCCACCGCCAAGACCATCTGGGAAGCACACAAAGCTGAATGGGGCATGGATCATCCCGCCCGTTATGCGCTCGTGGAGCTCGAAAACCTCCATGACCCTGCCCAGCAGTTCGAACCGATCCACCGTGCCATCTTTGGAACAAAGGATTTCGCGGTTTCCATGTTTGAAAAGGAATTGGGAGACAAGATCAAAATTGAAGCAGCCGCTGATGAACAGGCAATGATCGAAGCGGTCAACGCTACCCCGGACGGCGCACAGCGTTTCGGAATTTTGGAAAACGGAGAAGTGTTTGTCGCGACATTCGTGGAAGCTCCATCCGTGATCTGTGTCGGTTCCATCCAGCAGATCCTCGACAAGTGGCTGGCAGAAGGAAAATACGAGAAGATCGACTATATCCACGGTGCCCGGGACCTGATCGAGATCGCCGCGGGGCAGGATGTCTCCGGACTCTATCTGCCGCCAGTTTCCAAAAACGGGTTCTTCCAGGGGATCATCCATGACGGTGCCCTGCCGCGCAAGACGTTCTCCATGGGAGAGGCACACGAAAAACGCTTCTACATCGAAGCCCAGCAGATCCTTGATTAATTTTTCAGAATTTAAAAAGGCCGCGGTCACCGCGGTCTTTCTTATTCTCATTCAATTTTTCTTAATTCCATTCAAGGACTAATTCTTCCGCACAATCGGTCAGGTATAACATGATCATCATAAAAGACAGTCGAAGCCTCTTCAAATGATATAACCGTGTTTTGAAATGTTTACGGTATTTTTATGATCATCCCATACAAACTGAAAAGCTTCCATACATATATTATACATAACGCGGCTCACAGCCGCAACCAAAAAACGAAACCGACTCCGCGCTACG
>CAYWKZ010000120.1:0-9565 GCA_964459115.1 uncultured Leptolinea sp. | reverse complement strand
TTATCATGAGAATGTCTACCGCGTTTCAGCTTCAGCGAACGGTTTTCGTGAACTGACACAGGTCGGTCTGGAATGCACGGGAGCGGTTGACAGCAGCTGTATCGCGGAGGTGCTGCGGCTGGCTGCGGAAAGCCTGATGCTGTGCTCGGAAAATTTCGTGTTGGAAGTCAGCCATTTGGGGATTCTTTCTGCTTTCGTTGAAAAAATCACAGACAGCGAATTGATGCGGAAAAAGATCCTTCAATGCGCCGGAGAGAAAAACCTTCACGGGATCAGCTGCATTTGCAGAGAGCAGGGGATACCTGAGGGTGCTGAAGATGGGTTGCTGCAATTACTGAGAACGTACGGGAGCCCGCAAACGGTCCTGCCGGAGGTCCGGAAACTTGCGGAAGCGTGCGGTATTGGCAATTATGCGGCGGATCTGGAGCAGGCGATGTCGGTTTTCTCAGACGATGAATGGGCGGATCGGATCTGTATCGACTTTTCGTCCACCGGGGATTTGAAATATTACAACGGCATCACCTTCAAAGGTTTCATCAGCGGCATCCCGGACTGCGTTCTTTCCGGCGGGCAGTATGACACCCTGATGCGAAAAATGGGACGCAGAGACCGGGCAATCGGTTTCGCCGTCTTTCTGGACATGCTGGAAAGGCTGAACGAGGAGAAAGAAAGCTATGCTTAACATCGCGCTTCCCAAAGGCAGACTGGGCGAAACGGTTTATGCCATGTTTGCCAGAGCCGGGTTTGAGTGCCCCGCTCTGCTGGAAAACAGCCGGAAACTGATTTTTGACAATGAGGCGGCGGATGTCCGCTATTTCTGGGTCAAACCGTCTGATGTAGCGATCTATGTTGAGCGCGGAGCGGCAGACATCGGTGTAGCCGGGAAGGATATCCTGCTGGAATACCAGCCGGAGGTCTATGAGCTGCTGGACCTGAACATCGGGAAATGCCGTATGGCAGTGGCCGCCCCGGAAGGATTTCAGGATAACATCAACCGTACTCTGCGGGTGGCGACAAAATTCAGCCGCATTGCCCGTGACTATTATGCCGGCATCGGACGGGATATCGACATCATTCATCTGAACGGCTCGATCGAGATCGCTCCGATCGTGGGGCTTTCGGATGTAATCGTAGATATCGTGGAAACGGGCAAGACCCTGCGGGAAAATCATTTGCAGGTTATTGAAGAAATCGTTCCGATCTCGGCCAGATTGATCGCGAACAAATCCGGATTTAAGTTCAAAACAGAACAGATCGAGCGCCTGTGTCGGGAGCTCAGAAAGGAAATTACAGCACAATGATACGGATCATGAAGTACGGAGAAGTCAGCAGCCGGGAGATCTTTGACCGGTCCATGCCGACTGTAAATGCGGAAAAGACTGTTGCGGAAATCATCCAAAACGTCTGCGAACGCGGAGATTCCGCTTTGAAGGAATATACCGAAAAATTCGATCATGCCCGGCTGGATTCCCTGATCGTCACAGCAGAAGAAATTGACGAGGCCTTTGCAGCGGTGGAGCCGGACTTCCTTCGGGTCCTGGAAGAGGCTGCTGCGAACATCCGGAAATTTCACAGCTGCCAGGTTCGGCAGTCATTTATCCTCAACGATGAAAACGGCATTGTCATGGGACAAAAAGTGATTCCCATGGATCGGGCCGGCGTTTATGTCCCGGGCGGCACAGCTGCTTATCCCTCGACTGTCCTGATGGATGTGATCCCCGCCAAAATTGCCGGGGTAAAGGAAATCGTAATCACCACCCCGCCCGGCCCGGATGGGAAGGTCAACCCGGCCATTCTGGCTGCGGCAAAGACAGCCGGAGCGGATACCATCATCAAGGCGGGAGGCGCCCAGGCGATCGCGGCGCTGGCTTACGGTACGGAATCCGTTCCGAAAGTGGACAAGATCGTCGGTCCCGGCAATGCTTACGTCGCGGAAGCGAAGCGTCAGGTCTACGGTGTGGTTTCCATCGACATGATTGCCGGCCCCAGCGAGATACTGGTGGCGGCGGACGGGAACTCCAACCCGGTTTATGTGGCGGCGGATATGCTGAGCCAGGCTGAGCATGACAAAATGGCCAGTGCGGTTTTGGTGACAGATTCCGAAGAACTTGCTTTTCAAGTGCGGGATGAACTGGAGCGTCAGCTTCCGCTGCTGGAGCGCTTCGAGATCGCCCGGGAGTCCATCGACCGGAACGGAAAGATCATCGTTGCGGAAAATCTGCAGGCGGTGATCGAGATCGCCAATGAGATCGCCCCGGAACATCTGGAGCTTTGCGTGGATAATCCCTTCGACTATCTGGACAGCATCCGGCATGCCGGTTCCATTTTCCTGGGCAGGAACTGTCCGGAGGCACTGGGAGACTACCTTGCCGGTCCGAACCACATCCTGCCGACGCAGGGAACAGCCAGATTTTCAAGCCCGCTCTCGGTTGATGATTTTGTGAAGAAATCGCAGTACACCTATTTTACGAAGGATGCTTTGAGCCGGGTGGCAGAGGATGTTGCCCTGTTTGCCCGTAAGGAAGGTCTTACCGGGCACGCGCGCAGTGCGCTGATACGTTTCGAAAACTGAGAAAGGGACGCAGCACAAGTCCAACCCTGATGTGCCGGCTGCGCGGCAGCATCAGTTTCGTCCTCGTGTGCTCAAAAATATGGAAAGAAAGGCGGAAGCATGAGCCGTTTTTTCTCTGAAAAATATAAAAGCCTGAAGGCATATGTCCCGGGAGAACAGCCCCGGGATCAGCAGTACATCAAGCTGAACACCAACGAAAGCCCTTTTCCGCCGCATCCGGATGTGGCAGAAGCTGTTCGTCAGGAGAGTGTCCGTCTGAGGCTTTATTCGGATCCGGAATGCACGGAACTGCGGAAAGTCCTGGCTGTACGTCTGGATCTTGAACCGGATATGCTGCTGATGACCAATGGTTCAGATGAAATATTGAACTTTGCATTCATGGCCTTCTGTGATCAGGACACACCGGCAATCTTTCCGGATCTGACTTATGGGTTTTATCCCGTCTTCGCTCAGATCAATCAGCTGCCATGGCAGGAGATCCCCCTCCAGAGAGATTTTTCGATCCGGATCGAGGATTATTTCAGAGCCTTCGGCACGGTGTTCATTGCCAACCCCAACGCTCCGACCGGGATCGCGCTCACCCGGGATGAGATCGAACAGATCCTGCACGAAAATCCTGACCATGTAGTCGTGGTGGATGAGGCATATGTGGATTTCGGCGCGGAAAGCTGTCTGCCGCTGGTGCGGCAATATGACAACCTGCTGGTGGTTCAGACTTTTTCCAAATCCCGTTCCCTGGCCGGTGGCCGGCTGGGTTTCGGCGCCGCTTCACCGGAGTTGATCCGGGACCTGAACACCGTCAAATATTCGACAAATCCCTACAATGTGAACCGGCTGACGGCTGCAGCCGGGATCGCCTGCCTGAAACAGGATGAGTATAACCGGGAAAACTGCCGGGTGATCATGGAAAATCGGGTCTGGAGCGTGGAGCAGCTGAAAGAACTGGGTTTTGAGATGACCGATTCCTTGTCGAATTTTCTCTTTGCCCGTCATCCGGAAATCGGCGGGGAAGAGCTTTATCGGAAACTGAAAGAACGGGGGATCCTGATCCGTCACTTTTCCCTGCCGCAGATTTCCGATTATAATCGGATCACCATCGGAACAAAAGACCAGATGGAGTGCTTGATCAAGACCATCAAAGAAATACTGGAGGAGAAAAGCGCATGAGACAGGCTCAGATCACCAGAACCACAGGAGAAACGGATATCCGGGTAAATCTGAACCTGGATGGAACGGGAGCGAATCAAATCGAGACCGGCGTGGGTTTTCTCGATCACATGCTGACCCTTTTTGCAAAACATGGCCGCTTTGACCTTCAGGTGAGCTGCAAAGGGGATACACAGGTCGATGACCACCACAGCGTGGAGGATATCGGCATCGCCCTTGGACAGGCTTTCTCAAAAGCGCTGGATGACAAGAAGGGCATCACACGCTATGGCAGCATGCTGCTGCCTATGGATGAGAGCCTGATCCTTAGTGCTGTTGACCTTTCCGGAAGGGGACTTTTGGTTTATGATTTGCAGATCCCGACAGAAAAGGTTGGGACCTTTGACACGGAGCTGACGGAAGAGTTCTTTCGTGCGCTGGCGCATAACGGAGAAATGACGCTGCACATTCGTCAGATTTCAGGGAAGAACAGTCATCACATCATCGAAGGCGCTTTCAAAAGTGTGGCACGGAGCTTGAAGACCGCGGTCGCTGTCGATCCTGCACTGGCGGGTGAAATACCCTCTACCAAAGGAGTTCTCTGATGATTGCGATTTTGGACTACGGTGTCGGAAACCTGTTTTCCCTCAAGTCTTCATTCGGTGTAATCGGAGCCGAGGCCGTGGTGACCGCTGATCCGGCAGTGATCCGGAAGGCTGACCGTTTGATCCTTCCCGGTGTGGGCGCTTTTGCCGATGCAGCGGCGAAGCTTCGGGCATCCGGAATGGACCGGGTCTTGACGGAAGAAGCCGCGCGGGGGAAACCTTTGTTGGGAATTTGCCTCGGGATGCAGCTGCTCTTTGAACGCAGTTTTGAATATGGAGAACACGAAGGGCTTGGACTGCTGAAAGGGGAGATTCGTCCGATCGCGGAACGGATCCCGCAGGGGCTGAAGATGCCGCAGATGGGATGGAACGGACTGATCATCAAACGGGGATCACCGCTGCTGCGTTACACCCGTGAGGGCGATTTTGTTTATTTTGTCCATTCCTACAGCGCGGTCAGGTGTGACGATTCGCTGCTGGCGACGACAGAATATGGTGTGGAGCTGACCGCCTGCGTCGGCAAAGGCAATGTGTTCGGCTGCCAGTTTCATCCGGAAAAGAGCGGTAATGTCGGCCTGAACATCCTGAGGGCATTCTGTGAAACGGAGGCTGCAGCATGATCCTGTTCCCCGCAATTGATCTGTTTCAGGGCAAAGCTGTGCGTCTGTTCAAGGGTGATTATGATCAGATGACCGTTTACAGCGAGCATCCGGAAGAAATCGCCGTCGATTTTGCCTCTCAAGGCGCCACGCACATTCATCTGGTCGACCTGGAAGGAGCCCGTGAAGGAAAAACGCCCAACATGGAGACCGTTTTGCGCATTCGGAACCAAAGCGGACTTTTCTGTGAGATCGGCGGCGGCATCCGCTCCATGGAAACCGTTGATCGTTACCTTTCTGCAGGGTTGGACCGGGTGATCCTGGGCACGGCTGCGGTGGAAAATGAGGGGTTTCTGAGAGAAGTCTTGAAAGAATATGGTGAAAAGATCGCTGTCGGGGTCGACATCCGGGACGGCATGGTGGCGGTGAAGGGGTGGACGGAACGTTCCCGTTTTGAGTTTCTGCCGTTCTGCAGCCATCTGGCCGAGATCGGGGTCAAAACGCTGATTTGTACCGACATTTCCCGGGACGGGGCCATGAAGGGAACCAATCGGGAGCTTTACCGTCAGCTATCACTAAAGCTCGACGTGCAGATCGTTGCCTCGGGTGGGGTCTCCACGCTGGAGGATGTTATTGAACTGCGGAAGATGGAGCTTTACGGTGCGATCATCGGTAAGGCTTACTATACCGGAGCGATCGACCTGAAGAAAGCAATTGAGGCGGCAAGATGATCACGAAACGCATCATTCCCTGCCTGGATGTCCGGGACGGACGGGTGGTGAAGGGAATCAATTTTGAAAAATTGGGCGATGTCGCCTCTCCGGTGGACCTGGCCCGCTATTACAGTGACAACGGCGCGGATGAGCTGGTTTTTTATGATATCACAGCCTCTGCGGAAGGCCGGGCGCTGTTCACGGATATCCTGACGGAAACAGCGGCTACGGTTTTTATCCCGCTGACGGTCGGAGGCGGCATCAACAGCACGGCAGATTTTGACCGGGTGCTGAAGTGCGGTGCGGACAAGGTCTCTGTCAATTCCGGCGCGATCCGTGATCCTTCACTGGTCGGGAAGGCTGCAAAGCTTTACGGCGACCAGTGCGTTGTGCTCAGTGCGGATGTGAAACGGGTGGATGGCGTTTTCCGTGTGTTTGCCAAAGGCGGACGGGAAAACACCGGCATGGAAGCTATCGAATGGATCCGCCGCTGTGTCGGAGAAGGGGCAGGTGAAGTTGTGGTCAATTCCATCGACACGGATGGCGTGAAGCAGGGCTTTGACCTGGAGATGCTGGAAAAGGTCTGTGAGGCCGTTCAGGTTCCTGTCATTGCTTCCGGCGGTGCGGGAAAGATCGAAGATTTCATCACCCTCTTCAAGACCCTTCCGGGCGTCGACGCGGGACTTGCCGCTTCGATCTTCCACTTTGGTGAAGTGAAGATCCGTGACCTCAAACAGGCGATGTCTGAACAGGGTATTCCGGCAAGATTGTGATGCATCTTGCTTCGAATCTATTCAAATTGAGAAAGCTATTGATATTATGATCGACATAGATGAATTGAAATTTGATGAAAAGGGGTTGATCCCGGCAATCGTTGTGGATGCGGAAAACGGCAAAGTGCTGACGCTGGCTTATATGAACCGGGAAAGTCTGAAGATTTCCATGGAAAAAGGACTGACCTGTTTCTGGAGCCGCAGCCGTCAGGAGCTCTGGCTGAAGGGTGAAACCAGCGGAAATTATCAGCACATCGTTTCCATCACGGCGGACTGTGACCGGGATGCGCTGGTCGTGAAGGTTGAAAAAGACGGCCCCGCCTGTCATCTGGGGACCGAAAGCTGTTTTAATGATGCCCTATGGGAAAGTGATGAGCGGCATGAATTCACGCTTGAAGGGTTGATGAAGCTGATCGAGGGTCGGAAGACGGAGAAAAAAAAGGGCTCTTACACCACCTATCTGTTTGAAAAAGGGCTGGACAAGATCCTGAAAAAGGTCGGAGAAGAGTCGACCGAAGTCATCATTGCCGCCAAGGATCAGGATCAGCGGGAAACGATTTATGAGATCGCCGACCTGACCTATCACGTGATGGTGCTGATGGTTGAAGCCGGCATCTCTCTGGATGATATTCACAGAGAACTGGCATCCCGCCATGTGATCGACCACAAGGTGAAACAGGAGAAGATGAGCTGATGAGAGATCTGCATATGCACTCCACTTTCTCCGACGGGAAAAACACACCGGAGGAGATGATTCAGGCTGCAATCACACTGGGCCTTGAGACTGTGGGAATCTCAGACCATCTAAATCCGGCTATTGATGGCTATGGCATGCCGCCGGAGACAATTCCCGCTTATCGACAGGAGATGGAACGGCTCAAGCGGGTTTATGACGGAAGGATAACGGTTCTGTGCGGGGTTGAACGGGATTATTATTCCGATGACCGCAGCAGCTGGGATTATGTCATCGGCTCTGTTCATTCCATTCAAATGCCGGACGGTTATCCGGTGTGTGTTGACTGGACAGCTGAGCGTCTTGCGGCGGACGTGGATAAATACTACCGGGGCGACTGGTACGCGATGACGGAAGATTTTTTTGCTCTTGAAAAGGATGTGGTGAGGCAGACGAAATGCGATATCATCGGTCATTTCGATCTTGTCACCAAGTCCAATGAGCAGTATCATCTTTTTGATACCGCACATCCGAGGTATCGGAAGGCCTGGCAGGGGGCGGTCGATGAACTTTTGAAAACGGGAAAGCCCTTTGAGATCAATACAGGGGCGATTTCCCGCGGTTACCGGACTGTGCCTTATCCCTCCGCGGAAATACGGCAATATATTACGGAACGCGGTGGTACACTGGTGCTTTCCAGTGACGCCCACGCAAAGGACAACATCGCTTTCCAGTTTGACCGCTGGTCCGCCGCTCTCTGAGCAGCCGTCAGTTATTCTTCATGTCTTTCAGCCAGCTGAGAACCTGCTGCCTGTTTTTGAGGGCGGTGGCGGCTCCCACTGCCGTTGTACAAATCGCTCCGCAGGCGTTTGCAAAGCGAAGTGCATCCCGCTTGTCGGCGCTCCGCAGGATCTCCGAGGCAAAAGCCGCGGCAAAGTTGTCACCGGCTCCGGTGGCATCCACGGCATGGATGTTGTAAGCCGGCAGACGGCATTCTTCCTTTTCATTTTTCAGATAACAGCCATTTGCGCCGAGCTTGATGATCACGTTTTTCACACCGTATCGCAGAAATACGTCCGCCATTTTCTCCGGTTCCGTTTCTCCGCTGAAATATTTCGCTTCATCCTCATTTGGGGTGATATAGTCGATCAGCGGGAGAGAATCTTTGAGGTCTTCCAGTGTCAGTTTCCGGAAATTCGGCAGTTTTGTGTCCGCAAAGACCAATTGACCGGATCCCTTTGCCGATGTCAGAACCTGAAGGATGATCTCCGGGTCATCAAACGGCGCCCGGAAAAGTGAGCCCAGGATCAGGGCTTTTGCATCCGTGAACTGTGCGGCATATTTTTCAGGGTGAAAGTTATATTTATGCGCCTCATTCGTGATGGACTTCCTGCTGCCGTCATCGTTCACAAACATGGTGGTGACGGGTGTCTGGTCAGACGTTGTGATGAGTCCTGTGGCTACTCCATAATGCTGCAGCGCCTGTTTCACCATCTGCCCGGCATCATCATTCCCCAGTGCGCAGAGGATCCCTGTCTTCAGCCCTAACTTTGCCGCAGCGATTGCCTCATTAACAGCTTCTCCTCCGACGTTCAGAGAACCGGAGACAGCCCGATACCCCGAGGCGGAAACGGGTTCCGGGTCGAAACCTTTGATGATGGAGTCGACTAACGCCATGCCGATACAGATCAGGTCATAAGTCTGATTTCTCATGCCTTTTCTCCTCCTGCGCTGTCGTGAAACCGACAGGGCAGGGCTGTATTTCGTGATGCGTTTCCCGGTTCTGAACAGTTACCATAATTTTCCTGTCTGTCTGCTTCTATCCGTTGTACATGCTGCCGACGATCTTATAAGCCAGGCTTTTGGGAAGAATGCGGTCAAGGAGGCATTCCGCACCGGAAATGAAGTCGATGGTGTAAAGGGGCTTGACGCTGTTTTTCAGCGCGACGCCGGCGATGAAGTCGCCGGCTTTCTGCGGGTCCAGCCCATTTTGTTCATCTTTTTCCATTTTCGCGACCGAACGGTTGATCCGTCCGCCGTATGCCTCATCGCCGGCTTCGATCTTTTTCCGTGCGGCAGTGAAGCCGGTCTTGATGTCACCCGGTTGGACGGCACAGACACTGATGCCATAGGGCTTGACCTCGTTGAGCAGTGCGCAGGTATAGCTGTTGATGGCGGCCTTGGAGGCTGAATAATACGCCTGGAAGGGGATCGCGAATACGGCGGCCATGGAACTGGTGTTGACGATCCGCCCGTATCCCTGTTCCCGCATGATGGTCAGCGCCGGTTTGTTGACGTTGACCATGCCGAAGAAATTGACGTCCATCTGACGTTTTGCTTCTTCGATGGGGGTGAATTCGATGGCGCCGGAAATGCCGAAACCGGCACAGTTGACGACAATGTCAAGGCGGCCTTCGGCTTCTTTCACCTGTCGGACAGCCGCTTCCGCCGCGTCCGGATCGGTGACGTCCACACGGATGTGCG
>CAYWKZ010000119.1:0-9847 GCA_964459115.1 uncultured Leptolinea sp. | reverse complement strand
GATGCTGGAGCTGATTCTTTCCAATCTTGGGCTGGAAACCGGTGAGATCTTTCTGAATTCGGATGAAAAACCGGATGAATATAACCTGATCGTCCACAAAGGACATGAATCGTCCAACAGCCTGCTGGGTCTGAATACCATCGCCAGCAGAGAAGGTTTGCTGGGAACCTGTACCGCCAAAAATGAAACTTACCTGATGAAGCCCTCTCAGCTGGATGCCATCAATGAGCGCGGTTTGGTTCGGACAAAGCTGAATTATATGATCGTGCTGCCCATCCCGACACACAGTGAGGTGCTGGGACTGATGATCCTGGGCGGACATATTGCCAAAGGTGAGGAAGAACCGGATCGTAAGCTGCTTTCTTCTGTGGCGGCATGGATCGCTCCGCTGATTGAAAACCTGCGTCTGGTCCAGCAAAAGCAGAAGATCGCTATTCTTGAAGAACGTGAACGTATCGGCATGGATTTGCACGATGGTGTGATACAATCTATCTATGGCGTTGGACTGATGCTGGAAAATGCCCGGCTGACCGCGGAAAAGGCCCCGGCAAAAACTGCCGACAGCATTCACGCGGCGACTGAGGCTTTGAATGCCACCATCCGGGATATCCGGTCTTATATCATGAATCTGAAGCCGGACAAGCTGACCTCCGAGAATCTGGTCTCGAGCATGCGCCGTCTGACGAATGATTTTCACGCGAATTCACTGGTTCCCGCCAGTTTCAATGCCAAAGTGGAGCATGTGGAAGCGCTGACCACTGAGCAGAACAACACTTTTTACCTGATCTGCCAGGAAGGTCTGGCAAATATTGCCAAACATGCTCATGCCAAATCTGTTTCTGTCAATTTTACGGAAATGAAGGATCGTTTTGTCCTGATGATCATCGATGACGGGATCGGGTTTGACACCGGCAAAGAGAGAAAAAGCACTCATCACGGGGTAACGAACATGTTTACCCGGACACGCAGTCTTGGCGGGGATATCGACATCACATCCATTCCCAATCACGGGACAACGATCATCGCCTGGCTGCCGCTGAACAAAACAAAAGAGGAATCATAATCAGTGGAAGATATCAGAAAAGGGCAGGAACATTCCTCCAAGGCCGCGGAGCGCGGTGAGCCTTCCTATGTGTGGCGTGACGGACAAAAACGCCGCATGGCTTTGATCACAAAATATGCGGAAGAACGGATCAATGGCGTGATCCTGGAAGATGGCTGCGGGGTGGGAGCTTACCTGAATCGCTTTATGCAGACCGCCCGTCGTGCCGTTGGGATCGAGATCGAATATGAACGCGGACATGCAGCCAGACAGGTATGCCCGAATGATAATGCGGATATCGTTAACTCCTGCGGGGAGTACCTGCCGTTCAAAGACAACACCTATGACCTGATCCTGAGCCATGAGGTCATTGAACACGTGAACGATGACAAGCTCTGTGTACGCGAAATGGTCCGCGTGCTCAAACCGGGCGGACGGATCGTCCTTTTCTGTCCGAACCGGGGTTATCCTTTTGAGACGCACGGGATCTACTGGAAAGGCGAATATCACTTTGGAAACAAGCCTTTTGTGAACTATCTGCCGCGGAAGCTGCGTGACAAGCTGGCGCCGCATGTCAACATCTATACACGCAAAGACCTTGAACGGCTTTTTGAAGGGCTTCCGGTGAAATATGTTTACCGCAGTGCCGTCTTCGGCGCTTATGACAACATCATCCAGCGCCATCCGGGCATCGGGAAGGTGCTGCGCGGCACGCTGCAGAGCCTGGAAAAAACGCCGCTGCGTTTCTTCGGCCTTTCCCATTTCTGGGTGATTGAAAAACAAGGGTAAGATATAAGAGATAGGAAAAATGAAGAAGTAAGAGTGAAGAATGAAGAATGCTCTTTATTTCTTCATTCTTCACTCTTACTTCTTCATTGTTAAGCATGACAGGAAATAATATGAAGTACCACATTTGGACAGAAGGCTGCCAGATGAACACAGCCGATTCTCAGCGCCTTGCTTCGGCTTTGGAAGCTTTGGGTTATGAGTATGTTGAAAAGCCTGAGGACGCCGATGTCGTCGTTCTCAATACCTGCATGGTGAGGCAGAGTGCCGAAGACCGGGCGCGCGGGCGTCTCGGTTCATTGAAACCGGCCAAGGAAAAGAACCCGAACATGATCATCGGTCTGATGGGCTGCATGGTCGGCTACAAAGACCCGAAAGGGCTGAAGAAAAAACTGCGCCTGGTGGATGTGTTCGCACCGCCTTCCAACCCCAAACCGATCGTAGACTACGTCATGAGTCGGCTGGTTGCTGATGGGAAACAGGGCCCGGAAACAGCTGCATTTGAGTGGAATTCCGGTGAGATCCTCCTGCCCAAACCGCAGCAGGGAACGGCAGTTTCTGCTTATATTCCGGTCGTCTATGGCTGCTCTCATGCCTGTTCCTACTGCATTATTCCTTATAAACGGGGGGCGGAGCGCAGCCGGGACCCGGAAGAGATACTGGCCCATGCGAGATCCCTGGCTGCTCAGGGTGTGAAAGAGCTCACCCTTCTCGGGCAGATCATTGACCGCTACGGGCTGGACAATCCGGATTATCCGAAACTTCCGGAGCTCCTCCGTCGTATACATGATATCGAAGGAGTGGAACGCATCCGCTTCCTGACCTCTCATCCGAACTGGATGACGGATGAGCTGCTGAAGACCGTGGCAGAGCTGCCGCGGGTGATGAGTCATATCGAAGTGCCGGCGCAATCCGGCAGTGACAAGGTGCTGGAGAATATGCGCCGGGGCTATACCGACGCGCAGTACCGGGATCTGATCGCGAAGATCCGTGACACGATTCCCAATGTTTCCATTGGCACCGACATCATCGTCGGTTTCTGCGGTGAAACGGAAGAACAATTTGAGGAAACCGTGCAGCATCTCAGCGACCTGAAGCTGAACGTGGTCCATCTTGCCCGTTACTCACCGCGCACCGGGACGCTTTCCGAACGAACCATGGCTGATGATGTGAGCGAAGAGGAGAAATGGCGCCGCTTCCGCGTGATCCAGAAGCTGCAGGAAGGGATCCAGGGAGACTATCACGAGAAACTGGTGGGACAGACAGTCAAAGTCCTTTTTGAAGAGAGAAAACATCGCCGCTGGCTTGGACGCACCGAAAACATGGATCTTGTTTTTGCCGATTCTGCTGAAGACCTGACCGGGAAGCTGCTGAGCGTGAAAATCGACTGGGCCTCTCCCTGGACCATGGGGGGAACGATCAATAATATTTCGTAGATGAAGAACTATAGCGAAGAGGAAGTTGAAGGAAATATGCCAGAGATGAATGACTCTGCCATTATAAATAATACAAATTATGACAATTTGCTGCAAAATATCGGGAAAGAACTAAACAGGGGCCATCAGCAAGTAGTTTCTGCTGTAAACGCTGCAATGCTCGAGACGTATTGGCACATAGGACAGCACATTGTTGAATATGAGCAAAAAGGAAATGAAAAGGCAGAGTATGGATCAAATTTATTAAAAAAACTTTCAACAGATCTGACAAATCTTTATGGCAGTGGTTTTGGTTTGAGCAATATTAGCAAGATGCGAAAGATGTATCTTACCTATCCAATTTTGCAGACACTGTCTGCAAAATTAAACTGGTCGCATTATGTTGAATTATTGAAGATCGATGATCCGTTGGAACGATCCTTTTACGAGAAACAGGCTGAAAGAGAACAATGGGGCGTCCGGGAACTCAAAAGACAAATGAAAAGCATGCTGTTTCATCGCCTGGCCCTCAGTACAGACAAAGATGAGGTGATGCGACTGGCAAAAGAGGGTCAAATCATTGAACGTCCGGAAGATATTCTCAAAGAGCCTTACGTCTTCGAATTTACCGGTCTTCCCAAACTTCCGGTCTATAAAGAAGGTGACCTGGAACAGGCACTGGTTGATAACCTCAGTCTTTTCTTTCTTGAATTGGGAAAAGGATTCACCTATGTTGGCAGACAGCAATCATTTACCATAGATGGAAGGACATATAAGGTAGATCTCGTTTTTTATCACCGGATATTGAAATGTTTTGTTTTGATCGATCTCAAACGCGGAGAAGTACAACATGAAGATATCGGACAAATGAATTTTTATTTGAATTATTATCGCGAAGAGATGAATACAGAAGGCGACACAGACCCGATAGGGATCATTTTGGGAGCTTCTCAGAATAAACTTACATTGCATTACGCGCTGCAGAATATCAGCAATCAGGTATTTGTCAGCCATTATCAGTTATATCTGCCTAATCGTGAACAACTTGAAGCAGAATTTGCCCGCTTTATGTCACAATAACACAAATATGCCTAATATCAAATTTGACAATAAATCGCTTACAATGCTCGAATATCCGCAGGTGATCAGCCGGCTTGCCTCTTACGCTTCGTTCAGCCTGTCGGAAAAGCTCGCAAGGTCGCTGACGCCTTACAGCGATCCTTCTGTGATCCGTTATAAACTGGAACTGGTCACCGAAGGACGCCGGCTGATGAGCGTGAACGATTCCATCCGTCTGGGCGGCTGTATCGATGCCGATCCGCTGCTGGCCGTGGCGGAAAAGTCCGGAGTGCTGGAGGGTGAGGTCATCCATCGGCTGGCTTATATGCTTTCTGTTGGCCGGGACCTCGGCAATTCGCTGAAATACCATGCGGCGGAATATCCCAAGCTGGCTGCCATGGCAGGCGGACTGACCCCGCCATACGGACTGATCCAGACCATCAACAACACCGTGACGGATCGGGGTGAGGTGCTGGACTCGGCATCGGAAAAACTTGCCTCGATCCGCCGTGAGATCCATAATGCCTATAACCGGCTGCTGGGACGGCTGGAGAAGATGCTGCGGGATCCGAAGATGCAGCCGATGATCCAGGAAGCCATCATCACCCAGCGCGGAGGGCGCTACGTCATCCCGCTGAAGGCTGAATACAAAAATCAGGTGAAGTCCATCATCCATGATCAGTCCGCTTCCGGTGCGACCATTTTTGCCGAGCCGCTGGCCATCGTGGATGCCAACAATGCCTACCAGGAGCTGCAGCTGGCGGAACGGGACGAGGTCCACCGCGTCCTGCGGGAGCTCTCCGCACAGATCGCCGATCATGCACAGGAGATCCGTACCGTGAACCATACACTGGCGGAAATTGATTTTGTCCTGATGTGCGCCAAGTATGCTGATGACCTGGGAGCCAATGAGCCGATCCTGGCAGATAAATATAACAGGCAGGGCAACCCGGTCATCAAGCTCTACGGCGCTCGCCATCCGCTGCTGGCACCGGATAAAGCTGTGCCGATCGATGTGGTTTTGGAAGATGATAAATTTGTCGTCATCATCACCGGACCGAACACCGGCGGCAAGACCGTCTCACTCAAGACGGTCGGACTGATGTCGCTGATGATGCAGTCCGGGCTGCATATCCCGGCTGAATCCGGTTCCGAGCTTTCGCCGTTTCAAAACGTCTTTGCCGACATCGGTGACGAGCAGTCCATCGAGCAGTCGCTTTCGACGTTTTCCGGGCACATGACCAATCAGATCCGCATTCTCGACCGGGCCAACGGGAAAACACTGATGCTGCTGGATGAGCTCGGCTCCGGGACCGACCCGCAGGAAGGGTCCGCCCTTGCACGTGCCATCATGCAGTACATCGTTGACCATCATGTTCCCTGTTTTGCCGCGACACATTTTTCAGAGCTGAAGATGTTTGCTCAGTCAACTCCGGGCGTGACCAATGCCTCCATGGAATTCGATTTGAAGACCCTGCGGCCGACCTATCACCTGACCATCGGCCTGCCGGGTCGTTCCAATGCGCTGCTGATCGCGAAAAAACTGGGATTGGCTGAAGAGATCCTGAACAATGCTCAGAAGACCATCGACCCGACAGAAATGAACGCGGACAAGCTGCTGGACGATATCCGCCGGCAGTATGACGCAGCCAGGAAAGCCCGTTCCCATGCGGACCGCATGCGCTCACTGGCTGAAAACAAGGATCGGGAACTGCAGAAACGGCTGGATGCCATCGAAGATGAGCGGGAGAAGATCCTGCAGGAATCTCAATCCGCTTTGGAAGAAGAAGTTCGGGAGCTGCGGGAAGAACTCAGCCGCATTCGGCGGACCATCAGCCGTACCAAGGCACCGGCAGAAGATGTCGCGCAGCTGGATAAAGACCTGAGGGCTGCGGAAAAAACCGTGAAGAAATCCGGCGAAAAGGCTATGAAAAAGGCGGCCAACGTTCCTGAAGACCGCCCGCTGAAAGCCGGTGAAAAGGTCCGGGTGCGTTCTCTTGGGACGGAAAGCCTGGCCGTCATCTCCAACATCGTCGGGGATGAGGCTGAAATTCAGCTGGGTGCCCTGCGGATGCGGGTCCCGCTGCGGGAGCTCTCCCGGCGGAACGAGGCGGATACACCGGAAGAAACCCCGGAACCGGTGCAGGACCGTTCTACCCGGGTCAGCGGTGAGATCTTCCATGCCTCACCGGGCGTGGAGATCGATCTGCGCGGACTGGACAGCGAAGATATGACCGCCCGGCTGGAAAAATATCTCGATGATGCCTCTCTTGCGGGGCTGCCGTATGTGCGCATCATTCACGGGAAGGGGACCGGTGTTCTGCGCCGCACAGCCCGCAGGCTGCTGCTTGCCCATCCGCATGTCAAGTTCATCGAATCCGGACAGGACAACGAGGGTGGTGACGGTGTGACCGTGGCGCATATGAAATAGCTGCTGGTTGCTGGTTTTTGGTTGTCAGTTGTCAGTTTACTGTGAGGAGTGAGGTGTGAGGACCGAGAAGTGCCGGGCGTTTTGCCGACTTATCATTTTCTCTTTTACATTTTCCCTTTTGCTTTGCCTCTCCGGCTGTGCGGACATCCGGATCCAGCCGATCGTTGATACGGCGACACCCATCACGCCTACCGCTACCGATATCCCGACTTTCACCCCGGTGCCCACCAACACGATCGAATGGTTCCCGCCTACTGCTACACCCCGTCCGATGAACACGCCGACTCCCTACCCGACTCCGGATGAGCTGCCACAGTTGGGAAATGTGCTGCTGGAAGATGATTTTTCCGCCCCGGAGAACTGGCAGACCTACCGCTCTCCGCTGGGAAACGCGGTCGTTTCCAACAATGAGCTCACCCTGGCCATTCAGGGCTCCGACAGCATCATCGCTTCCTACGCGACCCTGCCGCAGCTGGGCGATTATTACCTGAGTTTGGATGTCAGTCTTTCGCTCTGTTCCTGGAACGGGGATTGGTATGGCATCGCCTTCCGGGTCAATGATTCGGAAAACCAGTACCGCTGGAGCTTCAACTGTCTGGGACAAACACGGGTGGATCGGGTCTATAAAGGCCGGATCTACAACATCGTTGATTGGGACATTAACGGAGTCGTAAAACCCTCCGCGCCGCAGAAATTCAGCATCGGCATCGCGGCACAGGGCCCGCAGCTGCGTTTTTTCGCCAATGATACGCTGCTTGCCGAGGTGGAGGACACCATTTTCACCACAGGCGGCTACGGCCTGCTTGCCTCATCCGACGGCTACAGTCCCCTAACCGTCAGTTTTTCCGATTTTCAATTGAGAGAAATTCGCTGAAGGGCGTACCGCATCACGAGATACAGCCCTGATGTGCATTCTTCGCTGCAGCATCAGGGCTGTTTCTGTGAGTTTCGTACTGAATAGGTATGACTTTGCTTACAGTGACAGGTCGCTGGAGTTCGTCAGTTTGAAGAACAGCAGCAGTGAGATCGTGGTGAACAGGGTCAGGATGGAGGCTGAAGCCGCCGCCGGACCGAACGTACCGCGGGATACGAAGATATAGGTCGCCAGCGTGAGCGTCGTCGTCTTGGAGCTGTACAGAATGATGGAGCTGGAGAGCTCTGTCAGGATCGTGATCCAGGAGACGATCGCACCGGCGACGATCCCGCGCATCATCATCGGGACTGTGATCACCAGGAAGGTCTTCAATTTCCCGCAGCCCAGGCTTTCCGCCGCTTCTTCAACCGTCAGCGGGATCTGCTGCAGCGTTGCCACAGAGCTCCGGATGGTGTAAGGCATTCTTCGTATCGCGATCGCTATGATCATGATCGCCATAGTTCCGGTGAGTACCAGCGGTCCGGTTGAAAAGCCCATGACCATCGCAATACCGATCACCGAACCCGGCACAATGTAGGGAACCATACTGAGTGTATCAATGACCGAATTGACCTTGTTTGAGCGGCGCACGATCAGGTAAGCGGTCAGCACGGCTATGACGATCGTCAGCGCCAGGGTGACCACACCGATGATCAGGGTCGTCGGGACGGCCTGTCCCATCCGTTTGAAGAAAGTCCGGTAGTTGTTCAGGGAATAGCCTTTCACAAAGGTGTTTCCTGATTTGGAAACATTCCGGAACGAGGTATAGATGATGTAAAGCTGCGGCATGAAGGAAATCGCCACCACAAGATAGGAATAGACATGCAGCAGCACGCCTAACAGCCCTTTGGCTTCCTTCTTCTGGATCGGGTGCAGGCTGTCCATCTTGAAGCTGAAATGGTTGGAAACAGCTTTCTGTGTGAAGAAAACCACGGCGGTGATCAGGATAGCGATGACCGCGATGGCCGCGGCAAAGCCGTGGTCCATACCGCCTTCACCGATGTACTGTTTGTAAATTTCCACCGAGAAGGTGCGGTAGCCTTCACCGATCAGCACCGGCGTACCGAAGTCTGCCATTGCCCGCAGGAAAACCATCAGCGCAACTGCCAGGATCGAAGGCATGCACAGCGGGATGATGACTTTCATGAAACGCCGGATCCCGGTGCAGTTGAGGTTCTCGGCAGCTTCCAGCAGGGACTGGTCGATCCCCTTCAGTGCGCCGCTGACATAAAGGTAAACCAGCGGGAACAGTTTGGTCGTCATCACCAAAACGATGCCGCCGAAGCCGTAAATGCTCGGCATGGCCACATGGAAGGTGTTCTTCATGAACTGCGTGATGGCACCGCCGCGTCCCAGCAGCAGCACCCAGGAATATGCCCCGACAAACGGAGCGGACATGGAGCACAGGATGGTGATGATCTGCAGGAACAGGCTGCCCTTCAACTTGTAAACGGTGTTGGCATAAGCCAGGATGATCCCGAAGAACAGGGATGTCAGCGTGACGACAAAGGCCACCTTGATGGAGTTGATCAGCGTCGAAAGGTAATAGGATTCTCCAAAGAACTTCTGAAAATAGGCAAGCGAAAACGCCCCGTCTATCATGACAGAGTTCTTCATGACGTTGAACAGAGGGTAAACGATGAACAGCAGGTCAAAGCACAGTAAGAGGATTGACAATAAGTGCCAGATGGTGAATTGTTTCTTACTCATGTCATGCCTCTTTTTGGATCAGTGACGCAGTGCCTTCTTTGTTGAAAATGTTGATCTTTTCCGCTTTCACCTTCAGTGAAATCCGGTCGCCCTTGCTCATGGACCAGCCGACCTGGGACTCTTCCGTAACTTCAGCCCGTTCTCCATGGTTGGTGCGGACCAGATAGTGGGTGGATTCTCCGAGGAAAGTGACCTGTTCGATGGTCCCGTCGATGCCGCCCTGTTCGCATTTGATGAATTCTTCCGGTCGGACCGAGATCTTGACCGGCTGGTTTTCACAGGGGATGATGTTTTCCATCTTCTGCCGGAACCCGTTGTCGAAAATGACAAAGGTGTCTTTACCTTCATGGACCAGTTTGCCGTCGAAGAGGTTGGAGCGGCCGATGAAAAAGGCGACAAACGTGTTCTGCGGACGCTGATAAAGCTCATGCGGGGTACCGATCTGCTGGATGATGCCGGCATTGAAAACAGCGATGCGGTTGGAAACCGCC
>CAYWKZ010000118.1:0-10035 GCA_964459115.1 uncultured Leptolinea sp. | reverse complement strand
GCTCTGCTCTGCTCTGCTTAAAAAGCATAATGTTCATCTCTCCCCGATGTCAAGCGTTTCACTCAAATTATGACTGATTTGATCAGTTTAACAGCGATCTGTATTTAATGCCATTTGCGGTTAATTGTCAAATTACAGAAATTTATTTTATCACGCTTTTCGGCAATCAACCTGGTGTAATAAGTTGATGTGCCAAAATGTCAAATCCTGCACTTTGGCACGAAGTCTGCACCAGAAATTCTTTACTGAATATTATCTTTTCAGATTCCCACTATAACAATCTCAAAAGCTGTATCAGTTCATGCGGTTCATTATCTTTCTTTCCTGCAATTCTCCGGTCAAATGGCTGAAATCTGTTATTTCCGTAAAACGAAAGAAGTTTTTCTTCATTATTTGCTTCAAGGAAGATGACCATACCGCCAGCCTGATATTGCAACAGCTCTATTTGATTTACCGCTAATGCCAGCAAATCTGCTCCGGTAATCCTCTCGTTTGCTCTGTCAGTATAATTCTTTCCAAGCTGTGCTATCAGGTAAGCCGCAAGACTATATGTGTATTCCTTTTCATTCAGTGTGCTGACCCGCGACAGCTTCTTACGAGCAGTATTACTGAATGGTTCTCCGCTCACAGTGATCGGTTTGATTGTCAGCGAAAAATAGCCCAACATCTGTGCATCATCCGAGGCAAAAACGAGATATGTTACTGCCTGATGTTTGTTAGTAAAATCGATTGCCTGACGCTGTAGAAAATCCTCAACATCCTGATTCTTTTCACAAGAAAACTCGGAGAGTATCTGACGAAGATAATCATCTCCAAATTGTTCCCTGCCACCATCATTCTTCTTCAAATACTCGCGAATATTGATGACAGTATATTCGTTGTTCCGGTGCATTCTTTTTCATCCTTTTTTGCATAAATTCTGCAATGTCTTTCGGGTCGGTCAGAACTTTTGCATTGACCTTGCCCACGGGAGTCTTGTCATTGGCCGCTGCTTCAATAGCATCAGCAAACGCTTCAACCTGTTCCCTGCCGGAAATTACAAAATTTTTTGTGATACTTGATGTAGCCATATCGACACCTTCCTTTTGATTAAGGAAACACTGATTTATTCGGGCTGAGTCAAAGTGACCTGTTTTCGTTGACTCAGAATTGAGTCAACAGAACAGGTTGCATTGACTCGTTTGCCGCGGATTAAACATTAATCAGCGTTTCCTTAAGTATATTATTATACCATTCAGAAAACTAAACACTGCGGGAGATAAATAGAATCAATATATGTTTCTATTCAACACAGGGCACGCAGGGAACATGCCCGCGGTGGTTCCTTTACTCGTTGACGCACACGATACGACCCTGGGCGGCATCATCGCTGACTCCGGAAAATTCGACTGGAAGGCCGCCGGAATGTAATTGTTCAATGGCGCACAACAGTGCAGTTCTGCTGTGCGGGCTGCGCTGCAGCAGCAGAGCTGAACAGGTTGTGCTTCCGGATGGGCGTGAATCGTAACGATCCGGCAACAGACTGCGTCATACATTCGATGACGATATGATTTTAATCCCCATAATTGAAGTATAATAATTAGTCCATGTGATTTTACCAATTATTCGGCGGGTCGTACATGTTGCGCTGATTTGTGGTAGGAAAACACTGTCAAAGATTTTAATGGAGGCCAATTTGACTACTACACAGCATACGAAATCCTATGCCCGTATTCCGAATGTCTACCCGCTCCCGGGCTTCATCGACATTCAGCTTGAGTCTTTCCGAAGGCTCAAGGAATACGGCATTGCGGAACTTCTTGATGAAATTTCTCCGATCGAATCCTTCAACCACGGGATGAAGCTTTACTTCCCGAGCGATTCCGAGGAATCCCGGCAGTGGAACCTGAAATTCTGGTTCGGTGAACCGAAACAGACCGTTGACGAGTGTGTGGAACGGGATCTGACCTATTCCTCACCGCTTTATGTTTCCGTCCTGCTGGCCGGTCCTTCCGTCGCGGAGCCCATGAAACAGGATGTCTTCCTGGGAGAGTTCCCGGAAATGACCGATAGCGGCACCTTCATCATCAACGGCTCCGAACGTGTCGTCGTTTCCCAGCTGATCCGTTCCCCGGGCGTCTATTTTGAAGCGCCGATCGACCACTCCACCGGTCACCGCCAGGCGATGGCAAAGCTCATCCCGGACCGCGGCGCCTGGATGGAATTCGAGACCCGCAAAAATGACTACATCATCCTGAAATTCAACCGCAAACGCACTGTGCCGATCACCATCTTCCTGCGTGCCCTGGCCGCGGTCAGCGATGGCATTGAAGACTCCCCGATCAAAGAAGGCACGGACGAAGAACTGCTGGCGCTGTTCGGTGATGTGGACAACAACAAAGACCGCAAATATATCGAATCCACCTTCAAACAGGAACCGGTCTGGGACACCACCAGCGGCATGAGCATCGGTGAGCTGGCGCTGATCGAGTTCTTCAAGAAGATGCGCCCCGGTGACCCGGTCAACCTGGAAAATGCCCGTGACTTTTTGGAAGAGCAGCTCTTCGACCAGCGTCATTATGACCTGGAACGCGTCGGCCGCTACAAGCTGAACCAGAAGCTGGACCTGACCGAACGCATCCCGATCCAGCACCGCAACGTGACCAAATGGGACGTTGTCAACCTGGTCCGCCACATGATCGAGATCAACAACGGCACCAAGGAAAAGGACGACATCGACCACCTCGGCAACCGCCGTGTCAAGACCGTGGGCGAACTGATCGGCAACAAACTCCGCATCGGCCTGCGCCGCATGGAACGCGTCATCAAGGAACGTATGTCCATCCATGATCAGGAACATGTTTCCCCGATCAGCCTGGTCAACATCCGCCCGGTGACCTCCGCACTGCGTGAGTTCTACGGTTCCTCCCAGCTTTCACAGTTCATGGACCAGAACAACCCGCTGGCCGAACTGCGTCACAAGCGTACCCTTTCCGCGCTGGGTCCTGGCGGCCTGCGCCGTGAACGCGCGGGCTTTGACGTCCGCGATGTGCACCACACACACTACGGACGCATCTGCCCGATTGAAACACCGGAAGGCCCGAACATCGGTTTGATCGGCCGTCTGGCAAACTACGCGAAAGTCAACGAATACGGTTTCATCGAGACCCCGTACCGCCGCGTGTTCAACAGCCTTTACAAAGACGATGAACGGCTGATCGGGCGCGAACTGCGCGAGAACGTCAGCGACAAGGACGGGAACGTCCTCGCTGAAGCCGGCACCCGTGTCGATGAAGCGCTGTTCAAAAAACTCCAGGGCATTGAGTCCGACAAGGTCCTCATCACCCCGTTCGTTTCCGACGAAGTGGACTACCTCTCCGCAGACGCGGAAGATAAATTCCGCATCGCGCAGTCCAACACGCACATGAAGCCCAACATGGAATTCGACCAGAAGCGCATTTCCATCCGCCACTACTCCGAATTCACCACGACGACTGCCGAAAACATCGAATACATGGATGTTTCCCCGCAGCAGGTGGTGGGTGTCAGCGCCGCGCTGATCCCGTTCCTGGAACATGACGACGCGAACCGTGCACTGATGGGTTCCAACATGCAGGCACAGGCTGTGCCGCTCATCAACCCGGATATCCCGCTGGTTTCCACCGGCATGGAAAAATACGCAGCCATCGACTCCGGTCAGGTGCTGACCGCGACCGAAGACGGTGAAGTGATCTCCGTGAATGCGGAACAGATCATCGTCCAGACGGATGAAGGGACCATTCATCCTTACCAGCTGCGCAAATACCAGCGTTCCAACCAGAGCACCTGCATCGACCAGCGTCCCGCGGTCGTGAAAGGGCAGAAGATCAAGAAGCATCAGGTTCTTGCCGATTCCTCCTCCACTGTCGACGGACAGCTGGCCCTGGGTCAAAACGTGGTCGTTGCTTTCGTCTCCTGGGAAGGCGGCAACTTTGAAGACGCCATCCTGATCTCCGAACGTGTTGTCATGGATGACAAATTCTCCTCCGTTCATATCGAAAAATATGAACATGACGCGCTCGAAACCAAGCTGGGACCGGAAGAGATCACCCGCGACATTCCGAACGTCGGTGATGATGCGATCAAGGATCTGGACGAAGACGGCATCATCCGCATCGGCGCCGAAGTCGGCCCGAACGACATCATCGTCGGGAAGATCACCCCGAAGGGTGAAAAGGAACTGACCCCGGAAGAGCGCCTGCTGCGCGCCATCTTCGGAGAAAAATCCCGTGACGTGAAAGACAATTCCCTGCGCATGCCTCACGGTGAACGCGGGAAAGTCGTCGACGTCAAAGTCTTCAGCCGCGATGACAATGCCGACCTGCCGGCCGGCGTCAACAAACGCGTCCGCATTTCCGTGGCCCAGCGCCGCAAGCTGACCGCCGGTGACAAGATGGCCGGCCGCCATGGGAACAAGGGTGTTGTTTCCCGTGTTGTTCCTGTAGAAGACATGCCCTTCCTCGAAGACGGTACCCCGGTCGACATCATTCTGAACCCACTGGGCGTTCCGGGCCGTATGAACATCGGTCAGGTTTTGGAAGTCCACCTGGGCTGGGCAGCCCTGCGTCTCGGTTTCCGTGCCATTACCCCGGTCTTTGACGGCGCCACCGAATATGAAATCGAATCCGAACTGGCCCGCGCCTGGATGCTCGATGCCGCCTGGAAGGAATGGGGCGACAAAGCCTGGAATTGGGCTCATGAACATGAGATCGACACCACCGCCTTTGAAGATGACGACGAAGTCCGCCGTGCCTATGTTGCCGAAATCTTCAGCGAACGCGGCATCCCGATGGATGAACTCAACGAAGATGTGCAGCTGAAGCACGCCGTGATGGCTGAATGGCTGCGCGACAACGGTTATGATCCGGAAACCATCATCGACTGGACAGACGTTGAACCGAATGCTCCGACAAAACTGCCGAAGGATGAAGCCGCCGTGCTTGCCTGTCTGAAGCTCTGGATCGCTGCCGAAGGTGAAACACCGTGCTCCGAAGATGAAGCGGAACTGCGCAACCAGGCCGCTCACATCTCCATCAACAGCGGGAATCCGGTGCCGATCGTCGGCAAACAGGTCCTCATCAACGGGAAGTCCGGCGAACCCTTCGACCAGCCGGTCACCGTCGGCGTCATGACCATGCTGAAGCTCCACCACCTGGTTGAGGACAAGGTCCACGCCCGTTCCACCGGCCCGTACAGCTTGGTGACCCAGCAGCCTTTGGGCGGTAAAGCTCAGTTCGGCGGTCAGCGTTTCGGTGAAATGGAAGTTTGGGCATTGGAAGCCTATGGTGCAGCCTACACCCTTCAGGAAATGCTCACCGTCAAGTCCGATGATATCCAGGGCCGTGTTTCCACCTATGAAGCTATCGTCAAGGGCAACGAGATCCAGGATCCTGGCCTGCCGGCTTCCTTCCGCGTTCTCGTGAAGGAACTGCAGTCACTCGGTCTGGCAGTCGAAGCCGTTCTGGACACCGGCGAAACCATCAAGTTCGGTAAGGACGAGGAAAAGGTCAAAGCCCCGCGCATTGAAAACGCGCTGATGTCCGCGACAGAAAAATCCATTGATGATGACCTGAAGAACGTCGACAAGCTCATCAACATGGATGCCGCACCGGCCAACCCGTTCGCAGGCCTGGCCAACATGGACCTCTCCTGGAACACAGTTGCTCCGAAACCGCTCGAAGGTGAGGCTGAAGAGACAAGTACTGAAGACATCGAAGAGGCAGAAGAGAGCGAAAATGTTGACAAGCCGTCTCTCGACAACCTCGATGCATTGATGGAATAAATCCATAAACAAATAGATATGACCAAAAACAGCCGGGAAAACATCCGGCTGTTTTTGGTTTCAGAAATAACATATCTATTCAGAATAGAGCACACGGAGACTGCTCTGATGCTGCCGCTAAGCCGGCACAGCAGGGCTGTATTCTGTGATGCGTCACTCGATTCTGAATGTTTATGAAAAATCTACTATAATAACGCAAGCTGTATATATTTTTATGCCCGCTGTTTACCAAATGGAGAATGTATGAACAGATTTGAAGCAATAACGCAGTACGAAAACGCATTAAAAGCAGGAAAGAAATATTACAATAATGCAATCAGCAAAGGGGAAGATCCCTACCCGGCAGTTCTGGATGAGATCATCAACCCGGCAGAAGCCAGTCCGGTTAACATCGGACTGGTGGAAATTCCCATAGAACTCATCGTCGGTACCTACAGCGGCGGACGCAAAAACGCGTTCGCCGGCAATTTCATGCCGCTGATGGAAGAAAAATCAGAATTCGGGATGAAATGGATCAGCCTTTATCAGTATCAAATCAATGAAGGCATCAATGACCCGATCCTTTGTTATGAATATCTGGGAAAATTCTATGTCCAGGAAGGGAACAAACGCGTCAGCGTGCTGAAAAGCCTGGGCGCCACCGACATCACCGGAAACGTGACCCGCATGGTGCCGCAGAAGTCAGACGACCCGAAGATCAAACAGTACTATGAATTCATGAGTTTTTACAAACTCAGCCAGCTTTATACCGTAACCTTCAGCCAGCCCGGCAGCTACGCCAGGCTCCAGGCAGCACTCGGCCTGGGAGCGGAAGAAGAATGGACGGAAGAGCTGCGCAGGTCCTTCAACTCCCGCTTCAGCGCCTTCAGCAGCATCTATAACCAGCTCAACAGTGAAAAACTGCCGCTCACCGCCGGTGACGCTTTGCTGGTCTATCTGAAAGTCCACCCCTATACCGAATTCCAAGACCAGAGTGAAGATGAAGTCCGCAGCGGCCTGACCGGTCTGTGGCCGGACATCCGTCTGCTGGCACGGGGCGAACCGATCTCGGTCAGCACGGAACCGGAAGAGAAAGGGAAGAGCCTGCTGAGCCTGATCCTCGGCTCTCCGCGGCTGGAAGTCGGGTTTTTCTATGATTTCGACCCGGAAAAAAGCGTCTGGGCAGCCGCCCATGCCCAGGGTCAGAAATATCTTGAGGAGAAACTCGGCGACTCCGTCAGCATCAAGACCTTCCTGTGTGAAGGGAACGCCGATGAGGTGATGGAAACGGCGGTCCGGAAAGGGACAAACGTCCTGTTCACGACCACACCGACGCTCATCGACTCCTGCCGGCGCATCGCCGCAAACAACAAAAACATCGCCGTCTTCAACTGCGCCCTGTCCATGCCCTATACCGGCGTCCGCAGCTACTACTGCCGCATCTATGAAGCGAAGTTCATCGCCGGTGCCATCGCCGGCGCCATGGCGAACGAAGACCGCATCGGTTACATAGCGCACTACCCCATCATGGGGTCGACGGCTGCCATCAATGCCTTCGCGCTCGGAGCTCAGCTCACCAATCCCCGGGCCCGCATCAGCCTGAAATGGACCTGCCTCCCGGGTGACCCGATTTTGGATCTGCGCAAAGAAGGCATCACAGTCTTTTCCAACCGCGACACAGACGAAGCCAACGATAAGCTGCCCTGGGGATCCGGCACCTACATCGAACTGCCGGGAGGGAATTTTCAATCGCTGGCAGCGCCGAAATGGAACTGGGGCATCTACTACGAAAAGACCGTTCAGTCGCTCCTCAACGGCGGCATTGACGCTGTGCGGAACGGAGAGGCTGCGGTCAATGACTGGTGGGGCATGAAAACCGGTGTCGTTGACGTGGTGCTGGGCACAGACCTGCCCGAAGGGATGAAACGCCTGGCCACCTTCCTGCGCGCGGGCATCATCTCCGGGGAGATCGACCCCTTCCTGGCAAAGATCACGGACCAGCAGGGTCGGGAAGTCTGTGATGGGGTCCAGCCGCTGACGCTGGAGGAACTGATGCAGATGAGCTGGCTATGCGGCAACGTGGAAGGTTCCATTCCCGACTTCGAGTCACTGCTGCCCCGCTCACGGAACCTGGTCCGGCTGCTGGGCCTTTACCGGGAGACGATCCCGCCTGAAATTGAGGAGCCGGTCAAGTGAAAATTCTCGTGGTTGCCGACGAAGAGAGCCCCTACCTGTGGGATTATTATCAGCCGGGGCGCCTGAAGGGGATCGACCTGATCCTCTCCTGCGGGGATCTGGACCGCCACTATCTGGAGTTCCTGGTCACCATGGCCAACGTCCCGCTGCTCTACGTTCCCGGCAACCACGACAAATCCTATATTCCGCGTCCGCCCGAAGGCTGTGAGTGCCTGGATGACCGGCTCATCGAATGCAAGGGCCTGCGCATCATGGGTCTGGGCGGGTGCATCCGCTACAATCACGGCGTATATCAATACACCGACAGGGAAATGGCGCGGCGCATCAGCCGGCTGGCACCCAAAATCGTGATGGCGGGCGGGGTGGACATCGTCGTCACCCATGCTCCGCCCCGCGGTTACGGGGATCAGGAAGATTTCGCCCACCGCGGGTTTTCCGCCTTTGTACCGATGATGGAGCGCTTCCACCCGATGTACCTTTTTCACGGGCACGTCCATCCGCGCTACGGGTTCCAGATCCCGCGCTATGTGAAGTACAAGAATACGACCGTCTTCAATTCGGTCGGCTGGCACATCGTTGAGATCGACCCGCCGGTACGCAGCAAATGGCAGCAGCTCCGCTTCAAGCTCTTTTCCTCCCATCCGCAAGAGCCTGATGAGGATAAATATCTGGATTCCATCGCGCTCATCAACCGGCGCTGAGGAGTGAAATCTGAACTTTCTCCGTTTCTGTATCAAACGGAATAGAGAAAACGGGGGTTTTTGATACAAATGGAAACAAAGAAATCATTTTCAACCGAACTGGCTTATCTGGTCGGGATCATCATCCTGGCCTTTGGCTCAGCCTTCATGGAGAAGGCTGACTTCGGCATGTCCATGGTCGTCGCTCCGGCTTACCTGCTCTATCTCAAGATCTCGGAGTATCTGCCGTTTTACACCTTCGGGATGTCCGAATACGTGCTGCAGATCTTTGTCCTGATCGCGCTGGCGCTCATCATGGGAAAGTTCAAAAAGGGCTACCTGTTTTCCTTCATCACCGCTGTTTTTTACGGGTCGATCCTGGACCTTTCAATGGGCCTGATCAAACCACTGCCGCTGATGGGACTGCCGGGCCGTTTCCTTTATTTTTTTCTCGGCATCGGCTGCTGCGCGGTCGGCATTTCACTGCTTTTTCACACCTATATCCCACCGGAAGCCTATGACCTGTTTGTGAAGGAACTTGCCGCAAAAACCGGCGAAGATATCAACAAGGTCAAGACCATCTATGACATCTGCTCCTGCGCGGTCGGCGTGATCCTCTCCTTCCTTTTCTACGGCTTCGGTCATTTTGTCGGCGTCAAAGCCGGGACTATCTTCTGCGCTTTGGTCAACGGCTGGCTGATCAGTCAGTGCAGCAAATTCTTCGAATCGCGCTTCAACTTTGAAGACAAGCTGCCCTATCGGACATTTTTCACGGAGTAAAATAACCTTTATGCTGGCAAAAAGAGTATTGAAAGTCTGGACAAATTATCTCACCAGTCAGTTTCTGGTGACCCTGTTTGTGTTCGCGGCGACCTGGCTGGCCGGATGGCTGACCGGGCTGAAATTCTCCTTCGTAAACGCATTGGTGGCCGGTGTATGCGAGGTGATCCCGAACTTCGGTCCCATCATTTCAACGGTCATCTCGGCGATCCTGGCACTGGCATTCGGTTCCTCGAAGCTTGACCTCGCCAACTGGCAGTTTGCGCTGCTCATTGTCGCCATCTGCATCGTGATCCAGCTGCTGCAGAACTGGCTCATCAGTCCGCTGCTCATCGGGAAAACCATGGACCTGAACCCGATTCTGGTTTTTGTGGGCATGCTGGTCTTCTCCGCCCTGTTTGGTTTTTGGGGCATGATCCTGGCCGTGCCAATCATGGGTACACTCAAAGAAGTAAGTAAATATACGGAGGAGCAAAAGGCACAGATCCCGGAAGACCGGCTTGAATTGAATGGAACGAATGAACAGGAGCCCGAAGACCGGCTGGAACTGAATGGGCAGAAGGAAGACCGGCTGGAAATGAAACAATAACCGTACACGAA
>CAYWKZ010000117.1:0-10297 GCA_964459115.1 uncultured Leptolinea sp. | reverse complement strand
GTTGGGATTATACAGTAACCATCAACTGACAACCAGCCACCATCAACGAACAACTGGCAGCCAGTTACCAGCAACCAGAAACCGGTAACCAGCAACTATCAACTAACAACCAGCAACTAACAACTGGTAACCAGCAACCAAAATCGGAGGTTTTATGACAAAAGTATTGCTTGCAGGCGGGGCCGGATATATCGGGTCACATACCGCCGTTGAATTGCTCGAAAACGGCTATGACATCGTGGTCGCGGACGACCTCTCCAACTCCAGCGAGGAAGCGCTGGAACGGGTGAAGAAGATCACCGGGAAGGATTTCCCGTTCTATGAGGCCGATGTCTGCGACAAGGCAGCGCTGGACCGGATCTTTGAAGAAAACCGGATCGATGCCGTCATCCACTTCGCAGGGAAAAAGGCTGTCGGGGAATCCGTTGCCATGCCGCTGGCATACTACCGCATCAACCTCAACGCCACCCTTTCCCTGTGCGAGAGCATGATCGAACATGGCGTGATGAACATCATCTTCTCCTCTTCCGCCACTGTTTACAGCGCCGACAACAAGGTTCCTTTCACCGAAAACAGTCATCTCGGCTGCTCCAGCCCTTACGGCTGGACAAAGCTGATGAATGAACAGATCCTTCAGGATATCGCCAAAGCCAACCCGGGATTTTCCGTCATCCTGCTGCGCTATTTCAACCCGGTCGGGGCGCATTCCTCGGGATTGATCGGGGAAGATCCACAGGGCATTCCCAACAACCTGATGCCCTTCATCGCCCAAACAGCTGTCGGCAAACGGGATCATATCAACGTCTTTGGGGATGATTATGACACGCCCGACGGCACTGGCGTCCGTGACTATCTCCATGTGGTTGACCTGGCTTCCGGTCATGTCGCCGCCTTGAAATATGTACTCGAATTTGACGGGGTCGATATCATCAACCTCGGGACCGGCAACGGTGTTTCCGTTCTCGAAATGATCAAATCCTACTCCAAAGCCTGCGGACACGACCTGCCTTACGTCATCGCTCCGCGCCGTGCGGGGGACCTGGCTACGGTTTACGCTGACGCCACCAAGGCGAAGGAAGTCCTCGGCTGGACCGCCACCAAGACACTCGACGACATGTGCGCCGATTCCTGGAACTGGCAGAGCCATAACCCGAACGGATATCATGAATAGGATATAGGGGATAGGATATAGGATATAGGGGATAGGGGATAGGTTTTAGGTTTTAGGTTTTAGGTTTGCTCTTGTTTAGGACAGAGCACACGGGGACAGTTTCCGACGAAGAGGAATACTGTCCCTTTTTTACTCTGCTATCTGTCTTTGATGAGCAGCAGAACGCCCTTTTTCACTGTGATTTCAGCGGTTTGACCGGGAAGGGGTTCGTTGCTGACGGCGCACTGATATTCCGAGGTGAGCACAGCGTCATCCAGCGTGTACTTCGCGTTCCTGATCGTGACGCCTTCCGCATTCCCGCAGATCGTCACCAGAGAGAAATAAGGGTAGCGATCAGTCACAAAAGCCGGCTCCCGGGAGATGATCGAAAACTCTGAGCTGTTGTCGACCGCCAGCGCCTTTTTCCCGCGGTTGTCCAGCCACAACAGGGTATATACATTGGCCAGCGTGTGGTCCATCCGGTTTCCGAACACGCCCAACAGCAAAAAATCATTAAAACCGCGGGAAGCCATTTCCCTCACCGCCGCCATGGTGTCGGTGTCATCCTTCTCACAGGGCAGCACGATGGTTTCCACCGGCAGATCCGGCTTTTCATGGGAATCGAAATCTCCGATGATCAGGTCCGGTTCCACGCCCAGCCCTTCCAGATGCTTCAGCCCGCTGTCACAGCAGACAACAAAATCATCCGACCGCAAATAGCTCCGGAGACATACATGGTCCTGAATATCCGCCCCGCCGAGTATCACACAACGCCGCATTCGCTCACCTCTCTTTCGTTTACCCATACGAATTATATCCCTGTACAGAGAACTTTTTGAAGTTATAATGTATCTATTCAAAAATTGGCAGCGGTACACGAGGCACCTGATACAGGTGTACCGAGTCCGTTACACACTGTATCAAAGGTGCCTCGTGTACCTTCTGAGCAGTAATTTTCTGAGAGGAATTCTTGAAGCTTTCGAAACTGACCAAAACATCCCTGTTATTAGTCGTCTGCCTGGGCGCCAACAAGTGCATCGCCGCACTGCGCCAGATCATCATCGGACGGCAGTTCGGGCTTTCCGTCGAACTGGACATTTTCAACATCGCCAACAACCTGCCGGACATGCTCTTCACCCTCATCAGCGGCGGCGCGCTGGCCATGGCGCTGATCCCGGTGATGTCCGACATTATTAATAAAGAAGGAAAACGGGCAGGGTGGAAGCTCTTTTCATCCGTTTCCAATTTATTGTTCCTCTGCGCGGCATGTCTGGCGATCCTGACAGCCGTCTTCGCCCGTCCGCTGGTCGTCTCCCAAATCGGGATCGCGCCCGGTTTCGGCGCCGAACAGCAGGAGTCCGTCATCCACCTGATGCGCATGAACCTGATCGCCATGCTGATCTTTGCCGTCAGCGGGATGCTCACCGGCGGATTGCAGGCCAACCAGCATTTCCTGCTCCCGGCGCTGGCCCCGATTTTCTATAATCTGGGACAAATCTATGGCGCGCTGGTGCTCGCCCCTTCCGAACCCTACCGGTTTGGCCCGCTCACCCTCCCCTGTTACGGCATGGGGATCGACGGGCTGGTCATGGGCGTCATCATCGGGTCCGCCGCTCATCTGCTCATCCAGGTGCCGGGACTGGTCAGGCATCATTTCCGCTGGTATCCGCAAATTGCTTTCCGTGATGAGGCCGTCCTCCGCGTGCTGCGCATTCTCGGTCCCAGGATCCTTTCCATGTTCTTCATGCAGCTGATCTTCATCATCCGCGACAATTACGCCTCCCGTCTGGCCACCGGAGCCGTCACCGCACTCACTTATGGCTACATGTTCCAGCAGCTGCCGGAAACCCTCATCGGCACCGCGATCGGCACCGCGATCCTGCCTTCCCTCTCCGTCTATCTCTCCGACCGGGACATCCGCTCCTATCAGGAAGTCATACAAAAAGCCTGCCGGCTCGCACTGGCCATGTCCCTGGGAGCAGCCGTGATCATGTCGGTCGGGCTGGGACCCGCGATGGGCTCTCTGTTCGGGTTTACCGGGGAACAGAACCTGCTGATGATGAACACGCTGCGCTGTTTCCTGATCGGACTGGCGGGGCACTGCCTGCTGGAGATCGCCAACCGCGCCTATTACGCACAGGAACAGGCGCTGGTCCCGCTGCTCGGTACCATATTAAATGTGCTGATCTACATTGCCGCCGGATTTCTGCTGTTCCAAAGGCTCGGTGCCCCCGGGCTCAGCCTGACAGATTCGATCGCCTACACTTCGCAGTCGATCCTGCTGCTGCTCATCCTTGCTCACCCGCAGAAAGAAAACAGGCTCTTTTCAAACAAACCGTTTTACAATGCACCGCTTGACCTGCGCGGGACACTGCTCCGCTGCATTCCCGGCGCTGCCGCCGCGGGAGGTATCTGTTTTGGTCTTATGTCCATCCCAAATGGCAATATTCTGGTAAAATCTATGTTGGGAATGTGTTTGGCGCTGCTGTTTTACTGCCTCGTCATCATTCCCGAACTGAAACTACTGAAACGATTTTGAAACGCACTGTTTCGAATTGATCGAAATGAGGGAACTATGAATCAACAGCCACCACAAGGGAATCCCGGAGCGCCCTTCATACCCAACAACATGCCCCAGGGACAAATGCCGCAGGGGTACATGCAGCCGAACGGACAGCCGCAATTCGGCGGGCAGGCTCAGCCTAATCAACCAGGCCAGCAGCCCTACGGCCAGCAATGGAACGCCGCCCCAAATTTCAACGCACAGCCCCAGCCCAACCAGCCCGGCCAGCAGCCGCAAAATGCACAAGGCAAGAAAAAAGAGCAGAAAAAGAAGAAGAAAAAGGGGAAGGGTTCCCTCTTCGGCTGGATCCTGCTGGGGATCCTGCTGATGATCGCTTTAGGCGTTTTCGGAGGCATTCTGGGATATAACACCGCGATCAACGCAAGACAGGCCGAATATAAACGGCAATCCATGATGGCGGCTGCCGAACAATACACGATGGCCATTTCAGACATCGAACAGGGAAAATATCAAAACGCGAAAACCCGGCTGGACTACGTCATCGAAGTAGACCGTGACTACCCGGGCGCCATGGAAACCTATCAGCAGGTGATGCTGGCCCTTTACCCGACAGCTTCCCCCACACCCATGATGACCGCCACCCCTGCCCCGACCCCGACACAGGACACCCGCGGGGAAGAAGAGATGTTCCAGAGCATTCAGCAGGCAATTTATGCCCAAAACTGGGAGCTTGCGATCAACATGATCAAGGCGCTCCGTGACCGAAACCTTTCATACCGCGGACTTGAAGTGGACGGGATGTATTACATCGCCCTGCGCAATTATGGGATCCAGCTGATCAATTCAGGCAATCTGGAACAGGGGATTTACAACATCACGCTTGCCGAAGCCCTTGGCCCGATCGACAACAACGCTGACAGCCTCCGCAACGCCGCCCGTTCCTACCTGGCCGGTGCCGGTTTCTGGGAGATCAACTGGAGCAAAGCCCTGGAATATTACTCCAATGCCGCCATGACAATGCCAAACATGTATGACAATGCAACAAGGCTCACCGCCAACCAGCGCTATGCACAGGCATCCTTCTACGTTGCGGATGAATATGTTGCCCGGGAAGATTACTGCGGAGCTATTCCCTATTATGATCAGGGGATGCCCATTGCCGGGAATGAGACCGTTCAAATGACCGCAACAGCTGTTTACCTTGTCTGTTACCCGCCTGCCGAGCAGCCCGTCACCGAGACTTCCGGTGAAAGCCAGGAACAATCCGATTCGGATGAATACCGCTACATTGAAAATGAGGAAATATATATCGCAGAGTAAACCGGGGATCGGCAGATTAAGACGGCTCCGTACAATTCATAATAATTTGTCATCAATTTGAACAAGATGAGCGGCTTATGATATAATGATTAGTCGCTCATATATTTTCATATGGGCAGATTGTGCCTTAAACCACTGTGAAAGCCGCAGTAAGTTATTGACAACATAAATTAAGTGATGAAAGCATCACATTTTTGAAGGAGAAAAAACGTGGAAACGAAAGGTTTGGTTGCGTTAGGAATCAGTCTTGCATCACCGGAAACGATCCGCAGTTGGTCACACGGCGAAGTTTTGAAACCGGAAACCATCAACTACCGTCGCTTACGCCCCGAAAAAGACGGTCTCTTCTGTGAAGCGATCTTCGGGCCGACCCGTGACTGGCAGTGCTACTGCGGTAAGTATAAGAACCCGCGTTATAAAGGGATCATCTGCGACAAGTGCGGCGTGGAAGTGACGAAAGCTTCCGTCCGCCGTGAGCGCCTGGGCCATATCGAACTGGCTACACCGATCGCTCACATCTGGTACACCCGCCGGATCCCGTCCTACCTCGGTTTGCTGCTCGACATCTCACGCCGTAATCTGGACCGTGTGCTGTATTTTGCTCAGTACATCGTCACTTACGTCGATGAAGAAGCCCGCCAGAAGGCGCTCAGCAAGCTGGAAGATGACATCAACGGCTCAGAACGCGAACGCGCACAGGAAGTCAACGCAAAGATCCTGAGCGTGAAACGCGAACGCGACATCAAACTGAAGGCCCTTCAGGAAAAACGCGATCAACTCCAGACCTCCGGTGAAGAGGAGATCAGCAAGCGTCTGGACCCCGTCATGCGCGAAGGTCAGCGCCTGGAACAGAACCTCCAGGATTCCGTCGGTAAAACCGCATCTGTCGATATGCACTTCAATGCAGCTGACATGACCGTTGTCAAAGCCGGCGAAACCATTTCCTTTGAACACATTTCCGCTGTCCAGGAAGCTGTCCGCGAAAAGCTCGAATCACTTGAGAAGGAAATCAAACTGCAGCAGCAGGCTGACATCGAAAAGCTCGACATGGAAAAGATGAAGGTCCGTGCCGAAGCCGAAGAACAGATGGAAGCCCTGCGCAGCCAGCACGCCGACCAGTCCAGCGAAACCCAGAGCCAGAACTCCAAGCTCCGCGAAGAACTGGAAGACCTGCAGCCCTTCACCTTCCTTAGCGAAACCTCCTACCGCGAACTGCGCTCCCGCTGGGGGCAGGTTTTCCGCGCCGATATGGGTGCTGAAGCCTTCTATGACATCCTGAAGCGCCTGGACCTGGACCAGCTTTCCAAGGACCTGTGGAACGAAGTCCGCACCACCAAGTCCAAGCAGAAGCGCAAGAAGGCCACTTCCCGCCTGAAGGTCGTGGAATCCTTCCGTGCCTCTCACAACCATCCGGAATGGATGATCATGACCGTTCTGCCGGTCATTCCTCCGGATCTGCGCCCCATGGTCCAGCTGGACGGCGGCCGTTTCGCCACCTCCGACCTGAACGATCTCTATCGCCGCGTCATTAATCGCAACAACCGTCTGAAGAGACTGCTGGAACTGGGCGCCCCGGATGTGATCGTCCGCAATGAAAAACGTATGCTCCAGGAAGCCGTTGACTCCCTGATCGACAACTCTCAGCGCGGCAAGGCGCTCAGCCGCCGCGGCCGCCGTGAACTGAAATCCCTCAGTGACATGCTGAAGGGTAAGAAAGGCCGTTTCCGCCGCAACCTGCTGGGGAAACGTGTCGACTACTCCGGCCGTTCCGTTATTGTCGTCGGTCCGAAACTCAAGCTCTATCAGTGCGGTCTGCCGAAGTCCATGGCATTGGAACTCTATATGCCCTTCGTCATTTCCCGCCTGTGCAAGCACGGTTATGCATCCAACGTCAAGGGCGCCCGCCGCCTGATCGAACGCAACCGCACCGAGGTCTGGGAAGTTCTGGAAGAAGTCATCGGCGAACGTCCGGTCATGCTGAACCGTGCGCCAACCCTGCACCGTCTGGGTATTCAGGCCTTTGAGCCGATCCTGATCGAAGGCTCTGCCATTCAGCTGCATCCGTTGGTTTGTACCGCTTTCAACGCGGACTTTGACGGTGACCAGATGGCTGTCCATGTACCGCTTTCCGACAAGGCCGTTGCCGAAGCCCGCTCCCTGATGCTGGCTTCCAAGAACCTGCTGAAGCCTGCTGACGGTGAACCGATCATCAGCCCGTCCAAGGACATGGTGCTGGGTATTTATTACCTGACCATGGAACTGGGCCAGAATCACCCGGGTGACGGACGTGCCTTCTATGATTACGATGAAGTCAAATACTGCTACGACATCAACCAGGTCAATCTGCACACAAAAATCAAGTTCAAGACCAGCACCTATTATGACGAAGACGGCAAACGCATGGCTGAACCGGTCACCAAGATCATCGATACCACTGTCGGCCGCGTGATCTTCAACAACATCCTGCCGGATAAGATGCTCTTCAAGAACATGACCTTCGGTAAGGGTGAAATCAAGGACCTGATTTCCGAAGTTTATGACGTATGCGGTCAGGATGAGACCACGGTCGTTGCCGACTCTATTAAGGATATCGGTTTCGAATATTCCATGCGCTCCGGTCTGACGATGGCCGTTTCCGACATCACTGTCCCGCCGGAACGGAACCAGCTGCAGCACCAGGCAGATGAAGAAGTTGAAAAGATCAACAAACAGTACCGCAAGGGTCTGCTCACCGCCGCCGAACGTGACGACCGCATCGTTTCCGTCTGGCAGGATACCACCAACCGTGTATCCAAAGCAGTCCGCAATTTCATGGATCCGGAAGGCGACATGGCCATCATGGCGAACTCCGGGGCGACCAAAGGCGGTTTCGGTCCTATCGGCCAGCTGGCCGGTATGCGCGGTTTGATGGCTGACCCCTCCGGCCGTATCATCACCCTGCCGATCAAGTCCAACTTCCGTGAAGGTCTGGACGCCCTGGAATACTTCATTTCCACTCACGGTGCCCGAAAAGGTCTGGCAGATACCGCGCTGCGTACCGCAGACGCCGGTTATCTGACCCGCCGTCTGGTCGATATCGCCCAGGACCTCATCATCAATGATGAAGACTGCGGTACCGACGAAGGCATCTGGATCCGCCGCTCCGACGATGTCGCGAAACAGTCCTATGCGGAACGTATTTACGGCCGTGTGACTGCGGAACGTGTTGTCGACCTGGAAACCGGTGAGATCCTGCTCGAAAAGGGTGAAATGGTTGACCATGACGCGGCCCGCAAGATCCAGGCTGCCAACGTTCAGGAAATGAAAGTCCGCAGTCCGATGACCTGCCAGCTCAAGCACGGCATCTGCGCGAAGTGCTACGGTATGGACCTTGGCCGCGGAAAACTGGCCGAACTCGGCGCCGCTGTCGGCACCGTCGCTGCCCAGTCCATCGGTGAACCTGGCACCCAGCTGACGCTGCGTACCTTCCACTCCGGCGGTGTTGCCCAGGGTGGAGATATCACCAGCGGTCTGCCGCGCGTGGAAGAACTGTTTGAAGCCCGCCGCACCCCGAAGGGTGAAGCGATCATCGCTCAGATCTCCGGTAAGGCTTTCGTCATGCAGAATGATAAATACGATGATGTCCGCATCGTCCGCATCGAAAACAGCGAACTGATCTCCGACACCTACACCATCGAAGAGGGCTGGGAAATCGACGTGAATGATGAAATGCATGTGGAGCTTGGCGACGCCATCGCGCACCAGGGTGAAACCACCATCGGCGCGGCACATGCCGGTCAGGTTCGTGTGGAAGACAACAAGGTCATCGTGACCTATGAAAGCCACACGACCGAGGAATATAACATCCCGACCAACGCACGTCTGCTCATCCGTGACGGTGACAACGTCTCAGCCGGTACACCGCTGACGGAAGGTTCCCTGAACCCGCACATGATCCTGAAACTGAACGGCCGTGACGCCTGCCAGATGTACATGCTGAAGGAGATCCAGGATGTTTACCGCACTCAGGGTCAGAACATCAACGATAAGCACTTCGAAGTGATCATCCGCAAGATGCTCGGCAAGGTGCAGATCACCAGTTCCGGTGACTCTCCGTACCTGCCGATGGACGTGGTCGATTATCTGACGCTGAAAGACATCAACCGCAGGCTCGAAGAAGAGGGCAAGACCCCGGCGAAATACGTTGAGATTTTGCTCGGTGTCACCAAAGCCTCTCTGTCCACCGACTCCTGGCTGTCCGCCTCTTCCTTCCAGCACACCATCAAAGTGCTGGCCAGCGCAGCCATCGGCGGACTGAAGGACCCGCTCTACGGCCTGAAGGAAAACGTCATCATCGGTAAGCTGATCCCTGCCGGCACCGGTTTCGTCCCCGGACGCTTTATCCAGGGAGACGAGATCGTCGACGGCCAGCAGGCGGTGATCTCCAACCTGCCGACTGAATAAGCTAAAATAAAGTCTACAAAACCGGGGAGTGTGCTCCCCGGTTTTTTATCGTTTTTATCGTTTTTAGCCCGTTTTTATTCCTGTCATCAATTTTTTGGATTTTTTCAAATTCTCTTGACACATATCTGAAACGTCGTATAATCAATATTGTTGACGAGCCGAAGTGGCGGAACTGGCAGACGCGCTACGTTCAGGGCGTAGTGGGAGTACTCCCATGAGGGTTCAAATCCCTCCTTCGGCACAAAAGACCCCTAAACAGGGTCTTTTTTGTTGCCCAAAAATTAGAAATATCTGGTATATTTATTATATGGGTATTTTGAAGATCATCAAACGGCATTTTTATATCTTTGTGCTGATCCTGATTGCCGTTTACCTTGTCATCGATCTGAACACACGTCTCAGCACGCTGACCTTCCTGGAAAATCAGGAAGCCACACTGCAGACGGATGTCACCAACCTCCAATCCACCCTCGACACCGTGAACGACCGCATCGATTATGCAAAGTCCGACACCGCGGTCGAGGAATGGGCGCGGCAGCAGGGCCTGATGCGGAAGGAAGACGATCACGTGATCATTCCGCTGCCCGGTGAGTACAGCACACCGACGCCGACACCCTATCCGGTGATCGAGGTGACACCTGCTCCGAACTGGATGATCTGGAAATCACTGATATTTGATTGAAAACAGGGAAAATATGAGCGCTGAAATAATTGACGGGAAAAAACTGGCAGAATCGATCAAAAATGAAGTCAAAACTGCCATCACGGAACGGAAAGAAAAAAGACTGCCGATTCCCGGCCTTGCCACGATCCTTGTCGGGAATGACCCTGCCTCACGGACCTATGTAGCCAGCAAGGTC
>CAYWKZ010000116.1:0-10353 GCA_964459115.1 uncultured Leptolinea sp. | reverse complement strand
GCTGACCGAAGGCGAAACAACCGAAGGCGAACCCCTTGAAGGTGAGCTGACCGAAGGTGAAACAACCGAAGGTGAACCCCTTGAAGGTGAGCTGACCGAAGGCGAAGAAACCGTGCGGATCGAGACACTGCCTGCCGGAGTCATTATTTACACTGAACCGAATGAAGAATCCGAAGTGATGATCACTTTAACCGAAGAAGAACAGGTTACGGTGGTTGCTACTGACGAACTTGGCTGGTCTGAATTGCTGTTGGCTGATAATGAAACCAAGGGTTATGCCATTCTTGATGAGATCCTGAATGGCGAAGCCACGGAAGAACCGGAAATGAAAGTGACTGTCCTTCCGGGTAAGGCAGTTCGGTACGGAGCCGACGGTTTGGAAGGGGTTATTTTCACTACTTCCGAAGACGAAAACACTGAAATGACAGTTCTTGAAATCATCGGCAACTGGTACAAAGTTCAGGTGGATGAGGATACTGTCGGTTATGTTCATCGTCGGGATATCGTGACTAAGGAAGATGCTGATAAAGTTTCTGAAACAGAGCAAACAACGGCAACGCCTGTGGCTCAGCCTGAGGTTGAGAAAGCAGTCGAGATCTTCACTTCCCGCCGTGCAGTTGTTGAAATGGGTGAAACCATCGAACTGACGTCTGAATTGATCGGGTTCACGGAAGAAGAGTTGGCCGGCGTCACTTATCAGTGGCAATGTGATAAAGATGGTGATGGCAGCTTCGAAAATGCTGACGGAGATTCAAACGGAGCAACCTATCGTTATCAGGCTAACGAAGAAAATCTCACCTGGGACTGGCGTCTGACGGTCTCATTCTGAGGACCTTCTCACAATCATAAACATTTATCAACAAAACAGCCCGGATCAAGTCCGGGCTGTTGTTTTCCTGTCTGAAAAAGCGCTGTGTTTCCGGGAGTGGTTGGCTAAAGGCATGTTCCTGTGTTAAAGGAAGCTTGCCCCGAAAGCAACATTTGTCAGCAGCTCATTGCAGGCTCACATCTCCAGGATGATCGTCACCGGGCCGCTGTTCAGCAGCTCGACATCCATGTGGGCGCCAAAGACGCCGGTTTGGGAGGGAACTCCCTGTTCTTCGAGCAGCTCAACAAAGCGATCTACCAGGGGAGAGGCAAGGGCAGGCGCGGCGGCTCCGACAAAGGAGGGACGGTTCCCTTTACGGCAGTCGGCATAGAGCGTGAACTGCGAAACGACGATCGCACTGCCGCCGATATCCCGGACGGAAAGGTTCATCTTGTCCGCTTCATCCTGGAAGATGCGCAGTGCGGCGATCTTCTTCGTCATGGCCCGGGCGATGTCCTCATTGTCGTCCGGACCGATCCCGAGCAGGATCAGCAGACCGTCTTTGATCTCGGAGACTCGGTTCCCATCAACAGTCACAGAGGCGCGGGTGACCCGCTGGATCACGGCTCTCATGGCTTTACCCTGCCACGTTATTGATGGGGTTTCCGCTGAGAAAAGCCCGCAGGTTATTCACAGCGATGTCGATCAGGCGCTTCCGGGCTTCGGTCGGCATCCAGGCCATGTGCGGGGTGATGAAGCAGTTCGGCGCACTCAGCAGCGGGTTATCCGCCCGCATCGGCTCTTCACTGACCACGTCCACACCGGCGGCATAAACCTTCCCTCTTTTCAGCGCGGCGGCCAGATCTGCTTCGTTGATGAGCGGCCCGCGGCTGGTGTTCAGGATGATCACGCCGTCCTTCATTTTAGCGATGTTTTCTGCGTTGATGAGGTTCTTCGTTTCCGGGAAAAGCGGACAATGCAGGGAGATCACATCAGAGCGGGCAAAAAGTTCGTCCAGTGTGACGTACTCGGCAAGGGTTTTCCCTTCTTCACGGACGGAGCGGCTGTGTGCGATCACGTTCATGCCCATTGCCCGGGCGATGCGGGCAACAGACTGCCCGATCTGTCCGAAGCCGATGATGCCGAGCGTCTTCCCGGCCAGTTCAATGAGCGGGAAGCTGTGGTCGTAAAACATGGAATCTGCGCAGGAGGTCCACTCACCCTGATGGACCAGGTCGTTGTGATGAGCCGTGTGATGGCAGATCTCCAGCAGCAGCGCGATTGCCAGCTGAGCGACGGAATTTGTGCTGTAGGAGGGAATGTTGGTGACGACAATGCCCTTCTCCCGGGCGGCAGCGATATCCACGTTGTTGTATCCCGTCGCGATCTCACCGATATATTTCAGGTTCGGACAGGAATCCATGATCTCCCGGGACATGTTGATCTTGTTTTCAAGGACAACTTCCGCGTCTTCGATGCGGGAGAGAATGGTTTCGGGGTTCTTCGGTGTCCGGTCATAGACGGTCAGTTCACCGAATTCTTTCAGCCCGTCCCAGCTCAGGTCGCCGTGATTGACGGTATATCCGTCGAGAATAACGATTTTCATTTTGCACACGCTTTCAAATCTTTCACAGCCTGGATCGGGTCGGGTGCACAGACCACGGCTGTTCCCGCTACCAGGACGGTAGCACCGGCATTGATCACCTCCGCCGCGTTGCTCACTTTCACACCGCCGTCGACCTCGATTTCCAGCTTCAGTCCCCGTTTGGCGGCTTTGTTGGCGATGGATTCGATCTTCCGCAGGGAGTAGGGAATGAATTTCTGTCCGCCGAAACCCGGGTTGACAGACATCACCAGCGCCAGGTCGAGGGAATCCAGAAGGTAATCCAGCACAGAATCCGGAGTAGCGGGATTCAGCGCCGCACCGGCCTTGACGCCCAGTCCGTGAATGCGCTGTATCACCCGGTCCAGGTGGGTGCAGCCGGGGCTTTCATAATGTACGGTGATCAGATCAGCGCCGGCTTTCGCAAATTCTTCTAGCAGGGTGTTCGGATCATGGACCATCAGGTGGGCATCGAGAAACGTCTTCGTCTGCGGACGCATGTCGGCGATGGTTTTTGGCCCGAAGGTGATGTTCGGCACGAATACGCCGTCCATAACGTCAAGATGGAGCCAGTCAGCCTCAGCGCGATCGAGCATGGCAACGGTGGCGGCAATATTGCTCATGTCACCGTTGAGTATCGAAGGAGCAATTTTAATCATTTTCACCTCAGATCAATTCTTTTCTTTCATTATATAACACAAATCAAATATGTGATCTTATTCAAAAACGGAATTTATGGTAATAGTTACCAATTCTGTTGTGCAGAGACTGAGAGTTGATATAATGGATAGTATGGAGAAGAGTGTGAACATCCCCAGCCGCATTGTCGTGGCATGGCATCCGGATATTGAATCGACCCATGTGACAGCCTCCGAGATCGTCAACGATTTGCAAAGGCGTTCTGTCGATCATGCTGTGTCATATTCGCTGAATGACAGCCGATTCCGCACCCGGCTGCGTGATGGAAAATTTGATTTCATCATTGCGCTGGGTGGTGACGGCACGATGCTGCGTGCCGGGAAGCTTGGTGCGCCGGTCGGTGTCCCCGTGATGGGTGTCAATTTCGGACATTTCGGCTTCCTGGTGGAAACGCAGCGGGATGAGTGGCGTGCCCGGCTGGATGACCTGTTTTCCGGAAACTGGGAGATCGACCGGCGCATGATGATCCACGCGGAGCATTACCGCGGGGAGAAAATGCTGGATTCCTGGGAAGTGCTGAATGATGTGGTCATTGCCCGCGGCCTGTCGCTGCGCCCGGTCCATCTGATCGTTCACGTCAACGAGATCGAGCTGGCCGAATATGTGGCGGACGGTTTGATCCTCTCCACCGCGACCGGCTCCACCTCCTATTCACAGTCTGTCGGCGGGCCGATCCTGCGTCCGGACATGCGCAACATGCTGCTGACGCCGATCTCTCCGAATCTGTGTGTGGACCGCAGCCTCGTTTTACCGGATACGGACACCATCGGCTTTACGCTCGGCGGAAATGTGGAGGCGATCATCTCTCCGGACGGTTATGAGGGCGGATGCCTTGATTTTGGCGATCAGGTCCGGGCGAGAGCTTCGGAACATTCGGCACTGTTTGTCCGTTTTGGGGATAAGGGAATATTTTATCGGAACATTACGCGCTATATGCAGCGGAATCCAACCATCAAAGGAGAGTATCGGTCATGACAGAAGAATTACACGATGAATATCAGGTTTGTTACAGACATCCGGATCGCAAAACCTTGCTGCGCTGCAACAAATGCAACCGGCCGATCTGCCTGGAATGCGCGGTTCAAACGCCTACCGGCTATCGCTGCAAGGAATGCATCAAAAGCCAGCAGAAAAACTTCGATACGGCTGAAACGAAGGATCTCCTGATCGGTGGGGTGATCGCGTTAGTGCTGGGACTGGCGGGGTCTTACATTGAACAGCTGATCCCGCTGTTCAGTTTTCTTTCTGCGCTCATTGTCGGAGGAGCATGCGGTAAACTGATCTGTGCCGCTGTCCGCCGGGCTGTGAGCAAGCGGAGATCTCAGACGCTGAGTCTGGTGGTCGTGATCGCTGCCGGGGTCGGCGGCCTGATCCCGCGGCTGACCGGTCTGCAGATCATCTGGATATATTATATTGGCGCCGGCATGGTGCTGAGCGGGTTGTCGCAGATCCTGATGAGCCTGCTTTATGTGATCGTGCTCTGTGGGACGATCTGGGCTGACATGAACGGGATGGTCTTCAGAAAGTAAGCTTTATGCTCAAAGAGATCCATATTCTCAATTTTGCCATCATCGAATCGCTGGATCTGGAGTTTACCGCGGGTTTCAACGTTTTTACCGGTGAAACCGGTGCGGGAAAATCCATCATTCTGGATGCGCTTTCCATTGTACTGGGAGAGAAGGCGGATAACAGCTTTGTCCGGGAGGGGGCGAAACGCGCTTCGATTGAGGCGGTTTTTGATTACGGGAACCGCCGGGAGGAAATTGAGGATATTCTGAAGCAGGAAGATCTGCTGCCGGATGACGGCATTGAAGAGGTGACGCTTTCCCGTGAACTCCGGCTCGAAGGACGCAGTACGGCCCGGGTCAACGGGCACGGCGTCAGTCTCGGCATTCTGCAGGAGATCGGTTCGCTGCTGGTGGATATCCATGGACAGTCGGAGCATCTTTCCCTGCTCAGACCGGCCTCTCATATCCGCCTGGTGGATCAGTTCGCCGGGAATGAAAATCTTCTGAAGCAATACCGTGCGCTTTACCGGCAGTATCTGAGTGTGGTTAAAAATTTAAAATCGCTGCATGACGGTGAGGCGGAAGCGCTGCGTCAGCAGGATATGCTGTCCTATCAGCTCAATGAGATCGACTCCGCTGAGCTTTCAGAGGAGGAAGAGGAAAAGCTCAACCGGGAACGGGAACGGCTGGAAAATTCGGAACGGATCGCCAAACTCCTGCATCAGGGCCTGACAGCTCTGGAAGGCCGTTCGGAGAGCAGTCCCGGCATCATCGACCAGCTGGATCAATTGGACAGTGCACTGGATGACCTGGTCACTTATGACGACACCCTCAGCCCGCTGTATGACGCGGCGGTCACGGCTGCCGACCAGATGAGTGAGATCCTGGACAAACTGCAGCGCTATAAGGCGAACCTCGGCTTCAGCTCCCGCAGACGGAACCAGATCGAAGAGCGGCTGAACCTGTATTATTCACTGAAACGGAAATATGGCGGCACCGTCACAGCGGTCCTGGCCTATGCCGCGGATGCGAAAAAGAAACTTTCCCTGATCACCGGCGCCGGTGAACAGATCGCTGCGCTGGAAAACGAGCGGGAGGAACTCCTTGAGAAACTTTCCGGGCTGGCAGCTGAACTTTCGGAAAAACGGAAAACCGCGGCTGCGGAGATCTCTCAAGGCGTTGAAAAGGAGCTGGATGACCTTCGCATGCCTGCTGCCCGCTTTGAAGTCCTGATGGGAACGGCGCCGGCCGAAGAAGGTTTGACGGACGGGAAGGGAAACTGTCTTGAATTTTCCGACAGCGGTTTTGACCGGGTGGAGTTCCTCATCGCGCCGAATCCGGGCGAAGGACTGAAACCGCTGGCAAAAGTGGCTTCCGGCGGGGAGACTTCCCGGCTGATGCTGGCGCTGAAGAACACCCTGGCTCAGGCGGATACCATCCCGACCATGGTCTTTGATGAGATCGACCAGGGGATCGGCGGCCGGATCGGTGCGCTGGTCGGGGAAAAGCTATGGCAGCTGAGCCGCTGCCATCAGGTGATCTGCATCACCCATCTGCCGCAGCTGGCTGCCCTTTATGACAGCCATTACCACGTCCGCAAGCAGATCCGTGACAACCGTACCCAGACTGTCGTCACGCGTCTGGATGCGGAAGAGAGCCTGCATGAGCTCGCTTCGCTGCTGGGGGCGGATAATGAGGAAAATGTGTCGGCGGTGAAAGCGATGCTGAAGGATGCGGAAAACTATAAAATGAATAATGAATAAGGAATAATGAATAAAATTGGTGCCGTACTGACTGTGAAATGGAGGGAAGAGATGAAGAATATTGCAATGATCCTGATGCTGGCTTGTTTGTTCTTGTCAGCATTGGCTTTTCCGGCTTTTGGTCAGGCGATCCTGACGCCGACACCGGACCCGGACGGAAACATCTTTTATATCATTAAAGATAACGATTCCTGTATGACCATTTCACTGACCATGGGGATCGACCTTCAAACCCTGCGCCAGCTGAACAACCTGGACGAGCAGTGTACGCTGATCGTCGGTACCCGTCTGCTGCTGGGACGCTATGAGACCCCGACCCCGACGCCCGGGCCCTCTCCGACCCCGACCCCCATCACGCCGACCCCGACGCCCTACAATGGCTACGGTCGGGTTTGCGTGTATCTGTTCGAGGACGAAAACGGTGACGGCATTGTCGGCGAATTTGAGTATGGTGTCACCGGCGGTGCGGTCAGCGTCACCAAACGGACCGGCTATGACAATTTCACCGGGCTGACTGCCGGCAATGACCTGCTGTGCTTCCCGGAAGTTCCCGAAGGTGACTATAACATTTCTGTGGCTCCTCCCACGGACTATAACCCGACCACGAACATGAACTATGCGCTGACAGTCAAAGCCGGGGACAACACTCAGATCAATTTCGGCACACAGAAATCATCCGTCCTTGAAAATCAGGAAACTGTGGTCGAAACTGTCGAGAAGTCACCGATTCTGGCGCTGATCGGCGGTGGTATGATCTTTGCCGGCGTGGTGATCTTTATCATCTTCGGCGTCCTGAAACGTAATGAGAAACTATAAATTTGACGGGGACAGACCCTGTAATTTTACGAAAGAAAAATTATTTTTTTGGAATATTTAGGGAAACGCTTATCAATGTCGATTTCATGGCAAATGAGTCAAAGTGACCTGTTTTCGTTGACTCAGAATTGAGTCAACAGAACGGGTTGCATTGACTCATTCTGAATAAATCAGCGTTTCCTTAGGTTTGAAAACAGATTTACCGGGATACTTTTCCTGAAACCTGAAACCTGAAACTATGGAACAATATTTGAACAATTTAGACGACATACAGGCGCTAATCAACATTCTGCCTGAAAAAATCGCAGCTGTGATCAATGAAAACGGCAATCTGGAAAAATTGACCGAAGTCGTGATGGATGTCGGCAGGATCCCTTTGGCCAGATATACCCAGGGGGATATGCCGCTTTCCGCAGAAGAAGTTACTTATGCAGATATCGACACGGTGGTCGCGAAGATCGGCACCTTCGACCTTGACAACCGCGCCGGGATGGAACGGACACTGCACCGCATTTCCGCCATCCGCAACCGCCGCAACCGCATCATCGGGCTCACCTGCCGGGTCGGACGGGCGGTGTTCGGCACGCTGGACATCATCGCGGACTATATCGAGTCAGGGAAATCGCTCCTGATCCTCGGGAAACCGGGCATCGGCAAAACCACCATGCTGCGGGAAGCGGCACGGGTGCTTTCGGCAAAAAAACGGGTCATCATCGTGGACACATCCAACGAGATCGGCGGTGACGGTGACGTCCCGCATCCGGCTGTCGGGGATGCCCGCCGGCTGCAGGTGGCCCAGCCTACACTTCAGCATGAGGTGATGATCGAGGCGGTCGAAAACCACAACCCGGAGGTCATCATCATCGATGAAATCGGCCGCGAACTGGAAGCCCAGGCGGCCCGGACCATTGCCGAGCGGGGTGTCCAGCTCATCGGTACCGCTCACGGTCAGACGATCTCCAATCTGCTGATGAACCCGACTCTTTCCGACCTGATCGGAGGGATCGAGTCCGTCACCCTTTCGGATGAAGAGGCCAAACGCCGGGGAACCCAGAAAGTGGTGCTGGAACGGAAATCGCCGCCGACTTTTGATGTGCTCGTAGAGATCCGGCAGCGCAATCAGGTGGTGGTTTACCAGGACGTGGCGGAAGCGGTTGACGCGCTGGTGCGCGGCATCGAGCTGCAGCCGGAATTGCGGACAAAGAGTGCGAAGGGACAGATTATTCGTGAAAAGGCACCGGCTCCGGAGCTGGAAGGAACGGGCTTTGCCGGCACGCAGAACCAGAGTGCGGAGGGGAAGAAGGGCAAAAAACAGCTTTCCCGGTCTCAGACCAATATCATTGAGATCAGCGGAAAAAGCAAACCCGCTCCCGGTGAAATGAGGCAAACCCTTTCTGCCGGGCAGAAAAAGGATCCCGCATCGCCCAGGGAAACGATCCGGGTCTATTGCTATGGAGTGGCCCGCAACCGGCTGAATGAAGCCGCCGAGCGGCTGGACGTCCCGGTGATCGTGGTCAACAATCTGGAAGAGGCGGATATGCTGATGACGCTCCGTCCCTATTATCGGGAGCGGCAGCAGATCATCATCGAGGCGGAAGAGCGCGGCATCCCGATTTATGTGCTGCGTTCCAACACGACGACACAAATCGAATATACGCTTGCCAATATGCTCAAGATCGAGGTGCAGGAGCAGGCGGTCAATTGGGAGGATGTGGAGGATGAGACGATTTCCGCCATCCGTTCGGTGCTGAGCGGTGAGGTGAGCTGGATCGACCTTTCTCCCGCGGATCATGCTGTTCGCCGCATCCAGAAGGAAATGATCAATGAAGCCGGACTGGCCTGCCAGTCCTTTGGGAAAGAGCCTCGAAGAAGGCTGAGAATATATAGGAATTAGACATTAGACATTAGACATTAGAGGAAGTTAGGAAATGTTCATCACATTCGAAGGGCCGGATGGCTCCGGCAAAACCACACAGCTGAACAAACTGATCCCGGTCCTGGAAGAACAGGGACTTGATATCATCCGCACCCGGGAACCGGGCGGCACCGACATCGGCGACCAGATCCGCTCCGTCATCATGAACATGAAGAACAAATCCATGCATCCCCGCGCGGAAATCCTGTTGTTCTGTGCCTCCCGTGCCCAGCTGGTGGAGGAGCTGATCCGTCCCTCGCTTGCGGCGGGGAAGATCATCCTCTGTGACCGCTATGCGGATTCCACCATGGCCTACCAGGGTTACGGACACGGTCTCGACCGGACAATGCTCACGCATTTGCTGGATTTTGCCACCGGCGGGTTGAAGCCGGACCTGACGCTGCTGTTTGATATCTCTGCGGAGGCCGGTCTGCGCCGGCGCATCAGCAATCATGAGGAATGGAACCGCATGGACGATTATGCGCTGCAATTCCATGAACGGGTCCGCAGCGGCTATCTCACCATGGCTGCCGCCGAGCCGGAGCGTTTCGTCGTCATTGATGCCGACCGCTCCCCCGATGAGATCCACAAAGATGTCCTCTCCGCCATCCTGAGCAGGTTCTAACCAATTCAAAGCTCGGGGTCGGATCCCTCCGACTCATGCTCATTCTTCGCACGAGTCTATGGAAACCGACCCCAAGCGCACGCGAGTCTATGGAAACCGACCCCTTTCAGGGTATAAAATGTTCTCGTTGCTTCAGGACCGGATTTTTGCTATAATCTATTTGTATCCTTGTGCCATTTTACGGGTTAAGGAAACGCTGATTAATGTTTAATCCGCGGCAAACGAGTCAATGCAACCTGTTCTGTTGACTCAATTCTGAGTCAACGAAAACAGGTCACTTTGACTCAGCCCGAATAAATCAGTGTTTCCTTAAGAATCCGGGCTGGCGTGACGATATAAGATTATGAGGAGGGTGTGTTCCGAGGTAAGGAGATGCCAGTATGGTTGATGAAAAAATCACCATTTAGGACGCGTCAGAAGTTGATCCTAATCTGCTCCGTATGCTGGACAGAGGATTGGAAGATATAGAAGCTGGAAGAACCCTGGCGCGTGACGAAGCTATGGCGGAGGTCCGTAGGGGTCAGAGAAGCCAGACGCTTTGCCAGGTCTGACACAGGAGTTGCCGCCAATGCGTGATTATGATGTTGTGTGGTCACGGGAAGCTGATTAATGAGGA
>CAYWKZ010000115.1:0-10359 GCA_964459115.1 uncultured Leptolinea sp. | reverse complement strand
GGCGGATCCTGATCGAGGAAGCGCTCAAGCGGGGTGACCAGCAGACGGTGCTGGAAATCCAGATGGAGGACAGCAACGCTTTCAAAGCCCGTTGGGACCGGCATCTGGCCGAGACGGACCTTTCCCGGAAACGCGCCGGTCCTTCCGATGATGTGCGGAAGAAATTGCGCGAAAAGCGGAAGAAGAAAAATAAGAAATAAGAAATAAGAAATAAGGACAGCCGATCTCCCGGAGGATTTCGGCTGTCTGCTTTTAAGAGGGACGGTACCCGCAGGGGCCTGTACCTCGGGCAACCGGCGCTCCTTCCCCGAGGTACAAGCCCCTGCGGGTACTGTCCCTCTTTTTGATCAAATCAGCGCTGATTCACCCAGTTCACCCGTCCCGGGACGGACGGCGTTTCACGGAAGCGGGCGGTTTGGTCCCGGTTGGTGTCATTCCACTTGTCAAAACCTTCCGGGGCGATGTGAGGACCGTAGGTGCAGTTCTCGAAGATTGCCAGCCCGTGGTCCCGCCAGGGACGGGCAAGCCAGATGCTGCCGTCCGCCACGCCCTCTTCACAGGTGAAGCGGCAGTTCCGGAACAGGAAGCCCTCCTGTTGGCGGAGCTCATGGGCCGGTGCGGCGGCATAGCCGATGTTCCGGGCATCGTTGAGTGAACGGATCTCGCAGTTTTTAAACAGGGTATCCCCGCAGCCGAAGATGAAGTCCACCGTGCCTTCGATGCGGCAGTCGGTGAAGACCTGGCGCATGTGTCCGCCCCGCAGCAGCTCCGGCGCATGGAAGCCGGTGTAGCGCACGATCAGGTCATCCGGCAGCGGGCCGGAAAAGAGCGTGTCTTGTGTGGAACGCAGCAGGCAGTTTTCCATGCTGAACCCGTCGGCGACAACGGAGAGCGCCACTTCCTGCCCCTTGATCTCGGGATGCAGCGCGTCATTGACGATCGCCAGGTTTTCCATATGCACATGGTCGGCACAGACGGCCAAAGTCCAGGTTCGGAAGGTGTTGTATTCCCGGCCCTGTTCATCGGTCTTCAGAGCATAATCGTCCCAAACAAGGACGGTGCTCTCCATTCCCGAACCGATCAGTGTCAGTCCGGGCGTGCGGATGATGGTTTTCTGCCGGTATTCCCCCGGCGCCAGACGGACAGTCGTGTTCTCCGGCACGCTGTCAAAAATCTGCTGTAAGTTATCATTCGGTGATACGTTTATCATTGCTCCCATGTAAGCCTCTTATGCAGAAACCGGATGCCGTTCTCTTTTTTTGAAGCTGTCGGCAGCCGGCTGTCAACTATTTTATCACATGCATTTTTCGGGTAGGCTTATGAATTAAAAAATTTGCCGCAGCACGGGGTATTCTCAAATAAACCGAAGCACGACGAGACGTTACTGCTGCTGCGGCGTCAGCCCGCACAGCAGAGACGTATCTTGTTGTGCGCTTTTCAACATCGCAGAACGGATCTTACTCAACGCTGCACGTGATACTGCCCTTGTGTGCGGGCTTCGCCGCAGTACAAGAGCTGTATCCGTGTGCTTCGTACCGGATCGAGATAGGTCTTTTTTGTGTATAAAGTAACTCATTTTTGCCATGTACGAAAAAAGCCTCAAAGATGAAAATTATTTTACACCTTCGGAGATGGTGTTTTTGTGTTTGCAGACATCATATCCGGGTTTGAGAGGCACACCTTGAATCGTCATATGACCCTGAAGCAATATCGGAACCTGGACCTGTTCCTCTTTGCGGTAATGCTCATCATTTCGGAGTCACTGATCGTCAATGCGGCGATCCGCTGGTTCCCGGACCAGCTTTACACCGTCTCGGTTTGTGCAGCGATTGTCTCGATCGTGTTGATGCGATGGGGACCCTGGGCAGCGATTCACGCGGTACTCGGCGGTCTGGTTTATTGTTTCTGGGCCGGCGGTTTACCGAAACAGTACCTGATTTATGGGATCGGGAACCTGTTTTCCCTCTTGTCGCTTCTCATGTTCCGTTTGTTTGGCAAAGAACGGATCCGTGAGAACGTGCTGTTGACACTGTTGTTTGCGGTCTGCACACAGTTGTTCATGCAGATGGGAAGGGCTTGTGTCTCTTTTGTGATGGGTGCTCCGGTCAGTACGGGGTTCAGTTTCATCACCACCGATGCCCTTTCGGGGCTGTTTACCATGGTGATCGTTTGGATCGCCAGTCGTCTTGACGGCGTGTTCGAAGACCAAATATCGTATCTCCTTCGGGTTCAAAAAGAAAACGAGGAGGAAAAGGGAGGATTCTAATGAAAGCACCTGTGGCAGACTTCCTGATTTATGATGAAGCCACGAAGACCTATCGCGAGGACCCTGAACAGGCTGTTCGCGATGACGTGGAAAAGCATTACTGGCTGCATGTCGTGCGGATGATCGTCAAAGACTGGCGTCTTTACATCATGCTGATCCCGATGCTGCTGGTTTTCCTGTTCTGGCGGTACTTCCCAATGTACGAATTGCTGGGCAGCTTTAAAGTCGCGGATAACGTGCTTCCTGTTTCGGAGCAGCTGTTTGCCGGCTTTTCCAATTTTAAGCTGCTGCTGGCGGGCCAGACAACGGTTTCCACAGAATTCTGGCGGGCGCTGCGCAACACCTTCGTCCTGAGTTTTTACGGGCTGCTGTTCGGGTTCCCGATGCCCATCATCCTGGCGCTGTTCTTCAATGAGATCGGCTCCAACGTCGCCCGCAGTTTTTATCAGGTGCTCACTTATCTGCCGAAGTTCATGTCCACCGTCGTTATGACCTCTCTGGTGGTGATGCTGGTGAAACAGGGCGCGCAGACCTCCAACATGGGGATTATCTCCCAGCTGCTGGTCGCTTTGAAACTGATTCCATATGAGGTGGCCAATGCAGGCCTTTTGAACAACCCGGCTTATTTCAGGGCGATCTATGTGATCTCCGGTATCTGGGAAGGCGCGGGTTATGACTCCATCGTGTTTTTCGCGGCCATCATCGCCATTTCTCCGACATCTTACGAGGCGGCCCAGATCGACGGGGCGAACAAATGGGCGCAGATGCGCTATGTCGTGCTGCCTTCCATCCTTTCGACCATCGTCATCATGCTCATCACCCGCATCGGTGGGTTGCTGAACATCGGTTATGAAAAGGTCATCCTGCTTTATAACTCCAACACCTTCGTCACCGCGGATGTGGTTTCAACTTTCGCGAACCGCTACGGTCTGGAAGGCGCTTCCAAGGGTATTGCTTCCGCAGCTGAAATGATGAACAATGTCATCGGTATGCTGCTGGTTATCGGCGCTAACACCATCGCCCGCAAAGCGGCGGATACGTCACTGTACTAAGGAGGCAGACAATGAAAAGAAAACTTGAAACTTCCGAGCTGATTTTCAAGATCCTCAGCTATACGCTGCTGACGATTTTCGCTCTGGCATGTCTCTATCCTTTTGTTTATGCGGTCTCCGCCTCCATCTCCGGTGCGCACTCTGTCGATTATAATGAGATCGTACTGCTCCCGAAAGATGTACAGTTTGAGGCTTTCAAATACATGTTCTCCAACAACATGTTTTGGAATGCTTACTCCAACACACTGTTCCTCACCCTTTACGGTACGATCTGGTGCCTGATTTACTCCATTTTAGGCGCTTATGCTCTTTCCAAAAAGCGACTGCTGTTCCGGAAGTTCTTTAACTTCTTCCTGGTCTTCACCATGTGGTTCAGCGCGGGTATTGTTCCGCAGTATTTGAACTACCTGCAGACCAAGGCTGTCTTCAACGGGGTCGGCATCATGGATGACAAATGGCTGGTGGTCATTGCCATGGGTATGGCAGCCATGAACATCATCCTGCTCCGCAATGCCTTTGAAGGTGTCCCTTCCGAAATTGAAGAGGCTGCGATCGTTGACGGTGCAACGGAATTCCAGGTGCTGAGCACGGTTTACCTCCCGATGTGCAAATCCACCATCGCTACCGTCGCCCTGTTCTTCGCGATCTCCCGCTGGAACGGTTACTTCTGGGCGCGTCAGATGATCTCCAACAGCTTTGAAAAACCGCTGCAGGTGTTCATCCGTGAATTGCTGGAACAGTATCGTGATCCTGAATTCATCGCCGGTTGGAACGCGGTCTATGCATCCGACTCCGTGATCTACGCGCTGATCGTGTGCTCCATCGTCCCGATCCTGGTGATCTACCCCTTCATCCAGAAGTATTTCGCCAAGGGTGTGAATGTTGGTGGTGTGAAAGAATAGTTGTTAGTTATTCGTTGTGTGATCATCCGGGCATGCCCGGTTAGAAAAACAAAGGAGAAATGATTATGAATAAAAGCAAATCCATTCTTATGCTTCTGCTCGCTTTCTGTCTGATGATGGTCAGCGTCGCATCAGCTTCGGATGAGCTGCCTTATGCGGAAGGTACCGTCCTTCGCATGGCTACCGGTTACAACAGTGCGAAGACAGGTTTGTTCTTCGATGCTGAAACCGCCGGCGAAGGGATCACCCTTGCCGATGGAAAAACCTACCACTCCGGCGATCTGAAGCCGACATGGGTTGAAGTTCAGAACAAGCTCGGTATCGTTTTCGAAAACAAATACCAGGGCAACGGTGCTTCCGCTGAATTCGATTACTGGAAAGAACAGCTTGACCAGGTCGATATGCTTTCCGGTACCGCTTCCAAACTGAGCGAATACGGTGAATCCGGCGCGATCATCAACATCGCTGAATACCTTGACAAAATGCCTAACTTCAAGGCTTATCTGGATGCCAACCCGATCGTCCGCCTTTCCATCACCGGCAACGTTGACACCGGCGCGATCTACTTCAGCCCCTACTTCGATGGTGTGAACGACATCGAACGTATGCCGCTGATGCGCGTTGACTGGGTCCAGAAGCTGCTGGATGGCGAAGGTGAATTCACCGCCGAAGCTTGCGGCAAGACCAAAGATCCTGTTTACGAGCCGTACATGCCCACTTCCGGTAAGGTCGGTATTGATGTCGTCACTCCTGACGGTACTGCTGTTGAATCCATCGTCAAAGATTATGACAAGGCCGGCAACATCGTTGCGAAAATGAATGAAGTTGGTTCAATGGATGGCGTTACCGCTGTCAACATGCTGCGCAAATACATCGATGAAGCTTACGACGGCTACTATGGCACTGAACGTTCCAACCTCTTCGTTGGTCAGAATGCTGCCTGGGATGTTGATGAACTCGTTGCTCTCCTGCGCTGTGTCACTTCCAACCCGCAGACCCTCAACGGCACCGACAAGGTCCAGGGTATCTTCACCCGTGAAGACAACAACAACCAGCGCCGTGTCGATATGTTCCGCTTTGCCGGTCATCTGTTCGGCGTTCGTGGTCTGGAATCCCGTCAGGATTACCTGTTTGTCGGTGAAGACGGTGAACTGCACGATGCCCGCACCGAACCGGAAACCTATATCGCCCTTGCTTACATGAACGCCATGGCTCAGGAAGGTTTGATCTCCGAAGCTTTCGTCAACAAAGAAGCTGAAAGCTCCGCCACTTATCTTGAAAATGACCTCGGCTTCATGCACTATGACTACAACCAGACTCAGACCATTCTGAACCAGACCAAGCTGCAGGAAGGCGAGAAATACATGGCTGTGATGTGCCCGGTCGCCCTCTGGTATGATGGCACAAATAACGGCGAAGGCGTTTATATGCGCTTCACCGAATCCTGGCGCTCTGTCAAGACTGACGGTTGGGGAATTTCCGCACCCGGCGTTGCCGGCAACCCTGACAAGCTGAACGCTGCGCTGTCCCTGATCGACTTCGCTTACAGCCCGGAAGGCATGATCCTCATGTCCTACGGTCCGGATGCCTTCATCAAGACAAACGATGACGGTTCCTATGTTACCTTCATGTTCAACGGTAAGGAAATGCCTGTGATCGCTGATGCGACCTACGCTGAACTTTGGGAAAAGGCTAACGGCAACTACACCAACTATGCCCGTATGTATCTGGGTTCCACACTGAGCTTCGTCAAGAACCAGGCGTTTGAATATCAGTGCACACACGAAGTTGGTAAGGAAGGTGCTGGCCACATTTCCAATGCGATCGGCCTCGGCGTCATCAAACACCCGGAACTGGCTTTGACCGAAAACCCGTGGTACACCTCTGTTCCGACTGTCCTGCCGACTTCCAAAGCCGACAATGATCTGATCAACACCTACACTGACCTGGTGAACCAGTTCAGCCAGCAGAGCGGCGATGACAAGGTGTCCGTACTGGTTGACATCATTGCTAATGGTTTCAATCTCGAAGGCTTCTCCGATCCGGAAGAAGCTGCTGCGACCGTCGCGGACCTCTGGAACGGCGATGCTTATCTTGGCATCAAAGAATGGGCCTGGGAAGATATCCAGGATTACTATAGTTCACTCTACGAATAGAGCGTCATTTGAAAAATTCCATGCCGGTGCCAAGGTGCCGGCATGGAAACCTTGAAAAAGCTGTTTGGGAAATAAAGATCAACATGGAGGTCTTATGTATAAAAAACAAATGAAAATACAAAAAATCGTGTGTTTTCTTGTATTGGCAGCAAGCGTGGTCGTGTTTCTCTATTCCCTGGGGATCATGACAGATCTCTATGATGCATTGTACTTTACAATTCCCAATAAAGACAATCTCGACAGAAGCCGTGTTGAAGGCGCCCGGGTTTATTACGATATGCAGCCTTTCAATCAGCAGCTCCTTCATTTTGGGATCATATTGATCCTGTGCGCTGTTCTGCTGTTTTTGACAAACACGAACACACGCAGAAGATATTACATCAGTAATATCATCGCTGTAGTGGCGAATTTAGCCGTGAATATTTATGTCGCGGTATGGGCTCATACTCAAATCGTTGCTTTCAAAGCACAATTCCTCGCGATCAATTTTGAGGATTTGAAAAAATTTGCTGAAAGACAGCACACCTTATATACCGAATCTACGTTTTGGTTCGATGTGCATGTCGCAGTTTTTGCCTTCGCGATCATTGCAAATGTCCTGCTGCTCGCGAACATGATTTGGAAATTCCAACTGATGAAAGAAGAAAAACAGTTGATCAATGCCGGAAAGGGGGCAGTCGCATGAACGAAGAGGAATATATCCGCAAAGATAGAATGCGTTTTACAAAGAATTCGCTTGCTTCAACTCTGGCAATTATCGCCATTGTTTTTGATGTTCTCTATTTTTTGAACATATACAGTTCAGATATAAACAACAATGTCGGAAATTTTTACTATCAGATCCGCATCGGCGCTTCCATCATTTTGAATCTGCTTTTTATGCTGGCAGCTTTCCTTTCTTCTGAAGGGATCAAGAATTACAAAGTCGAATACGGTTATGTGATGGTTTTCCTGGGTGTTCTTCAAATCGTCCGGATCTTCATCCTTCCTGCGCAGGCTCATGCAGCTGAAGTCACAGTAGCGGGTGTAACGACCAAAGTTATGGGAAACACTCAGTATGTGACCGTTATCATATATCTTCTGCTCTCCGCAATTTGTATGTTCGCCGGCGCATATGTCGGGATCAAACGCAGCAAAGAGCTGCAGGCTCATATGGCCTCCCTTGAAAAGGCTGCAGCATAATATAAGGAGGGTTCGGAAATGGCAAATCTCAGTATTCAGCATATCGACAAAATTTATGACAACAATGTCCAGGCTGTATATGACTTCAACCTGGATGTGAAGGATGGTGAGTTCATCGTTCTGGTTGGTCCTTCCGGCTGCGGCAAATCCACGACCCTGCGTATGGTCGCCGGATTGGAGGATATCTCCAAAGGGAAGCTCCTGCTGGACGGAAAAGATATCACCAATGCCCCCGCAAAAGACCGTGACATGGCGATGGTTTTCCAGAACTATGCACTTTACGGACATATGACGATTTATGAAAACATGGCTTTTTCGCTCACGCTGCGCAATGAGAACCCGAACGTGATCCACAAGAAGGTTTTAGCGGCTGCGGAGATCCTGGGCCTGACCGAACAGCTGAACAAAAAACCGAACCAGCTTTCCGGCGGTCAGCGTCAGCGTGTTGCCATGGGTCGTTCCATCGTCCGCAATCCGAAGCTCTTCCTTTTCGATGAACCGCTTTCCAACCTGGACGCGAAGCTGCGCGGTGCCACGAGACGCGAGATCATGCTGCTGCACAAACGGCTTGGTGCGACCATGTTATATGTGACACATGACCAGACGGAAGCGCTGACACTCGCCGACCGCATCGTGTGTATGTCCATGGGGCACGTCCAGCAGATCGGTACACCGATCGAGCTTTATGATCACCCGGCAAACCTCTTCGTCGCCACCTTTATCGGACTGCCGCCGATGAACATCTTTGACGTCAAAGTGGAGCAGGGTTACCTGATCGGCAAGACCGCCCAGATCAAAATGACGGACGAAGAAAAGGCCAAGCTTGCGGATTACGAAGGTAAAAAGGTCGTCATGGGTGTCCGTCCTGAAAACATCGTTGAAAACGGAGAAATCAAAGTGAAGGTGTTCGATAACGAAAACCTGGGTATGAACACCTTGGTCCACGGTTACATCGGCGAACATGGTGACGGTTCAAAGATCGTCGCGAAGCTGCGCGGTTGGTGCAACTACAAAGCCGGCGACATTGCCAGCCTGTCCTTTACTCACAAACATTTCTTTGATGTCGATACACAGAATGCTATCTGAAGGGAGAAAATGAAATGAACAATACGAAAAGATCCGGATTCAGTGAATTTATTCGTAAGAGCATTGTATCCCTGAAGCGGAAACCGGAAAACATTGCTATGATCGTGCTGGTGGTCGCGTTCCTGATTTACTCTTTGAACCTGACATATATCTCCCATACCACAGCCAGGATCCAGGGGCCGGGAATGGGCCTTTACGGTTTCATCACCATGCTGCTTTCCATGTTGTCCTTTGTATGTTTCACCAACAGCTACCCGCGCCGGAAGAAACCCAACTATGCGATGATCTGCCTGATGTTTGTGATGTTCGCGATCATCATTTTCTGTGACATCAAATATAAGGGACTGATCACCAATGCTCTGACGCGTGCGGATAACCCCATCAAGGAAGAGGATTACATCACTAAGGCTGCCAAAGCGCTGAACGCTCACATCATTATGCTTGCCATTGGAGCTGCGCTGGTGGCCTTGCGTCCGGTTTATGCAAAGGCGATCCGCTCCATCAAGACCTCCATCGAGGTTGAGGACAGCGGCAACATGGCTGCCATCGATATTTCGGGTAATGATTAAGAGTATTCAGATTCTGTAGTTAGATCGGGAGGTCTGCAAAGGCCTCCTTTTTGCGTAGAAAAGACCATATGGCAAAGAAAAACAAAGAACGGCAGACTCCCGAAGAGCGTAAAACTGCGCAGGATTATTACAAGCTGCACAGCGGTGCCGTGAATGACCTGGTAACTGCCAATGAGGAAAACTCACCGGTCGTTTCGGAAGCTGAACTTCGCAAATACCGGTCCGGATCGAAGATAAAGCTCAGCGAAACGGTCAAAGCGCTGCTCGTCAAGTACTGGTTTAACGGCTCTGTGTGTTTCTTCTTTTTCCTTGGGCTGGGAAATTATCTTCGGGATCTGCTTGACCAGTTGTTTGTGCTGGGATTGGCGATGGGGATCATCACGGACATCCTTGTGAATAACGTGCTGCGGTTCATCGCCAAGCCGGAAGGTGCCAATGACCGCTGGATGATGGTTCCGAAAAAACAGCTTTCCAGTCTGTTTGTGAATATCGCCTATGCCTATGTGGTGCTGTTCTTTGTTTATATGTTTTATAATCTGGTCAATACGGTTTTGCAGTCCATGGGCGGTTCCGTCTTGAGTGTCGAACCGCTGCTGTTCGGGTTGATTTACCTCGGGTTTGATCTGCTGTTTATCAGTATGAAAAGGCTGATGAAGCGGATCATCGATGATGCAAAAAAGAAAGTTTAGGTTGGATGTTCAGGTTATTATTTGTCAGTTCAAGCTCCGCTTGTTTTGAGCTGGAAAACAAAAATCAGTATTATGCGCCCTCCGCTTACACGCTCTATCTGAATGGCGAAAAAGTGCGGGAGGGAAACACCAATGTTTTTTCTCTGTTCGGGCTGAAATCCGATACGGAATATAACGTGACGGTGGAGATCGCCGGAGTTCGGGAATCCATGATTTTTCGAACGCTTTCCGAACGCTTTGCCATCAATGTCCGTGATTTTGGCGCCGTTGGCGATGGAGTCCATGATGACACCAAAGCGATCCGTGCCGCGCTGGATTTTCTGCCGGAAGGCGGCCGGCTTTATTTCCCGGAAGGAACTTACCTGACTTTTCCGCAGGCGATCCGTTCCCATATGACGATCGAATTCGCCGAAGGAGCGGTGCTGAAAGGTTCCCCGGAACGTGCCCGTTACCAGAT
>CAYWKZ010000114.1:0-10391 GCA_964459115.1 uncultured Leptolinea sp. | reverse complement strand
CGGATTATAACAAGATCCCGGGCACCAATTTGAGATATAACGACATCTACGAGTAAAAAACAGTAAGAAGCCGGAGTCCGGAGGATTTCGGCTGTCTTAATTTAAAAAAAGAGGAGTTAAGATATAATTAGGAAAACGCAAATGTGACCCCGGGCGTGAGCCCCGCCGACACAATTAACAATTCGAAAAAAGGATGGTCAAAGACATATGAATTGGAAAAACCTTGATTCTATCGCAGCCTATGAGAGCCTTTGTGAACTCAAAGGGCATGTAAACCTTCAGGAAGCCATGTCCGGCGAAAGCGGGGCAGAACGGGTCAGGAAATACCGGGCACCCATGGCCGCGGGTCTGACCTATCACTACGCAGCCAAACAGGTGGATGAAACGATCCTGAACACGCTCCAGGCACTGGCCGACGAGACCGAACTGACACAGAAATATGAAGCGCTTTATAACGGCGCCGTCATCAATACCGGAGAAAAACGCCTGGTCCTGCACCAGCTCACCCGCGGGCAGCTGGGCGGCCCGGTGATCGCTGACGGGGTGGACAAACGCGACTTTTACACCGGCGAACAGAAAAAAGCCTATGACTTCGCGAACAAAGTCCACAACGGTGAGATCACCAATGAAAAGGGGGAAAAGTTCACCACCGCCGTACAGATCGGCATCGGCGGCTCCGACCTCGGACCCCGCGCCATGTACCTGGCACTCGAAAACTGGGCAAAAGCCACCGGCAACTTCCATATGGAAGCCCGCTTCATTTCCAACGTCGATCCGGACGATGCCGCCTCCGTACTCAAAAGCATCGACCTCTCCCGCTCGCTCTTCGTCCTGGTTTCCAAATCCGGCACAACGCTGGAGACCCTGACCAACGAATCCTTCGTCAAAGATGCGCTGACCAAAGCCGGATTGGATCCAGCCAAACACATGGTCGCCGTCACCAGCGCGACCTCTCCGCTGGCGGGCAACCCCGACTATCTGGCCGCCTTCTTCATGGACGATTACATCGGCGGTCGCTATTCCTCCACGTCCTGCGTGGGCGGCGCGATCCTCTCCCTGGCCTTCGGTCCGGAGGTCTTCGCCCGCTTCCTCAGCGGCGCTGCCGAAGAGGACAAGCTCGCCAAGAATCCCGACATCCTGCAGAACCCGGACATGCTGGACGCCCTCATCGGTGTCTACGAACGGAACGTGCAGGGCTATCCCGCCACAGCTGTGCTGCCCTATTCCCAGGCGCTCAACCGCTTCCCGGCCCATCTGCAGCAGCTGGATATGGAATCCAACGGCAAATCCGTCAACCGCTTCGGTGAACCCGTGAACTATGTGACCGGTCCGGTCATCTTCGGCGAACCCGGCACCAACGGCCAGCACTCCTTCTATCAGCTCCTGCACCAGGGGACCGATATCGTTCCGCTGCAGTTCGTTGGCTTCCGGCAGAATCAGACCGGCATGGACGTCCAGATCCAGGGCAGTTCCAGCCAGCAAAAGCTCGGCGCCAACGTGGCCGCGCAGATCATGGCCTTTGCCTGCGGCAAGAGCGATGAGAACCGCAACAAGAACTTCGACGGCGGACGCCCTTCCAGCATCGTGATCGGCGATCAGCTGACGCCGGAAGCGCTCGGTGCCCTGCTGGCTCACTTTGAGAACAAGGTGATGTTCCAGGGCTTCGTCTGGAACCTGAACAGCTTCGACCAGGAAGGGGTCCAGCTGGGGAAGGTGCTGGCGAAACGTGTGCTTGCCCACGAGACTGACGGGGCGCTGAAGGAGTTCAGCGATTTGCTGGGAATATAGACCTTAGACATTAGACCTTAGACGTTAGAGGATCGGGATGGCTGCTGGCTATCCCGGTTCTATGCTTTTATTATTGGGGTTTTCAGCGGACCGGCAGACCGACCCAACAGCATTTATACACATATATCAAAATTTCACGAAATTGGGAAAAATTTTTATCTATTCAATTTTTAAATAGTACCATTTGTCAATGAATGGCCCGGACGAATTGAATATGAATGTCATCTTTACAAACAGGCGGCTTTTTGCTATGATAGAGGATGGAAAATAAGGGAGAAATGGAGAACGGCACATGAAAATTTATCATCCGCAATCACCGCTGGAAGCAGTCATGCTCCGCAAAGAAAACGCGGCAAGCGCTGTTTACCTTGCCGGCGGAACCGATGACCTGCGTCTGGGCGGAGCTGCCGAGGGAAAAGACCTGATCGACATCAACGCGTTGGGTATGGACAAAATCGAGCTCCGCGGAGAAAAGCTCTGCATCGGCGCGCGCTGCACGCTGCAGGACCTTGCCGACTGTGAGCTGGTTCCGGAATTCATCCGGGAAGCGGCGCTATTGTGCACCTCACCGGCCCGGCGGAATGCGGCAACCGTGGGTGGGAATCTGGCACTGCGCCGTGATGACAGCTACCTGGCCGCGGCCCTCACCGCAGCCGAAGCGGTCCTGATTCGCATGACGCCCCACGGAGAAAATGAAAAGAAGATCGGGGACTACCTGCAAAGTCAATGCAAGGCGCTCCTCATAACTGTCGTGATCGACAAAGACCGGACAGGCTGGGTCAAGCGCTTCGGCAACACCGCCGGGAGCCATGCGGCGGTGATCGCAGCGCAGAGCGGTGCTGTTTACGCGCTCAGCGTCCACGGGAGCGGACTGGTATACGGTGACAGCCCGGAGATCGCGGAAAGCCTGAGTTATACCGACGACATCACAGGCAGTGCCGATTATAAAAAATATCTCGCGAAAACTGTTTTCACCCTGAGGAGGTAAACAAATGGAACAATGGAAATGTAAAATCAACGGTGAAACAGTCATTCTTTCCGGCGAAGCAACCGAACGGCTCCGCGATGTGCTGTTCCGCACCGGGTATCACTCCGTCCGGGACAGCGATGACGCGGAAGGCTTTGCCGGGTCCGATACCATCATCTTCAACGGCAAGCTGCGCTATTCCAACCTGATCCTGCTTTATCAGGCGGAAAACGCGGAGATCCGCACTGCCGAGTCACTGCTGCATGGGCGCGAACTGAACTATGTGCAAAAGGCCATGGTTGCCTCCGGCATCGTGCAGAGCGCTTACAACGCCCCCGCGGCAGCGCTGATCCTCACCAAGCTGCTGGAGGACCATCCGAACCCGACCCGCGAGCAAATCAAGGACGCGATGAGCAGCATCTTCATCCGTGACGCGGGCTATGAACATTACTACCTGGCCGTGAAGCTGGCCTGCGAGCTGCGCGATACCGGCGAATTCCAATCCGAGATCGCCCCGTCATTCCGTCCGCATCTGGACATCATCGGGAAACCCACCGGGAAGATCGACGGAGCCGCTTTGGTTTCCGGCGAACCGGTGTTCGTGGAAGACAAGGTTCCCGAAAACGCCTGGTGCCTGCATGTGCTGCGCTCTCCCTTCGCCAGCGCCTATATCAAATCCATCGATATCGCTGAGGCGGAAAAACTCGACGGTGTCGCCGCCATCATCACCGCGGAAAACTGCCCGGATGTTTATTACATGCAGGCCGGTCAGGGCAACCCGGAACCCTCACCGCATGACCGCCGGCTCTTCAACCGCAAGGTCCGCCATGTAGGCGACCGGGTCGCCGGGATCGTTGCCCGGACGCCGGAGATCGCGTTCAAGGCAGCCTCGCTCATCAAAGTCGAATATGAACCGACAGATGCCGTTTTCACCGTGGAAGAAGCCATGGCGGAAGGCGCCCCGCTGGTCCACAACGGGGTCGTTCGCTATAACAGGTTGGCTCCGTCAGATTTGGATGAATATAACGCGAAAGCCGGCGACCCCCGTGAAGGCGATGTGATTTATCAATTCCCGCTGGGTGGAGATATCCACAAGAACATCGCTGCCTCCAACAAAGGACACATCGGCGATCTGGAACAAGGTTTTGCCGAAGCGGATGCTATCGTTGACCGCACCTACCAGACCAGCCAGATCCAGCACACCCCGCTGGAGCCCCATGTGTGTTATGCACACGTTGAAGGCGGCCGTCTGGTCATTAATGCCTCCACGCAGGTGCCTTACCATGTACGCCGCATCGTCAGCTGGGTCTGCGGCATTCCGGAAAACAAGATCCATATCATCAAGGAACGCGTGGGCGGCGGTTACGGCTCCAAGCAGGACATCCTGGTAGAAGACCTCACCGGTTATGCGGCCTGGATCACCGGCAAACCGGTTTATTACCGCAACACACGCGAGGAAGAATTCATCGCCAACTCCACCCGCCACCCGATGCGTGCCCGTGTCAAAATGGGCGGGAAAAAGGACGGCACCATCACCGCAATCTTTATGGAGGTCTGCGCCAACACCGGTCCCTACGGCAATCACTGCCTGACCGTACCGATGAACAGCTGTTCCAAGACCCTGCCGCTCTTCAAAGTGGACAACATGGGCTATGACCTGAAAGTCTTTTACACAAACACCCCGCCTGCCGGCGCCTATCAGGGTTACGGTACTCCGAAAGGAAATTACGGCATCATGATGGCCATGGGTGAGCTCGCGGAAAAACTCGGCATTGACTACAAGGAGATGGTCCTGAAGAACCGTGTCGAGGAAGGCTACATGCTGGAGATCCTCAAAGGTCTGGGCGAAGGCCGGGAAGGTAACGTGGTCCCGGTCGGTTCCTGCGGCCTGGATGAAGCCATCGAAAAAGGCTGCGAGATGATCAAGTGGGGTCAGAAAGAAGACTCCGGCGACCCCGACTGGAAGATCGGCAAAGGCTTTGCCATGATCATGCAGGGGTCCGGGCTGCCGGGACTGGACCATGCGGAAGCCATTGCGAAGCTGGAGACGGACGGTACCGTCATCCTCCACAGCGGCGGTGCGGACCTGGGCACCGGCCTGGACACCATCTCCGCCAAGATCGTCTGCGAGATTCTGAAGGTGCCGATGGAGCGTGTCACTGTTATCTCCGGCGATACCGACTCCTGCGTTTTCGACACAGGCGCCTATGCCTCCTCGGGGACGTTCTTCAGCGGCAATGCCTCGCTTGCGGCGGCGAAGAAGCTGAAGGAGAAGATCCTGGAGGAAGCGGCATATCAGATGGAGATAAATCAGGCAGATCTGGACGTTCGGGCTCCGGGTGAGGTTTATTCAAAAACAACCGGGAAGACGCTGACTTACGCTGAGCTTTCTCATGTCGCCACCAGCGGTTTCGGCAGAGGGCAAATGGTTGCGCATGGTTCCTTCGTCACAGAGGCGTCGTCTGTACCTTACGGTGCGCATTTCGCCCAGGTGGCCGTGAACGTGAAGACCGGGGAGATCAAAGTCCAGAAATTCTTTGCCCTGCAGGACGCGGGTACACCCATCAACCCGGAAATCGCACTCTGTCAGATGTACGGTGCCGTGATGAAGTCCATCGGGCACAGCCTGTATGAAAACATGCTGCTGGACAAGGACGGGCATTGCATCAACGCCAATCTGCTGGATTATGGCGTACCGATGATCACGGAAGCGCCGGACGAATTTAAATCCGTCCTGATCGACGTGGATGACAAGTATGGCCCATACGGGGCAAAATCCATCTCAGAGATCGCCTGCAACGGTGCCGCACCGGCCATCGGCATGGCCATCCACGACGCCTGCGGCGTCTGGCTGCGATCCTGGCCGATGACCCCGGAGAAGCTGCTGCGGGCGATGGGGAAGATCTGAAATTATTTTGAATTGAGCACACGGGGACGGTTTTCTTACTGCCGCGCAGCCGGCATAAGAGAACCGTCCCCGTGTGATTTGTTTTATGCGTCGATGGTGGAGACGCCCAGCGTCATTTCCTCCAGAACGTCCAGCACCATGCGGACTGTATCCAATGAGGTCAGCATCGTGATGTTGTTCTGTGCCGCGCTCCTGCGGATCGAAACACCGTCAACATAGTGCACACCGGAAAGGATCGCCCGGGTGTTGATGACGTAGCTGACATAACCGGCCCGGATGGACTCCAGCACTTCTTCGCTGCCTTCGCTGGGCTTGTGGCGGATCCTGGCAGGGATGCCGTGGGCCTGCAGGACCTCCCCGGTGAGGGTGGTGGCTTCGATGTTGAAGCCCATGTCGTAAAAGCGCCTGATCAGCGGGACTGTCTCCTCCTTGTCCTCGTCGGCCACACTCACCAGCACCGTCCCGTAGTTGGGCAGTGAGAGCCCGGCTGCGATCATGGCTTTGTAGGCAGCCCGGTGCAGCTTGTCGTAATAGCCGATGGCCTCACCGGTGGACTTCATCTCCGGGGAGAGATAAGCGTCCATCCCGCGGAGCTTCGAGAAGGAGAAAGCCGGAACCTTGACATAATAACGGGATTTTTCTGCCGGATATTTCACCGTGATCCCCTGGTCCCGGAGGGACATCCCGAGCATGACCAGCGTTCCGATGTCTGCAAGCGAGAATCCCGTGGCTTTGGAGAGGAAGGGGACCGTCCGGGACGAACGCGGGTTCACCTCGATGACGTAGACCTTTTCTTCCGGCGTCACGATGAACTGGATGTTGAACAGCCCGACGATGCCGATGCCCAGCCCGAGCTTTTCCGTATAGTCGAGGATGGTCTGCTTCACGGCTGCCGACAGACTGTAGGAAGGATAGACGCTGATGGAATCGCCGGAGTGAACGCCGGTCCGCTCCACCAGTTCCATGATGCCGGGGATGAACACGTTTTCGCCGTCACATACCGCGTCGACTTCCACTTCCTTCCCGCGGATGTATTTGTCCACCAGGACCGGTTTGTCCACGTCGACCTGCACCGCGGTTTGGAGATAGTCCCACATGGCTTCTTCCTTCGCCACGATCTGCATGGCACGCCCGCCGAGGACGAAGCTCGGGCGGACCAGAACCGGGTAGCCCAGCCGCTTTGCGGCTGCGACCCCGTCTTCGATGGCAGTGACCGCGCAGCCCTCCGGCTGAGGGATGTCCAGTTCCTTCAGCAGCTTCTCGAAGGAATAGCGGTTTTCAGCCCGGTCAATGGCATCGCAGTCGGTGCCGATGATCTTCACCCCGCGGTCGCGCAGGGGAGCCGCCAGGTTGATGGCGGTCTGCCCGCCGAGGGTGACGATAACGCCCTCTGGCTTTTCCAGCCGGATGATGTTCATCACGTCTTCCGGACAGAGCGGCTCAAAATAGAGCTTGTCGGAACAGGTGTAATCAGTGGAAACGGTCTCAGGGTTGTTGTTGATGATGATGGCCTCATAACCGGCTTTCTGGATGGTCTGGACCGCGTGCACCGTGGAATAGTCAAACTCCACGCCCTGCCCAATGCGGATGGGCCCGGAGCCCAAAACAACGATCTTGCGCTTTTCGGAGACGACAGACTCGTTTTCCTCCTCGTAGGTCGAGTAGAAATAGGGGATGTAGCTCTCAAATTCCGAAGCGCAGGTGTCGATCATTTTGTAAACGGGTGTGATGCCGTACTGTTGGCGGATGTTGTAGATCTCGATCTCGCTATGCTTCCAAAGGTGAGCGATCTCCCGGTCGGAGAAGCCCATCCGCTTGGCATCGTAAAGCAGCTCAATTTCTTCAGGGGATGCTTTCAGTGCCCGCTCCATCATGATGATGTTCCGGATCTTGACGATGAAGAACCGGTCGATGGCTGTCGCCCCGGCAATTTCATCCGCATCGACGCCCAGCCGCAGCAGCTCCGCGATGGCATAGATGCGGTCGTCTGTGCCGATACGGACATAATCCATCAGCCGCTCGGTGTCCCAGCTATCAAATTTGGGGATATGCAGGTGGTAGGCCTTGATCTCCAGCGAGCGGATGCCCTTCAGCAGGCTTTCTTCAAAGGTCCTGCCGATGCTCATCACCTCACCGGTGGCCTTCATCTGAGTGGAAAGGGAGTTGTTGGCGTCCGCGAACTTATCAAAGGGAAAACGCGGCAGTTTTGTCACTACATAATCCAGCGAAGGCTCAAAGGCCGCGGGCGTGTTGGCGATCCGGATCTCGTCCAACCGCATCCCGACCCCGATCTTTGCGGAGACCCGCGCTATGGGATAGCCGCTGGCCTTTGAGGCCAGAGCAGAGGAGCGGGAGACCCGCGGGTTGACCTCGATCAGGTAATATTGGAAGGAATTGGGATCCAGCGCGAACTGCACGTTGCAGCCGCCTTCGATCTTCAAGGCACGGATGATCCGCAGGGCGCTGTCCCGCAGCATGTGATATTCTTTGTTGGTGAGAGTCTGGGACGGGCAGACAACGATAGAATCCCCGGTGTGGATGCCGACCGGGTCGACATTTTCCATGTTGCAGATGGTGATGGCGGTGTCATTGCTGTCCCGCATGACCTCGTATTCGATCTCTTTATAGCCCTTCACGCTCTTTTCCACCAGGACCTGGTCCACCGGGGAAAGCTCCAGCGCGATTTTCATCAGGGGCACAAATTCTTCCGGGTCATCGGCGAATCCGCCGCCGGTACCGCCGAGCGTGAAGGCAGGGCGCAGCACCACAGGATAGCCGATCTTTTCCGCGATAGCCAGGCCTTCTTCCACGCTGGAGGCGATGTCAGAGGGCAGGGTCGGTTCCCCGAGAGAATCGCACAGCCGTTTGAACAGATCCCGGTCTTCGGCCTGCTCGATGGAAGAGCTCTTTGTCCCGAGCAGCTCGACACCGCATTCCTGCAGGATGCCTTTCTTTTCCAGTTGGATGGCCAGGTTCAGCCCGGTCTGTCCGCCGATCCCGGGCAGGATCGCGTCGGGACGTTCATGCCGGATGATCTTCGCCACATACTCCAGCGTCAGCGGCTCCATATAGACCTTATCCGCGATCGAGGTATCCGTCATGATGGTCGCCGGGTTGGAATTGCAGAGGACAACTTCATAGCCCTCTTCTTTCAGGGCAAGACAGGCCTGCGTGCCGGCATAGTCGAATTCGGCGGCCTGACCGATCACGATCGGGCCGGAACCGATCACAAGAATTTTATGGATGTCTGTTCTCTTAGGCATGGCTCTTGTTCTCCTCCATCAGTTTGATGAACCTGTCGAAAAGGTGCAGGCTGTCCTGCGGTCCCGGAGCGCTTTCCGGATGGTACTGGACGCTGAAGACCCGGTCCTTCTCGCATTTGATCCCTTCCACGGTCTGGTCCAGCAGGTTCAGGTGGGTGATCGTGAGCGGCGTTCCCGCAAGACTTTCTGTGTCCACGGCATAGGAATGGTTTTGTGAGGTGATCTCGATCCTGCCGGTCTGAAGGTCTTTCACCGGATGGTTTCCGCCGCGATGCCCGAATTTCAGCTTATAGGTCTTCGCACCGTAAGCCAGCGCGATAATCTGATGACCCAGGCAGATGCCGAATATCGGGAGGGCGCCGAGCAGAGACCTGACGGTCTGGATGGTCTGCGGAACATCCGTCGGGTCGCCGGGACCGTTGGAGATGAACACGCCGTCGGGATGGAGGGCAAGGATCTCATCAGCGGAGGTGTTCCAGGGGACGATCGTGACCCGGCAGGACTTTTTCACCAGCGAGCGGACGATGTTCTGCTTCATCCCGCAGTCGATCGCGACCACATGGAAACGGGCCGCCTGTGCGGAGACCCTGCGGATCCGGCGGCAGCTGACCCGGGAGACGGAATCGGTGGGATAGCTCCAGGCTTTGAGCATTTCGAGCCCTTTTTCCAAAGGGGTATCGGCAGCGGTCAGCAATGCTTTCCGGCTTCCATAATCCCGGATGGAGCGGTTCAGTTTTCTCGTGTCGACGCCTGAGATCCCGGCAATGCCGTACTGGCTCATCACTTCCCCGAGCGTATCGACGGAGCGGAAGTTCGAAGGATCATCGTTATATTCCCGGATGATCAGCGCGCCGATGGTCGGTGTGGAGGTTTCATAATCCTCTGCGGCCATGCCGTAATTGCCAATGAGCGGGTAGGTCATCACGATCGCCTGATCCGTGTAAGAGGGGTCGGAGAGGATCTCCTGATAGCCCACCATGGATGTGTTGAAGACGATCTCCAGCATTTTCTCATCCACAGACCCGAAGCTATATCCGTAATATTCCTGTCCGTCCTCCAGGATGATTTTCCGATCTGTTTTCTTTCTCATGATTCTCACCTCACATTTGCTGCTTCTGCCCGTTTGTTGTTCGGCAGGCATGATCCGGCGTATTATTTTTTGTTGACAAACCATGTTGTATAGTCATCTCTGTTCAGTTTGTCATTATAGCAGTTTTTCCCGGATTTTCGCCGCTGCCGGGCCGTGTCCGTGATAATGATTTTTACGGATATGACACAGGATAGGACCAATCACGAGATGATTGAAAGTAACCGGGATGTACCGGAAAAATCCGGAAGGTCTTGACTTTTGACGCCGCTCGGGTACAATAAAAGAAGTGTGGCGCGATGGCGGAATCGGCAGACGCATCAGACTTAAAATCTGACGATGGTGACATCGTGTGGGTTCGACCCCCACTCGCGCTAC
>CAYWKZ010000113.1:0-10694 GCA_964459115.1 uncultured Leptolinea sp. | reverse complement strand
TCGGCGCTCCTTCCCCGAGGGACAGTCCCGCTTTGCGGTACCGACCCTCTACTGAGCTGAATCCGACCCCGGGCATCATCTGTCACTTGACAGGAAGGGAATAAAAAAATAGAATTATCGTAGTTTCCATTTTGTGATGGGAACGGGAAGGGATCCGGCAGGAGTAATGGAGCAGAAAGGTGCTTTCTTCATCAAAAGACTGTTTGACATCATCGTCTCCGCGGTGGGTCTGGTGCTGCTATCCCCGCTGCTTGTGCTGCTGGCAGTGCTGGTGCGGATCAACCTGGGAGCACCGGTCTTTTTCCGGCAGGAACGACCGGGACTGCACGAAAAGATCTTCCGTCTTTATAAATTCCGCTCCATGAAGAACGAGGTAGACCGGGACGGGAACGAACTGCCGGACGCGGAACGGCTTTCAAAATTCGGCGCCTTGCTGCGGGCTTCCAGCCTGGATGAGCTGCCGGAGCTTTTTAACGTATTGAAAGGGGAGATGAGCCTGGTGGGACCCCGTCCGCTGCTGGTAAAATATCTCCCGCTATATAATGAAGAACAGCATCGGCGCCACGATGTGCTGCCGGGCATCACCGGATGGGCACAGGTCAACGGCCGTAATGCCATCAGCTGGGAGGAGAAGTTCCGTCTGGATGTCTGGTACGTGGACCATTGGAGCCCGTGGCTGGACCTGAAGATCTTGTTTCTGACGGTGAAGAAGGTCTTCATCCGTGAGGGGATCTCTGCGGAAAACCAGGTGACGACGGAAGAGTTCAGAGGAAATAGCTGACAAGATCGGGGATGGTATAATTTAAAATAAGAAATAAGAAATAAGAAATAAGGAATGAAGAATAGACAATTTACAGGAGTGAGCGTTGAAGCGTAGAGAAGTTGGATTTTTGTTTCTTTTGATTTTTGCAGCGGCATGGATCCTCTGCGGGTGCAATGTGCCTACCGTGCAGCAGCGTCCGGGGGATCCGACCCCGGATATCAACCTGATCCTGACCCAAATCGCTGAAGAACATGCCGGACCGACAGCAGAACCTTTGCCGGAAAACTTACCCTCGGAAACGCCGGAACCGACTGCTGTACCCAAAAAGATGGAAACGCTCACGGTCTGCCTCGGGAAAGAGCCGGAAACCCTGTTTTTCTATGCCGGGTCATCTCAGGCGATGTGGTCGGTTCTCGAAAGCATCTATGACGGACCCTTTGACATGGGGGACGGCAAGGCTGATCCGGTGATCTTTGATGAGATCACTGTCGAGACGGAACCGGTCAGCGTACAGCGCGGTGACATTGTTGTAGATTTTGACGGTGACGCGGTCGAGCTGAAACCGGGAACAGTCTTTATGCCGGCAGAACCGGCTGCGGGCTGCAGCGGGAGGGGCTGTCTTTCCACCTGGAATGCTGTCATGACGGAAGCAGAATTGCCCCGTACGGTGATCACCTTTCGCCTGAAGGAAGGGCTCAGCTGGAATGATGGCACCCCGCTGACGGCTGAGGATTCCGTTTATTCCATGAACGTAAACGGGATGAAGGGGATCAATGCCTCTAAACATATCTATAACCTCACCGAGAGTTATCTCGCGTTGGATGAACACACGGTTGAATGGCGCGGGCTGCCCGGATATGAACCGGATGACCCAAGCGAGGTGTTCTGGACGCCGCTGCCTTCGCATACAATGAAAGGCAAAAGTGCGGAAGAGCTGCTGAACTCCGAAGCCGTCAACAAATTCCCGCTGGGCTGGGGCGCCTGGCAGGTCGTTTCCTGGGATGAAGGTGAACAGATCATCGCGGAACGGAACCCGCACTATGTTTCCGCTTCCGGTGTGGAGCCCTTTTTTGACCGGATCGTTTACAAATTCTATGGCCGGGCAGGCGACAACAGTCTTGAAGCTCTGCATTCCGGAACCTGCGACATCATCGATACATCGGTCGACCTCAGCTCAGATTTGGAACCGATCCTGGAGGACGTGCGGGACGGAAAAGAGTCGATCTATATTCGTCCCGAGCTGACCCGTCAGGAGATTGTGTTTAACCTGCAGCCGGCTGCGCAGCAGTGGGCAGTCAGTCCGCTGACTGTTCAGGACCTGCGCTCGGCAATCATGCAGGGTATCGACCGCACATCGCTTATCCGTCAGGTCTTTTATGGACAGTCCGAGGTGCCGGTGGATTTCTGGCCCCGGGATCACGTCAGGCATGATCCGAAACTGGAATCGCTGCCTTATGACCCTGAGGCTGCGAAGGAATCATTGGACGCAATGGGCTGGCAGGCACCTGAGGATGACCCGGAGGGTATCCGCATCGCGGCCAGTGTGCCGGGTGTGATGTATGGGACGAAGCTTGCCTTTTCCCTGACCATCGCGGATACGCCCTTCGCAAACAAGGCTGCCGGGATGATCAAGGAAAACCTTGCGGAGCTGGGTATCGATCTTGAGGTGGAAGCCTTGCCGCTGGGAGAGCTCTATGCCCAGGGACCGGACGGTGTGATCTTCGGACGGAAGTTTGACATGGTCATGTTTGCCTGGGGCGCCGGGGAAAACCCCTGTGAGATCTATCTCAGCGACCAGATCCCGGAGCAGCTCAATCACTGGGTCGGGACGAATGTCGGGGCTTATCAAAACGAGGCTTTTGATGAGGCCTGCCTGCTGCCGGAGCTGACAGACGCGGATGCGGCACAGATCTATGCCGAAGAGCTGCCAGCGCTGCCGCTGTATTTCAACATCTCTGTCGCAGTCTCTGCCAACAATATTTGCGGTATCGCGAACCGGATCGGTTCCCGCAGCGTTTTGTGGAACATGGAACAGTTCAGCCGTTCGGAGGACCGCTGCGCGGTCTCCCAATGGAAGAACATCTATCAAGATTAGCAAAATGAGCAGGGGCATTGGAGCTGTTCAGGCGGCTTCGGTGCTGCTTGCGGGAATTTTCATCGGGCTGAAATTACACCCTCCCCTTCTGTTGTGCTGTCTGTTGTTTGCAGCCGGATTGGCAGGAGGGATCTTTTATTACCGGCGCGGGAAGGATTATGTGCTGGATCAGATGCCGAAAAAGCTTTCCCGTCTTTTTATCTGCCTGGCTCTTTTCGCTGCCGGAATGGGCCGTACTGCCTTCCGGAGTTCGGTCCGTCCGGATGGGGCAGTCGAAAGGTTTGCTGGTCAAAGATTCGATGGGCTGGCAGGATATATTATTGCTCCGCCGGTCACGACCGCATCCCGTACCACGCTGAGGGTACAGCTGGATGAGGTTCAGCCGGATCCGAACTTTCCGAATGAGGGAAAGCTGCTGCTGGTCTTTTTTCGGGACCCCGGGACCCAATTCCGCTATGGTGACCGGATCGCCTTCAGCGGGGTGCTTTCGCTTCCGCCGGATACAGGCGGAGGGTTCAGCTATCGGGAATGGCTGGAGCGGGACGGGATCACCTGTCTCATCAACAACCCACAGGTGGAACTGCTGCCCGGTTTTTCCGGGAGCCATCTGCGGGCTGGGATCTATGGGCTGCGGACGAAACTCCTCGCACAGGTCTATCGGCTCTTCCCCAAGCCTGAGAGTGCCCTGATGGCGGGGATCCTGCTTGGTGACGAGTCAAAAATCACCTCGGATGTGGACCGGGCCTTTCAAAAGACCGGAACTTCCCATGTGATTGCAATCAGCGGCTCAAACTTCACGCTGCTGCTTTGGCTGCTGATCAGCATAATCCGCAGGCTGGTCCCTCACTGGTGGGCTCCGCTTCTGATCATGCCGTTTATCCCGTTTTACACCATCCTGGTGGGCGGAAATTCGGCGGTGGTCCGGGCAGCGATCATGTGCGCATTGAGCGTCTTCGGTTCGGTTCTCGGCAGGACCGGGTATGGCGTCAATAACCTGGCGCTGACGGCTGCGCTCATGTGCCTGTGGAAACCCTCCATGCTGTTTGACCTTGGGTTCCAGCTCTCCGCTATGGCAACGCTCGGTATCCTGTTATTTTCAGAGCCGCTTTGCAATGCGGTTCGGGGTGTGATCAGTAGGGTCTTCCCGAAAATGAGTGAGGATGCCCTGAACACCACGGTCAATGTTTTAAACGAATTCTGTCTGATGTCGGTCAGCGCCCAGGTTTTCACGATGTGGATCAGTGCGCAGGCTTTCGGACGGATCTCGCTGATCTCGCTTCCCGCGAATTTCCTGATCGCGCCGTTTCAGTCAATGATCATGCTGGGCGGGTTTGCCGCGCTACTGCTGAGCTTTCTTTTTTATCCGCTCGGCGCCGCGGCTGCATGGCTGGTATGGCCGGCACCTGCGCTGACGATCCGTATTGTGCGGCTCTGTGCCGAAATCCCCTGGGGCTCTGTTTATTCCGACCTCTCCGCTGCCCAGGCCTGGCTGATGATCGGGCTGATCACCGCCTTATGGCTGGGGCAACACACGATCGCCGAATCGATTAAAAGGCGGAACTTTCAGCCCTATGCGGCCCTGCTGCTGCTCTTTGCTGCGATCATGATTTGGACAAACGCGGCAGACCGGCTGAACCGCCGGACAGAGATCAGTTATCACCAGACCGCGTCCTCTATGTCCCTTTCCGTGAGATCGCCGGGAAACCGGCTGATGGTCGTGGGTGAAGGACTGACCAATTATGCGGCACAAGACATTCTGGAGAAACAGCTGCTCCCGGTACGGAGAGTTCCGGAAGCAGCGTCCATCGATATCACGGAAAGCTGGATGAGCAGAGAGTTTCTGGCTTCCGGGGCTGCGGATGACCTTTCCATCCTTTATCTGAACGGCAGAGCCCCGCGTCCCGGAACCGGTGCTCCGGAAGAGCTCACTCCGGGGTTCGCGTTTTCCGCGGATGGTGTTGACCTCGAGTTGGCTGTTTCTTTCCTCGGGAAACGTGCCTGGGTCGTGAAAAATGAAGGGTACTCTCTGCTTTTCCCAAACGGTATCCCGCCGGAAAGGATCTTCACCCGGACCGGTCCGGACCGGAGGGAAATTTCCCTGGTCGTTTTTGGTAAGCGGGATGAGTGGGAACGCTGGGCTGATTATGAGATCCCTGTTCTGGATATCTCTGACCGAAACGATGTGACTTTGGAGATCAAACAAGGGATGGTTTCCTACTATCCCTGAGGGCGGCTTCCGACCGGCAATCATTACATTTTGCCGGAAAATCACGATATTTGACAATTGATTATTACAGTGAAATTTGATAAAATGGTCTGGATAATGTAAAATCCTCGTAAGAGGCAGAGAATGGAGAATGCCCAATGAAAAACGATGAAGTATTAGCTGTAATTCTCGGCGGCGGCCGGGGTACCAGACTTTTCCCTCTGACACAAATCAGATCCAAGCCGGCAGTTCCGATTGCCGGGCAATATCGCCTGATCGACATTCCGATCAGCAACTGTATCAATTCCAACATTTTCAAAATCGCGGTGCTGACCCAGTTCAACTCCGTATCGCTCCATCGTCACATCACAGATACCTATCAATTTGACCGCTTCCATTCCGGGTGGGTTCAGATTTGGGCTGCAGAACAGACCATGGACAATGCGGACTGGTATCAGGGCACGGCTGACGCTGTGCGGAAACAGCTGAGTCAGATCGTTTCCGCCAACTGCAAGTACGTCCTGATCCTCGCAGGCGATCACCTGTATCGCTGCAACTATGATGAAATGCTTCAGTTCCATAAAAATCATAATGCCGCTGTTACAGTCGCTGTCCAGCCGGTCCGCAAGGAAGAAGCTTCCCGTTTCGGGCTGCTGAAAACCAACCAGGAAGGCCGCATCATCGACTTCAAAGAAAAACCGAAGGATCCAGTGATTCTTGAATCCATGAAGAGCTCTGATGATCCGGATCGTCCGTTCCTCGGCTCCATGGGGATCTATATCTTTAATACTGATTTGTTGGTAGATATTCTCTCCACCAAGGATTATTCCGATTTCGGCAACAACGTGATCCCATATGCCATCGACCACAGCGATGTCTTCGGCTGGAGTTTTGACGATTACTGGGAAGATATCGGTACCATCCGCTCCTTCTATGAAACAAACCTGGCGCTGACGAACGACAAATCGCCTTTCAACTTCTATGATCCGAAACACCCGATCTATACCATCGCCACGACCATGCCCTCTGCCAAGGTCTTCAACACCCGCCTGGATCACGTCCTTATGTCCCGCGGCGCCCGTGTGAAGGCAGAGAGCATTGAGCGCTCCATTGTCGGCGTTATGAGCTATATCGACACCGGTACCGTCATCAAGAACAGCATCATCATGGGCGCTGAAACCGAAAAATACATTCTCCAGGCGGATCAGAACCCCGAAGAATTCGGTGTGATGATCGGCATCGGGAAGAACTGCTATATCGAAAATGCCATTATCGATAAGAATGCGCGCATCGGCAATAACGTGGTCATAAAACCCTTCCCGGCAGGAGCTGAACTGGATGATCATGCAGAAGAAAAACGCTACTATGTCCGTGACGGTATCGTCGTGATCCCGAAGAACGCTGTCATCGAATCCGACACCGTCATCGAGCCGTAAAATTTGATGCACATCGGGGCGCGTGTGCTGCTGCCGTGAAGCCGACAGTGCATGACGTGAACCGGCGTACATTGCTTGCTCGGGATTTCTGACAAAAAATTAAGAGGTTTTTCGTGTACGGAAAGCCTCTTTTTGTTGTACAATAGAAGAGAAAGAAAAGAGGTGTTTGATGACGCGTGATCAGGTTTTCAAAATTGTAAAATGGCTCTATGTAAATTTCACACATGTGACGGTGGAAAACGAAGAATTGATGCCCAAAGCAGGTCCGGTGATCATTACGCTGAACCATCTCAGCCGTCTGGATTTCCCCGCGCTGATCATGCTCGAACGCTATAATGATATTTACTGTGTCGCAGCCGACTCTTATCGGAACTTTCCGGTTTTTGGAAAATTCATCAATGATTCAGATATGATCTGGATTGACCGAACCAAAGCCGATTTCGCTGCCATGAAACGGATCATGACGGAATTGAAAAACGGGAACATTATCGCCCTTGCCCCGGAAGGTACCCGCAGTAAGACTCAGTCACTGCTTCAGGGCAAAGAAGGCGTAACCATGATTGCCTCCAAAACCCATATGCCGCTCATCTCTTTAGCTATGATCGGGACTGAAAAATGGATGGATGAGATAAAACACTTCCGAAAACCCCGGATCACCATTCGATTGGGACCGGTGTTTGAGATTCCCCGGATCGACCCGGATAACCGCGAGGAATCTCTGCGTGCCGCGACTGATGAAGTCATGTGCCGCATTGCCGCTCTTCTTCCGGAACACTATCACGGGGTCTACAAAGGCAATCCGCGGATCAAAGAATTGCAGACGGAATGGAAAGCCCGCGGCGACATGATCCTGCCGGAAGATTAAGTGTCGTTTCCTGAACGGATGTTTTCATTATGCCCCCGCTTGTTTCCATTATTATTCCTGTCTATAACACGGAGCAATACCTCGCGGAATGTCTGGCAAGTGTCTGCTCTCAGACACTGAGAGAAATTGAGATCATTTGTGTCGATGATGGATCCACGGACAGCAGTCCTGTGATTTTGAAGGAATTTGCGTCCCGTGATCACCGGATTCGGGTGATTTCGCAGGAAAATCAAGGAAGACTTTCAGCTCGCAATGTCGGCATTCATTCTGCGGTGGGAGAATGGATTGGTTTTGTTGACAGTGATGATACGGTTTTGCCTGATATGTATCAACGACTGCTGGAAAACGGTAAGGAAAACCATGCTGATATTTCTCACAGCGGATTGATGTTTTGCTACCCTGATGGGCACGAGATTCCTCATTATGGGAGTGGAACTATCAGGCTTCAGGATCAGGACACCGGTTTGACAGATCTGTTGGATGGAAGTTTGATTGAGCCGAGTATGTGCTGTAAATTATACCGAAGAGAACTTTTTCAGGAATTCAATGCAGAAAAAAAATACGAGCGAAATGAAGACCTTTACTGCAACTTTATTCTCTTTGGAAAAGCAGAAAAATCTGTTTTCGAGGATTTTTGCAGTTATCGCTATCGGCAGCGTCATGGAATTTTTCAATCAGATGAAACGCTTATGGATATTCTGTCAGTTCGCTATGAATTGATTGGGATGAGTTCACCATCTGTTCGTGATGCGGCTTATCGATTATGGCTGTCGACGCTGGTGAATACAATGAATCAGCTTTCTGTTCGTCAGCAGAATAACTCAGCCGGACTTTATCATGAATGCCGCATGCGTTTAAAAGAAGAGTCGGATAAAATATCCCTTCTCAAAAAAAAACAACAAATTGCAGCCAAATTACACTTGAAATCACCACGCTTGGCCCGGTTGATATACAGCGTATATGGTAAATATACACTGTATCGATATGAGCATTAAGAGAATATCTGAAAACATAAAACAGGGAGACATGGAGCTGTAAGCCCCGGGAAATTTCCCTTGGAGAGACAGAAAAACAATTTTCTGCTTCTCTCCAAGGGTAAAAAAGCCTTTTTCGAGGTGGTTTTAAGATTCTTCAGCCTTTTCTTTGTCTGCGTCCAACGCATTGATCCAGCCGCAGAAGAGGAAAAACAAAGCGGACATAATTGAAAACGTGGCAACGAGATAAGCTTCAACCAGCGTGAGAACTACAAATGTGCTGAACATAACCATCAGAATATATGCGCCGGGAAAATGATTGTTTCCGATAAGAAACCCAAGCCGAAAGCTTTTGACACCCATTGCGATCAGAAACACAAGGAAGGCAGCCATCATCGGTACGCCCAGAATGAGGCCCACCTGAAGAAGCTGGTTGTGTGCGTGTGCGGCTCCATACTGAGACAATGCATCCTTTGCCGCCATCGGTGTTACGCCGAACAAAAAACACTTCCAATCTGATTGCATGACAGATATAGCTTTATTCCATATCTGTTCTCTGGCCTTGATCGTGCCAAGATCATTCAAATCACGCAGAGCCTCTTCCCCCGCCTGAGCTGCTGTTTTTGCATCGTCTTCAGCATAGACAGCATTACTTTTGGGTATGGGTGAAACGGACGAACACACCGTGCACAAAACCATGAAGACCGCCGCAATCATGGCCGCCTTTGCAGTCCGTGAAAATGCCCGCTGTATTTTTCGTAAAGCCCGCTTTACCTTTTCCCCGGAAATAAAAATCAGCGGCGAAACCAGAAACAGACATCGGCTGATCCCATCAGATTCGGATGAAACATCAGCAAGCATCATCGGGCTCATAATTCGGGATGTGACCGGATTGGAATAATGGGTCACTGCTTCGAACAATTGAAAAGACCATGTCCGCATCATCCAGATGATTCCGGCGGTGGCTGCGGAAGCGGTGAGGCTGACGATCAACCGGACAGGAACAGATTTCCGGGACGGCAGATTCCATACCGCGAGGAACATGGCAAAGGAATAGGCAAAAATACAGGCGACAAAAGAAGTACGGGAGTTGGTCAGCATCAAAACAAGCGTATGGGGAAGCAGGTTTATCCCATAAGCGATTTTGAGAGCCTTTGGCTGCGCTGCCATCATATACAGTGAGATCAAAATAAGGGACAAGGCAATGGCAGCCGTGAGGTTATAATAAGCCCCCAACTGAAAAGAGTGCCTGACCATCCCGATGATTTCGCCGGTTTCCAGCGTGATGAAGTCTAAAGTAAACAAATGCCAGAGTCCAAACAAGGCAATTCCCGTGCCGATAAGCGAAACGACGTGAAGCAGCATGTCGATTGCCTTTTTCGCTGTCTTTTTTGACAAAACCATTGGCAGATTAAATAACAATAAACAATCAATGCCAACATCAAATATCAGCCACAGGTTATCCATAAAATATGGCATTCCGTTTACCAAAAAGCTTAGTATCGTCCAGATAAATAAAACAAAACAAAAAATCTGCCACGGTGACCGAAGTTTATTCACGAATTCTTTGATCCTGTACTGTGTTTCCGGCCATTTGACCCGGCACAGAACCAGATAAATCACAGCTGCAAGGGCCAAAACGGCGGCATAAATCATCTCGCCCTTATATGTGGAGCAGAAGTATTTTCCAAAGGTCATGAGCATATGCCACAATATCAGGATCCACGTACCGATTCCCAGCATTTTTTCGTAATTTTTTTGTGTCTGCGTCATCTGCTCTCCTCCTTCGCCGGATGCGATCAATGCAATCAAAACCGTACGAAAGTTTTATATAAATATAATAGCACAATTTTCTAAAAAGTCAAGAGGGTAATTTTCGAAATTGTCTTCAAAAAAATCCGAATGACCTTTGTCCCGTAATATGCAATAACCAGTCTTTATATAAATTGATTTCCCGGAGCTAAGGTGAATCAATCAGAAATTTATGACAAGATAATCATCAATCATTTGGATATAGCCTTTGTTCGGGAACGTAGGCATATCCTTTGTCTCCTGTTTTTCTGCTATTTTTTTCGTTGTATTTTCATCCAATATCATATTGACCTCTTCACCAAGATAGCGCATCAGATTTTTAACGGTAAGGGGATAGGTGACTGATGTGTTTCTGAATGTGCCCAGGTCCTGATACTCCTTTTTTGAAAGGGTATAGGCATAATCGTCAAAGGTATAATCGCCCAGAATGATGATTGGAGTCCGGTTGTGAACGTACTCCGGAACTTCATAGATGTCATCGAGCACCCGTGTGTAAAGTGAAATGCTGCGGTCAAAGATCACTTTCTGCGTGGTATATGCCCC
>CAYWKZ010000112.1:8056-10697 GCA_964459115.1 uncultured Leptolinea sp. | reverse complement strand
TATATTCAACTTGTTGTTCTTTATCAAGATATGCAAACATAATTTCCGGTACCTCTTCTGTGATTAATTATACACGGATGTTGTACGAAAAGTCAAATACCGACCAATGTGGGAAGGTGACAGCGAACCGACTGCTTGTCCCGGCCATCTTGACACAGGGGACAGGTCTGTGTGCCGAATAAGGCTCCTATTGGCTAACGTCATGACGGCACGCAGACCAGTCCCCGTGTGCTTTTTTGCAACCACTTTCAGCGGGGTCAGATCCTTCCGGCTCATGCTGCGCACGAGCCTCCAAAATCCGACCCCTCCGACGCACCGGGGACTGGTCACTGTGCCGTCTCAGAGTTCTGCTCTGTCTCTGCTCTGGAATGACCAAACTCGGTATCAGTCTCAGTACTCCTGTTAAGAATTACGGGCTTACTTGAACAAAGGAGATTTCTTCTCCACTCCGGGATCATGAGTTCCGGATGGGAGGAGCTTTTCGCTGCTCTGATTTCCGCTCTCCTGACCTTCGCTGAATGGAGATTGTCCGTAATCAGGTGAAGAGAATTCGTCAATGTTTTCCGGTCCGGAAGGAGGAGCGCTGAAGCTGCCTTGCGGTCGATCCGGGGCCGGAATGCCATCAGGCTTGTCAGGTACCTCCGGTGCGCTGTCTTCCGATGGCTTTCTTTCGTTTTGCTGCAGCGCCGCTGCCGGAACATTGGGATCCGCACCGCTTTCCTGCGGCGGCTGTGTTGACAGATCTTCCTCACGGGGTATATCTCCCGCATTTCTGTCGATACCGGAAGGAGGATTTTCTCCGGGTTCCGCTCCTTTTCCGGTTCCGTCCGGTTGGGACAAGTCCGGGAAGAGCCGGTTTGCCGGTGAAGGTTCTTTTCCATCCATGGGTTCAGGCGCTGTTCCTTCTTCTCCCGGCATGGCAGGGAAAGCTGCCGGTTCGGCATGGGTATCAGGTTCAAACATTTCCGGGACATCCTTCTTTCGGCCATATTGACCGATGGACAGCATCTCTTCCCGTGCGCTGTGAGTCTCCGGCCAATCCAGATGCTCTACGGAGATCTCAACGGGCCGGGTTTGCTCTATATTTTCAGCGATGGTATTGACCGTTTTCTCTCCGTTCCCGAAGCGCGAGGAAATGCCGATCAGGACCGGTTCCTTTTCTTCCCCTTCCGGCGCGTCTTCCGGATAGATCACGCTGAGCGCACGGTCTATGGCGTCCTCAACCTTTTCATACCGGACCGGCGTGATCGACTCCAGCGCCGCCTTTGCATCATCACTCAGCGTTTCCGCAGAGAGCACTTCTCCGCGGGCATTCAGCTGATACTGGATGGAGACATTGCCGGTATCCATACTGACATAGGTCCAGGGGACATATTTCGTCGCCGCATAGGCGGAAGTAGGAACCAGAACAGAAACACAGGAGAGAAGGATCAGCCCCTTGTACTTCAGTCTGTCAGCCAGCCGGTGAAGCTTTCCTTTGAAACGCTCAGCAGCAAACCAGACGCGATCCTGAACAGAGAGGAGAGAAGGCTCGATGAGGATCCGCTGTCCCACTTGAAAATCCCGGTTTTTGACCTGCATGAACCTGCCTCCGGCAGCAAGTATCACCGCATTTTTCTCTTTCACGCTCATGACAAGTGCGAACTCACCGATCATGACTCCTCCTTCCCTGAAAAGTACGCCTGTATGCCCGGAAAATCTCCGGCTTCAATTTCAACGGATGCGATAATATGTTTTCTGAATTTATCCAGCAATTTTCGAGCGATCGGCACACCGCTTTCCATTTCTGCCGCGGGGAGTTTGAGCGTCCTCCGCAGTCTTTCCAGAAGCCCGGCAACCGCGCAGACAAAGCGCGCCGCTTTCAGGCATACGGACCGGGTCTTGCGTGCCTTTGGGCAGGAACCGGGAAGATCAAAGAAATCGATCCCGTAACGCTGCAGGATCAGCGCAAGCTCTCCGATCTCTTCCGTGAGGGTCCTGTCCGGCATGTCCCGAACCAGTTTTTTTTCGATCGAAGCCCGCAGCCCTTCAATTTCACTTGAATCACTCATTTCCCCGGCAAAGACTTCCGGCTCGACAGAGATCTCCTGCCCGTACTGTTTGTTGGAGCGGATATAATCGATCAGTCTATGACGGATGACCACCGAAGCATACGTCTGAAGGGAACCTTTCGAGGGATCATGATGCTGCGCAGCCTCCCAGAAAGCTGAAAGGGCAATGCTGTATTCATCGTCAGAGCGGCTGACCGGACGCCCAAGCACGAAGGAAGCCGTCCGCAAAATGAATGCTTCGTTGTTTTGAAAAAGTTCATCCTGGTTCACAAAGGCGTCTGTTCTCCGTTCCATTCAATCTGTATTTATGCTATTTTATCATACAGCAGATCTCTAAAAACCGCGGTCCGGGATCAGCAGGGACAATCCGTTCTGCGGCGGATGTCCCTGCTGAGACCTTCCGGAAACCGATCCTAATTGTTTGTGTTCTTCCCGGTCAGGAAGTTCAGAAAAGCTTTGAAGAAATTTTGAATACCGGGTTCCAGGGAATCATTATTCTGTTTATTCACTCCATCCATCGCCGGTTGTGACTTCACCATCTGTCCATCCGGTTGTCCGGGCATCTGCTGACCGTTTTCGGGTTTGGCCGG
>CAYWKZ010000112.1:0-7956 GCA_964459115.1 uncultured Leptolinea sp. | reverse complement strand
GGAGGTTCCTGACCGTCTTCCGGTCTGGCAGGAGGTTCCTGTCCGTCTTCCGGCGTCAATTCAGAGAGAAGGCTGGTCAGAACATATCCGATGGTTCCTTTGATATTGACTTTTGTATAATCACCATCCTCTTCAAGGACTTCAAGTACAGTTCCGTCTTCAATGCTGTCCAAAACATCGGAATCAGAATCCGCTTCGGCAAGCAGGCTGATGCTTTCAGCATCGTCAGCAGTCACCGCAGCCAGATTCATCGGGGGCTGTCCCTGCATCTGTCCGCCTTGTCCGCCGTTCATCTGCGGACCACCCATCGGCGGCTCTCCCTGCATTTGTCCGCCCTGTCCCCCATTCATCTGCGGACCGCCCATCGGGGGCTGTCCCTGCATTTGTCCGCCCTGTCCGCCATTCATTTGCGGACCACCCATCGGGGGCTGGCCCATTTGATTATTATACGTATCAGCCATTGCTGTACCGGCAATCAAACAAAGGCACAGCATCATTCCAACAAATAAAATAGATTTTTTCATTTTATATTTCCTCTTTTCAATTTCATTTGTACGTTTTTCCCGTACATATGCTTTAAGCGCAATCTCTTTTGAAAAAATGGGGGTCGGAAAAAAAATTATGTGTCAATGGGGTCAGACCCCATTGACACACTCATTTCCGAAATCTGAACCTGCGTTTGAACAGGAAAGGGCTGCGGGTACTCCCGCTGTGTTTCAGGGAAAATCGCGGATTGATTTATGTCTATCGCCCCGATAAACTCTCGAAAGACCTACAGGATGATACCTTCCGAACAGTTTCATATCTCTAAGGTTTTCCTTAGGTTATGCGATTATAATAAATTTATTTGGGAATTTATAATTCTCAATCAGGAAAATCTATGCAGAAGGTTCAAAATAATTTCTGCAGATCAGGAGAATCAAATTGAAAAACATAAGAAAAATCAGTTTATTTTTATTGTCCCTGTCTGCTCTGTTAATCGGAGCAGAGATGGGGGATGCGTCTGAGAATATTCATCATCTTGTGCTGAACACCGACAGTGTTACGATGGATGGTGAAATTGTCCCGGATTATGACTATACCTGGCATGCGGATCCCACCGTTGTGCACGATGAGGTGAAGAACGCCCCTGCGGAATACTACACCGGCGCCAAACCTTCGGGTGAGGACGCAGTCTATATTGCCCACGATATTTTCTATTATCCCGAAGTGAATACGGATGGATACAAAAAAGTTTTTTATGATGATGATTGGGAGTGGGTGTATTACTACCCGGTTGAGGAATACAGCGAATATATCTGGGCAAATCTGCCGATACAGGGGAATGATGTACCGGTACACATGATGCATAGTGAGGAAGAAGCCCAAAATAATCCTGTGCTGCACATTACGAAACCCGGAACTTATGAACTTTCCGGCGCCTGGCATGGACAGGTTTGGATCGACCTCGGCGATCAGGATGATACTTTTGCTGATGAGAATGCGAAGGTCACGCTGATCCTGAATGGGGTGGATGTGAGCTGTGATGTTGCGCCGGCTCTGGTTTTTTACAGCGTTTACGAAGCTGACAACACATGGGAAGAGCGTGAAACCTATGGACCGGAAGTTGATATCAGCGATTCAGGTGCAAAGGTGATCATTGCTGATGACAGCGTCAACAATTTTACCGGTACCAATATTTACCGCATGCTGAAAACAAAATTCAAGAATGAGGACTCTACCGCGGAAGTCAAGGTACAGAAAAAACAGCGTAAAATCGACGGTACCTTCTATTCTTTCAGCTCCATGCTCATTGACGGACAGGAAAAGGGCAATGGTGTTTTGAATGTCTTTGCCGGTTTTGAAGGTATGGACTCGGAACTCCACCTTACCATCAACGGTGGTAAAGTCAATATCCAGTCTCAGGATGACGGCATGAACGTTAATGAAGACAATGTTTCGGTCCTTACCATGAATGGTGGAGAACTTCATATCGTTGCCGGTCTGGGCGCTGAAGGCGATGGTGTCGATTCCAACGGTTATCTGGTTGTGAACGGCGGTGTTGTGATTTCTGCAGCCAAGCCGATGTCCGATTCCGGACTGGACAGCGACCGCGGTTCCTATGTGAACGGCGGCTATGTCGTAGCGACCGGTTCAACCATGGATTGGGCTGAAACACAGTCGAAACAAGTTACCATGAACCTTCAGTTTGCTTCCGATCAGGCATCGGATGAGGCAATCATTGTTACCGATAACGAAGGAAAAGTAATTTTTGCTTATGATCCGGACAAAGATGAGACGACCGGTTCCAACAACCGCGGATATCGCGGTGCGGTTATCAGTTCACCGGAATTCAAAGTCGGTGAAACGTATCATGTCTATGTCGGCGGTGATGTCGAGGGTACAGAAACAGATGGACTTTATGACATCGCGACTGTTACCGGATTTTCCGATGCTTCCCGTCAGGTCTATACCGGTACCGATGTCCGTGGATTCGGTCCCGGCGGACCGGGCGGATTCCGGGGTGGGCCGGAAGCTGAGTTCTCTGAAATCGAGGGCTTTACCATGAATGAAGACGGAAGCATTTCCATCACTTTGGAAGCTGCTGAAGCTATTCTTTCGATCGTCAGGGAAAGAAACCCGGAAGCTGAGGCCACCGCGGAGCAGATCGCTGCTTTCACCGATATGCGCAGCTTGTTTGACCTGATGGGCCGCGGAATGGGCGGTCCCGGCGGACGCGGCGGGTTCCAGGGCGGACCGGAAGGGATGCCTCCGATGCGGCCTGATGGTCCGGAAGGTATGCGCATGATGCCGCCCGATGGAATGGGCGGTCCCGGTGATTTCCCGGGCGGCGCAGAAGCTCAGAACGCCGGGGAACCTTCAGTGGATTTCTTTATGAATGATACTGTCAACGCTTTCAGCGGCGTCACGGATGAAGCATAAGATCAACATTCATGAGGATGCGCTTTAGATTCATAGATTTTACGTGAATATGAAGTAACTGTTCGGAACCGAGCACACGGGGCCTGTCACCATGTGCGTCACCCCGGGTTCTGAACAGTTACGATATAAAAAAGGTAAACATCGCTGATGCGAGTGAGTCGTAATATGTGCCGTAAGGAAAGCGGGGTGTGTAGCTTGCAGCCCCACAATAACCGGCGCGGGAAGGATGATAGAATATTTACACCCGCGCCGATACCTTCCATGCCTTCCGGAATAAAATTCAGCAGGCGTATCCGGATTTTATGATCCAAATGACTTCTGATATAATATACGATAAGGCTTTCTATGTAAGGAGAAGACAATGACAAAAAAAGTGAATATTCTGCTCATCGTCCTGACCGTACTGCTGACGGTCACAAGCTTGAGCACAGCTGCTGACCAATGGGCTGACGTCAAAAGCGCCGGCGTGCTGCGTTTCGGCGTAGCGCCTGATTACTACCCCTTCGTTTACACAGAAGGCACCGACCTGGACGGTCTGGACATCGCCCTTGTGAAAGAAATGGGCAGCCGTCTGGGCATCGAGGTCAAACCGATCAACATGGCCTTTGACGGCTTGATCGACGCCCTTCTGATCGATCAGGTTGACCTGATCGGCGGTGGTTTTTCCATCACGGATGAACGGCTGAAATCCATTGACTACACGAATGCATATTATCAGGCGGGCGGTGTGATCCTCTGCCGTGCCGGTAACCCCGTAACGGAAGAAAACATCCGCAATTTCAAGCTCGGCGTCCTGAAAGGGACAAGCTTTGAGCAGTGGGTCGCCACGAACCTGCTGATGGGCGGCAAGATCTCCCCGATCAACATCTTCACCTTCTCGAAGAATGAAGACACCATCCGGGCACTGAAGGATGGTCAGGTCGACATGGTTCTGATCGATGAAGACGTCTACCGTTCCCAGTACAAGAACGACTCCTCCATCATTCTCGTGAACAGCAATGTCATGAATGAAAAATACGCTTACGGTGCCCAGAAGGGTTCAACACTGATCCCGGAGCTCAACAACGTCATGCGCGAAATGTTCAAGGACGGTACTGCGCAGAAGATCGCGGATGAATATTTCGCCAGAGATTACTCTGACCGCATCGCTCCTTCCATCACCCGTCCGGCACAGGCCTATAACCCGGTCACTGCCCCGGCTGAAGACATCGTGATCTCACGTGAGGTCAGCCCCGCCGAAGTGGAAGGCCCCCGCGCCAACAACCAGTCCGGCTGCCGCAACGGTATGATGTTCATCAGCGATGTCAGCCTCCCGGACCGCACTGTCCTGCTGCCGAACATGAGCGCCACTAAAACCTGGAACATCCAGAACACCGGCACCTGCACCTGGGATTCCACATACAGCTTCAACTACGTCAAAGGCTCTGTCTTTGGGCCGACTTCCGTGAAGATCACCAAACTTGTCGCTCCGGGCGAAAAGTATGAAGTATCCGTTCCGTTCACCACACCGGCTTCCAACGGCGAATACACCGCCTGGTGGCAGATGCGCGGTACAGAGGGCAATAGCTTCGGTCAGACCATCTGGTACGATTTCCAGGTGAACGGCACCTCCGGCTCTTCCGACCAAAAGGTCTCCCAGGGTACCCCACAGATCCTGAAGTGGTACCCGGACTTCTATTCTACCGACAACGGTAAATGTCCGAAAACTTATTATCAGGTGACAAATGCCTACCAGGTGGAATTCTATATCAACAACCAGTTTGTAGACTCCTCACGGAACCTTTCCGGCTACACCTATCTGTGCCCGCCGAAGAAATCCGGCACCTATACCTTCGCCATCGTAGCTGTCGGTGAAACCAGAACCAGCACTGCCTATAACTTTATCGACAGCACCAATTACGCAAGCCCGGCAGTCGGCGTTAATGCCGATTTTCCGCACTGGACCCAGGATATGGATCATCGAACATACGGATTGAGCAGTTATACACCGGGTTACTGATAAAAAGAAAAACCGAACGAACGGCGGGGCCTTTCAGCCCCGCCGTTTTTGTTGGCTGTTTATTTAAGGAAACGCTGATTAATGTTTAATCCGCGGCAAACGAGTCAATGCAACCTGTTCTGTTGACTCAATTCTGAGTCAACGAAAACAGGTCACTTTGACTCAGCCCGAATAAATCAGTGTTTCCTTAATTCTACTTCACGGTGATGTGAACCTCATCACTGAGGGCATTCATACCTGCGGCAGAAAGCCTTACTGTATAATCCCCAACCGGCAATGCAGACGCCGGTGAGTAGAAGGCTTCACCGTCTTCACAGGTCACCCCTACCGCACCGCAAACGAGCGGTGAGATCGTGGTCACGTTGTTCTGTGCATCCGTAAGGAGCAGCTGGTAAGCCGTTGATTCACCGCCCTCCAGAGGCCAGCGGAACATCGGACGGGTAGACACCACCGCGCCTTCCTTCGGGGAGGAGAGCTTCAGCACTCTGCCGCCCTTGCTGAAGACCAGCGAGATCATGTCGCCCCTGGTGTTGAATTCCGAATAAGGAGTGACTGTGATGCGGTAATTTTCTGCATCCGGGATCGTCTTGAACTCGATGGAGCAGGTATTCCCGTCACACCAGGCCTGTTCCCGGTTCAGGTCCGCGCTGAAGAGCTGGACATTGGCATTGGAGAAGATCTCAATGTGGAACAATGCCGCAGCCTCACCCGGATCCGTCCAGAGGATCACCGGCGCTTCATCCGTCAGATAGCCATTCTGTGCCGGACGCAGGAAACTCATCGCCTTCATTGCCACTGTTCCCTGATAAGTGAAGGAGCCGAAAGCATTGTTCCACAGGGCTCCGTTCCCGCCGTATCCGGACACAGACCAGGTATAATTGCCATTTTTCGTCAGCGTATAGTCAGGGTTCCAGGTGCACAGCTCGATCGTACAGTTGGAATTAGAGACTTGTTTCTCAAACAGAGTCCTGCCGGCAGCATCCTGCAGTTTCACCATGTAGTAGGAAGCGCCGGTCAGCGTCCGCCACTGGAATTCGGGATTGTTCACCGTGATCGTGCCCGTCGGGAAGGAACAGCTCGGAACCGTGTTGGCGTAAGTATTATAGTAGACATTGTTGTAATTGCAGTAATCACATTCCACATAGAAATCACGCCAGGATGACCAACCGGAAGAGAAATCCTTATTCCGTGCCTGGACACGCCAGCTGTAGGTCCCGGCAGGAAGGAAGAGATCCGTCTTTACATAACAGATGCGATTCCCGACATAGATATCGTTGACATTGTACCAGCGGTCCATACGAATGCGGCTGTCATATTTCCCGACCACCTGAATGCGGTATTCGATCGCTCCGTCCCGCACATCTTCCCATTCAAAGGAAGGGTACGTCCGGTTGACGATCGTCCCGTCCGGACGGTAAGCCTGCGGGGTCGTGATGTTTGAGGCGATCTCAAACTTCATCTCCCCGGAGCGGGCGGTGCCGGACTCATTTTTCGCGGTGACTGTCCAGGCATAGTTACCGACGCCCGGCAGGGTCGCATTGGCAATGCAGCGCTTATTCTGGCAGGTCACATCACTGTTGCTGAGGGTCAGGCTGCCTTTTTGTCCTTTATCGTTCCACCATTCGACAAGGTAGCTCTCGGCATTTTCTGAGGGAGCCCAATAAAATCCCAGATTCCGCACGATATAGCGTCCAGTCGGGCATTCCTGCACCGGCGCCTTCGGCTTCGGTTTCGGAGCAGAGGTCGGGGTAGCGGTCGGGGTAGCGGTCGGGGTCGGGGTCGGAGTAGAGTCAGGGATATTGAGTGTAAATGTGCGGGAGCCTTTCGATATTACGGTTTTGATGGTTGAACCCGACTCATACGATCCGGTGACATCCCAGGTGACTGTTGCCTTTTTATAAGTGCTCAGATCAGCGGTATAGGTACACCTTCCCTTTGAACAGGACACAGAGGAAACGGTTGTGCTCAGGTTTACTTTGTCTTTTCCCGTAACAATGGTCATAGAAACCTGAAACTGCACTTCCATTGAAGCAGAGTTCTCATCATAAGAATAGTTCCATTCCAGGGGAACCATCCCTGTCGTCACAGTGCCGCCGTCCGGTGAAACCAGCTGAATCTCCTCTAAACTTCCCTCTATAGATACAGAAGGACTCAATGATTTTAACAGAACCGGAGCACTATTTTGGGAAGAAAGAATTTCGTCTAATTTCAAAAGCGTTTCTTCCGTAAGATTCTGTTTTGCCAATTCCTTCAGCGTTTCTTCCAAAAGCGCAGCAGCATTTTCTTCCAGCCATTTCTCATCGATTACGGATTTAAGATCCTGCAGCTGTTCATCAGACAGCAAATCTTTGAGATCAGCTAATGCAAACTCGGACAAACCGGAAGATAACTGTGAAACCTCAAGTTTATCGTCTTCAGCGATATTGTCAGTATCATTGATCAGCTTATTGCCGTCTTTCTCCAGAGATTTATCAGTGTCTTCAATCGGATTGCCGCCGTCTTTCTCCAGAGATTTACCAGTGTCATCGACCGGGCTGTTTCCGTCTTTCTCCTGAGTTTTATCAACATTTCCAATCAGCGTGTTATCAGATGTTTTTTCAAGATCTTCTTCATCAGCATTTGATTTTGATAATAACTTACCATTACTGTCAGTCACAGTTATCACCGGAATCACAGTTTGACTTTCATCAATAATTTCGGATCGAGGGCTGATCAGCAGGTCACCGGTTTCGGCAGCAGATAACGCAAGATCCTCGGTTTCAGGCTGGATCTTGTTCAGACTGCGGAGCTGGGGCTCTGCATCAGATTTTTCATCCAAAACGACGGGGACGATGGACGACGCTTTATCTTCTAAAAAGGCGCCATCATCAGTCAATGTTTTATCATCCAAAATGACAGGAATAACAGACTGTGCTTTATCCTCCATCAGGACGGGTTCCTTAAGAGATGAATTGTCATCCATAACGATGGTGGCAACAGGCGATGCGTCATTTTCTGAAGCGATTGCTTTTTCAAGGGATGATTTGTCATCCGTA